>JAFGKZ010000115.1 GCA_016928315.1 Calditrichaceae bacterium
AAAATTTTAGGTTTTTTACTTTTTTACATTTTGGAGTTTTTAAATTTTATGCTTTTTAAGTTTTTAACCCTGCCGTTTGATAAAAAAACAGAGACCTTTGATGAAGAAGAGGTCAATAACTTTTTAGTCAACAAAAAACTTAATCATTACGAGGTTGAATTCTTTCTCAATGAGAAGAATGCTTACTGGACGGTATTTATGGCCTATGAAGTTATTCTGGAAAAAGATCATAAAAACGATCTGCAATTCAGCGAAGCCGAAAATCTTCTCAGGGATAAACTGCGCGAGTGGCGCAAAGAACAGGCGGATCAGGCCGGCGTGCCGGTTTATATCATTTTTGCCAACGAGCAGATGAATGCCATTGTGCGCAGACGTCCCGCTTCTCTGGAGGCACTTAAGCAAATACGGGGTTTCGGTAAAAAGAAAATCGACCGCTACGGTAAAGAAATCATTGAGCTTGTAAAAAACTTTTATGGAGATAACCATGAATGAAGATTATCCCGTATTTAAAAAATGGTATGAAATTACCGACTGGATTCTTTCGCGTTGCGAGCAGTACCCCAAAACCGCCCGTTTTACAATAAGCTCGAGGATTGCCAATTTGACTTTGGATGTTGTTGAAAAAATAATTCAGGCTATATATAGCAAAGAAAGACTATATATACTGAAAGAGATTAATATATATCTGGAAAAATTGCGGGTATTTTTGAGATTAAGCTTTGAAAGGCGCTATATATCAGGAAAGCAGTATGAATATATAGCCGGTGAAATTCAGGAATTTGGTAAAATGATTGGCGGGTGGATACGTACATGCGCCGGGTAGGTTTCCTGTTTGAACAGGTATGTTCTTTTCAAAATTTGAATCGGGCTTTTAAAAAAGCCATGCGCGCGGCCAACAATAAACCGGTGGCGCTGGAATTTTTTTATAACCTTGAACAAGAATTATTTAGCTTGCAAACTGAACTTATGGATGGCAGCTATCAGCCGGCCGCTTACCGTTATTTCACCATTTATGATCCGAAAGAGCGTACGATCGCCGTGGCGCCATTTCGTGACCGCGTTGCCCATCATGCTATCATTAATATTCTGGAACCGCTATATGAAAAAATATTTATTTTTGATTCCTATGCCACAAGGAAGGGAAAGGGCACCCATTTAGCCATCGCCCGGGCTCAGACCCACTTAAAACAAAATCGCTGGTTTTTAAAAAGCGATATTGAAAAATATTTTGAAAGCATGCATCATGGCATATTGATGAGCATTATAAATCGCAAGTTAAAAGATAAAAAACTGCTGGAACTGCTGGATAAAATTATCAGCAACGGAGGTCATAATGGCGTCGGTTTACCCATCGGTAATTTAACCAGCCAGTTTTTTGCCAATGTCTATCTCGATCCCTTTGATCATTTTATCAAAGACCGGCTGGGCATCCGGTATTATTTGAGATATATGGATGATTTTGTTTTTTTTGATCATGATAAAACTGTGTTGAAGAATTATTTTAAAGAAGGCCGGAGTTTTTTAGAAGATCAGTTAGGCCTTAAGATTAAAGAATCCGCCACTCTGCTTAATAATCGCACACATGGGTTAAGTTTTCTTGGAAGAAGAATTTTTCCGGCTTATGTTAAATTGAAGAATGAGAACAAAAAAAGAGGACTTAGTAAATTAAAAATTCGTCAATCGGAGTATGAGCGGGGTCTGATCTCAGAAGAGTCATTTATCAGTAGCTTAAACAGTCTTCACAGCTATCTAAGCGTTCGGTTTTGAAATACAAGGATAACGGTCGTTGAAAGGCTCGAACCGGGTGAATCGCGGCGGCAGTTGGAACAACAATGCACAGAACGTGCGTGTCGCTAATCGCAATAGGAATACTCCGGATAATCGTAACAACAATCTTGGTTTTCGTCTCCTGAGCACAGGCGCGCAGACAGAATTTGCCGATCCATGGAAAGGTAAACCGTGCTGCGTCTGTCCAGACCTTTATCCTGCTTCCCTGCAACAGGCGGACAAACTGAATAAATACCTTCGGATTGGTAGACTAATCGAAGATGCGGAGGGATTTTAGACCCACCCAAACCATCCCCGCGAGCATGGAGGGCTGGGGATGGTAAAATAAAAATTCTGATCGATGAAGTTTTATCAATCTCATTGGGCTAAAGCCCCGCTGATTTTTGTTAATACCAATTTCTACGGGATAAATCCCGTAGCTATTCAAGAGAGTTGTATTAGGGAGAAATGTAATTTGACTTTCCACGAGCTTTAGCTCGTGGAAAAGGAAGGCTCTCAATACAAATTGGGCTAAAGCCCCTAATTATTGAGAGGATCATTTTCCCCGCGCTGAAGCGCGGGGCTATTTAAAGAACCGTGAATTATTATATTTATCTGAATTGCCGCGAGATTTAGCTGAATTGCCACGAGCTTTAGCTGAATTGCCACGAGCTTTAGCTCGTGGAAAAGGAAGGCTCTCAAAACAAAAGGGCTTTAGCCCCTCAAAAAAAGGATTAACAATGCCCTATATCAGAATCTGGATTCACCTAATATTTTCCACAAAAAACCGGGATAAAATAATATCTACCGAATTAAGGCCAAAGCTGTTAACCCATATTCGCGATAACGCAACGAAAAAAGAAATATATATTGATTTTATCAACTGCATTGAAGACCATTGCCATATTTTAATTTCTCTTGGCGCCAGCCAATCCATTAGTGAAGTTGCCCGATTAATCAAAGGTGAATCATCCAACTGGATAAACAAGAACAAAATGTTAAAAATTAAATTTAGCTGGCAGGGAGAATATATAGGCGTATCGGTTGGCGAATCGCAGGTTAATAGGGTCAGAGAGTATATTAAAAATCAGGAAGAGCATCATCGGAGAAAAAAATTTTCTGAAGAGTATGATTTGTTTTTAAAAAAATATGGATTTAAGAAATTGGGCTAAAGCCCGGAAGAGAGTGGGGGGAATTGTTTTCTACGGGATAAATCCCGTAGCTATTCATAAAATCGTAATCACAGAGAAATTTTATCTGATTTACCATGATCATAAGCTGATTTGCCACGAGATTTATCTCGTGGATAAAGAGTGTTCTCCTATTGGGCTAAAGCCCAAATAGTTCTTGGTAAAACCGTTTTCTACGGGATAAATCCCGCAGCTATTCAGAAAAACTGTATAACTGATAAAATAGATTTGAATTGCCGCGAGCTTTAGCTCGTGGATAAATTAAATTAATTCCAAACCCCGGGCTTTAGCCTAACAGAAAGAATATAAATCGTTGAACCGAAAGAATATTTTCTATAAATTCCTCGAAAAGTCAATGAAAAACATTAGATATGAAAAATAAAATCAGACAAAATAAAGATATAAAATATTTTTCATCCTTTGAGGAAGAAAATAAATATGAACATGACCGGCGAAGAAAACTGAGCGTTATTGAAATGCAGCAGGAATTTGCAGCGCTTCAGGCCCGCAGGTGGGGCGCCGATTGGATACATAAGCCAATTGAAAAAATTGCCAGTTATGAAAGAATATCTTAAAAGGCGATCTGATGTTTTTAGTGATGACATGAAAGATTTAATCAGGCTCTTTCAGAAACATGCTGTCGCTTATTGTATAGTAGGCGGTTTTGCAGTTAATTATTACGGTTATATACGTACTACTCAGGATATAGATTTTTTAATTTTTCCATCAAAATCCAATGCTGAAAAAGTAATGCACGCCCTTCGGGATTTCGGTTTTGCAAAAGCCGGTATTCCAAAAGAATTTTTTGAAACAGCGGGCAGTGCAGTCCATCTGGGAGTCGAACCAAATCGTATTGATTTGTTAACCCATTTAATTGGCATTAGTAATGAAACCATTTTTTCAAATTTTCAACAGGTTGAACTGGATAATATTGCTGTAAATATTATTTCTTATGATGATCTTATTTTAGCAAAGAAAAGCTCAAAACGTCTGCGAGATCAGGCGGATGCTGAAGAACTTGAAATGAACAGAAAAAAAGGTTAAGGATTTTATATTGAAGAAGAAAACTATACTCTCGATATTACTTGGTTTCACTATTATGTTGGCCCAGAATCAGCAAGATATTATACAGTTCGGCGATTATTTTTACGGCAGCGGTCTGTCCTTTGACGTCCGCGAGGCCCGCGACCAGGCTCTGGAAGAACTTACGGAACAAATTGCTGTGTGCGTAGCTAAATCCTATGAACAAAAAATTCAGGAATCCAAAAAACAGCTGAACGAAGATGTAAAATCCATTCTAAAAACACACAGCTCAGCAACGTTAAAAAATGTAAAAACCATTAAAGAACCGCAGGATGACGGCCGCATCAACGTGTTTTGTTATCTGTCCAAACAGGAAGTGGTTAAAATATTTAATGAACGCAAGCAGCTCATCTATGATATCTACCAGAAGGCCAAACAGAATGAATCAGCCGGTAATTATGCGGCTGCCTTAAAGCTGTATTATTTTTCCATTCTGTTGATGAATTCATTGCCGGAACAAAACGTTGTATTTCAAGGCATTAACTTTACAACCGATATTCCGGAAAAAATAAATCAAATAATCGCTAATGTTCGCTTTACACCGGTGAATGATAAAAAAATATCAGGTAGCGAACGTGAGATTACCCTGCAGATTACGCATAATGGCGCACCGGTTTCCATGCTGGATTTTACATTTTGGGATGGTTCCAACCAGGTCTTTGTACAGGGACGCGATGGTTTAGCTACATTTCAGTTATTTGGCGCATCCGCCGGATTTGATAATTTAAAACTGAATATAAAATATGCCTATTATGATGCGCGGGATGAATACAACATTATTGCCGATCTGTGGGATGTGGTAAATAAGCCAACATTCAATGCGGCAAAGTCTATTCGTTTAAAATCTAAACCGGCATCTTCTGAACCTGTTATATCTCAAGGCACGGGCGGCAGTAACTGGAATATGAAACTTGAATTTAAAGATGAAATTCCAATTGCTGAAAAAATTACGCAATCCGCTGTGCAGTTTTTGGATGTTATTTCATTTGGTAATAAATCTCAAATTCTCCAAAAATATTCCGGCGATCCTTTTCTGCGCGATAAACTTTTAGACTATCTTGCCTTTAATCATCCCAAACCATTATCTGAGACTATCGAAGCAAAAGTAAATAAAACAAAATCCGGTTACGAATTAAGAAAGATTCGGTTTCTGCACAATTATCCGTCCATTAATAAACAGTCCACTGAATATCTGGTTTTGGATTTTAATGATAAAGGTGAATTAACAGATATTAACGTTAGTATTACTGAAAATTTGTACCAGACTTTTGTAAAGCAATCCGAGTTTGGCAAGGATTGGGATAAACGTCAGCAGATTATCAAATTTGTGGAAAAATATCGCACCGCCTATCTTACCAGAGACATTGAAACCGTTGATCTCATGTTTGCAGAAGATGCACTTATTCTAATCGGTCGTAAATTTGAAAGAAAACCTCTGCCGGATAATATGGTTAACTATCAAAAATTCAGTAAGGAACCCGATTATGAATATCTTAAACTGACCAAGCAGAAATACATAGATCGCCAGCGTAAGGTATTCAGTGCCCAAAAAGATATTTTTCTGGATTTCAGTTCCTTTGATATCATCAAAAAAAATAATGCCGAAGGCGTTTACGGTGTGGAAATGCGCCAGAGTTATGCATCCACTACCTATGCCGATGAGGGGTATTTATTCCTGCTGATTGATTTTACTGAACGCGATCCGCTGATTTATGTTCGTGCCTGGCAGCCAAATGAATGGAGCGATTCCGCGCTGGTTCGTACTGCCAATTTCAGAATATATAAGTGATAGTTTTGATGAAAAAAAATAACTTCTTGAAAATAGTATTTTTCCTGTTCTTTGTCCTTCCTATTCTGCATGCCTGCAATCAGGATACGCATTTTGAGAAAACAAAATGGCTGGAGAAAGAAAATTTATCCTATCCCTATCGCAATGTGATGCTCGATGACCTGGTCACAAACTATAAGTTGACGGGTTTAACTTATCAACAACTTGAGGATTTACTGGGTCAACCGGACAGTTTGAATGAAAATCGTAATGAAGTGGTCTATGAAATTAAAGTGGCTTATGATCTGGATATTGATCCGGTTTATGTTAAGAATTTAATTTTTGTATTTAGTACGGATTCAACGGTAATCAGTTATAAAATTGAAGAATATCAAAGAGCCGCACTGAAGGAAGATGAACAAGGCGATATGACCATTTCATCAATCAATTGGCTGGAATTCTTAAAACATGATGACCTGCCCTTTTCAATTTCCAACATTAGGAATCTATAGAAAAGTATTTACCTGCAATTAAGTATTTTTTACACGCCGTTAAAAGATATTACATTTTTTTACATATGATAACGTAACTATCTTCATGTGTGGGCGTATATGAATTATGAATTTTTATATGCGCTGCCTAAATAAATATTAATGGGAGGATGTTCATCAATGCAAAAGAAAAAGAAAAAATGGATCATTATCTTCGGCGTCGTAGCCGTACTTATTGTGGTGATTTTAGTCGTATCATCTTCTGGATCCAATGGCAACGAGAACGGCCGGGCTACGGTTAAAGTGGAACGAAAAAATATTACCGATAAAGCCTTGGCCGTCGGTTCCATTGAGCCTGTGAATGAAATCGACGTTAAATCCAAAGTATCCGGTGTGGTTGGAAAATTGTACGCTGATGTAGGTGATTTCGTAAAAGCCGGCGATCCGCTGGTGGAAGTAAAGCCGGATCCTACGCCACAGGAACTGGTGCAGGCCAAACGTAATGTGGAAATGGCTCAGATTGAACTGGAAACCATGAAGAAAGAATTCGAACGTGGTAAGAAGCTGAAAGCTCAGGGTTTTATGGCAGATCAGGACTTTGAATTAACAGCCAGACAGTATGATGAATCCAAACTGCGTCTGCAGATTGCCAACGAACAACTGGAACTGATTGAAAAAGGTAAAGTGATCATTGCCAATACCAATATCGAAACAGTTGTTAAATCACCTTTGACCGGTTTTATTCTGGAAAAAAATGTTAATCTCGGAGATCCGGTGGTACCATTAACTTCCTATCAGCCAGGCACGGCCATCATGCGCATGGCCGATATGAAAGATTTATTATTCAAAGGCACAGTGGATGAAATTGACGTTGGTAAAATTAAAGAGATGATGCCGTGTGAACTGCAAGTTGGCGCGCTGCCCGGTAAAACCATTAAGGGGCATGTTACGCTCATCTCATTAAAAGCCAGAAAACAGGATAACACAACCGTATTTCCCATCGAGATAATGATTGAAGAGACCGATGGTGCACTACTCCGGGCAGGTTACTCGGCCAATGCTCATATTATTATTGCTAAACGGGACAGCGTTCTTTCTTTACCGGAGCGGGTAGTTACCTTTAGAAATGATTCGGCATTTGTGCAGATTCCCAAAGGTGAAATGGGATCAGAAGAGCGTTTTATCAAAACCGGCTTAAGCGACGCCATCTTAATTGAGGTTATAGAAGGATTGGATGAAGGTCAGGAAGTGCTGGAAAAAGAGGTTAAGGAAATTACATAGCAGAAAAATACCTCCCATATCCCCCCTGTCAGGGGGGATTTAGGAGGGTAATAAAACAGTGTTCATAAAATGAAACCGAAAAGACTAAAAAATGATAAATTTATATGAATCATTAAAAGAAATCCTTTCCTACCTTCGTCAGTATAAAGCCCGCACGGCAATGACCATGTTCGGCATCATTTGGGGAACATTGACGGTTGTGCTTTTGCTGGCATTCGGCGTCGGCGTTAAAAAACAAATGAGCGTAAACATGCACGGCATAGGCGAGGGACTGGTTATCGTATGGCCCGGTCAAACCAGTATTCCTTATCAGGGCTACGGAAAAGGACGCCCCATCCGGTTGAATGAAGATGATATCGAAATGATACGGGCTAATGTTAAAGAAATTAAACGCATCAGTCCTGAATTCAGCAAATGGGGAACGCCTATTCGTGTTGCAGATAAAATTAACCGGCCGAATATTTCCGGAATTATTCCGGAATACGCGGATATGCGCAGTATCCGTCCTGAACCAGGCGGGCGATGGCTTAATGATCTGGATGTTGAGAAAAACCGCAGAGTGGTATTTCTCGGTAACAAGCTTAGAGATTTCTTATTTGGTGAGAATGCGGATGCCATTGGTCAATATGTTTATATTGAAGAGACGCCTTTTCTGGTAGTCGGCGTTATGCTGGCAAAAACACAAAATTCATCATACAGTTCACGGGATCATGACCGGGCATTTATTCCAATGAGCACTTTTAAATCTATTTTTGGATACAAATATCTTAACAACTTTGTGTACCAGATAGCCGGTCCGCTCATGTCCGAGGATGCTAAAAAGAATGTATATGCAACTCTGGCTAAAAAATTCAAGTTTGATCCGAATGATAAGGAAACCCTGGGTATCTGGGATACCACCGAATTTGATAAGTTTATTTTCTATTTCAATCTGGGTTTCAATATCTTTATGGGATTAATGGGTGTGGTAACCCTGATAGTCGGCGGTATTGGACTGGCTAATATCATGTACGTGATTGTGCAGGAGCGTACGAGGGAAATCGGTATTCGACGGTCGGTTGGCGCTAAAAGTAAAAATATCTTTGGACAATTACTGCTGGAAGCTTTTGTTGTAATTGGTATTGGCGCTGCAATTGGATTCATTATGGCCCTGATTTTAATTAAACTGATTGCCGCTATTCCTGTCGTGGAATTCAGAGAAGCGGTCGGTGTGCCTGTGTTTGATCCCTGGGTTGCGCTTATAACGGTAATCATTCTCGGGACTATTGGATTTCTGGCGGGATTTTTTCCAGCCAGACGGGCCGCTAAATTAAATGTTATTGATTGCTTACGGTATTAGTTTAACTCATACCTTTAGGAATAAGAGAAATGAATTTTTTATTACTTATACGTGAATTTGTTGAGGATATAAAAACCCAGAAAACCCGGGCATTTTTAACAACGATTGCGATATCCTGGGGCATTATCGCCGTTACCATGCTTATGGCTTTTGGCAACGGGTTAGCTTTCCGTATGCGTGAAGGATTGCTGAACGCCGGCGACCGTATTATTCGCGTCTATGGCGGCCAGACAACTAAAAAATGGGAGGGTCTTCCGGTCGGACGCAGAATTCAATTAAAAGAGGAAGACTGTCGTGTAATAGAAAAAAATATTCCACAGGTTGATGTAGCCATCCCGGGTTTTGGAAAATATGTCACCCTCGAAGCAGGCGATAATATTTCTTCCACCCATATGGAAGGCGTTTATCCGGAATTTGAATTTCTTAGACGAACTTATCATTCAGCCGGGGGGCGTTTCCTGGATGCGCTCGATATGAAAGAGAAAAAACGGGTTGTTTTTCTGGGCGGCGAGCTGGCGAAAGAATTGTTCGGCCGGCCGGATCCCATAGGAGAAACGGTAAAAATTGACGGGCTGCCGTTTAAAATTGTAGGAACAATGCCTAAAAAATTGCAGACTTCAATGAATAATGGTCCTGATGACCGCAGAGCGATTATTCCTTTCAGTACCTTTCAAAGCATTTATGGCAATATTTATCTGAATGAGATGATCGTTAAACCGGTGCGCGCCGAATATGGTATGCATGTGGAAAAGGAAATTCGCAAGGTTTTGGGTAAAAAATACCAGTTTGATCCTGAAGATGAACGCGCGGTGCCTATGTGGAATTTTATTGAAAATGAAAAAATGGGCGCAAAAGTCTTTCAGGGCATCAATATCTTCCTCGCATTCATCGGATCGATGACTCTGATTATCGCCGGCGTGGGCGTAGCCAATATCATGTTTGTAGTGGCTAAGGAGCGTACCCGGGAAATTGGTATTAAACGGGCCGTAGGCGCTCGAAGAGGTCATATTATTTTTCAGTTTATTTTCGAATCGCTGCTCATTGCCTTTATCGGCGGCGCGATAGGCCTTCTGGTTTCGGTTGGCGTTATTAAACTAATGTGGATGATGCCTGCACAGGACGGCCCCATGGCTTTTCTCCTAAGACCGCTGATATCCTCATCCGTACTGATAGTATCGATCTTTTTACTGGCTCTGATTGGATTACTGGCCGGTTTTTTCCCGGCGCGCAAGGCAGCCAGTGTAGATCCGGTTGAAGCGCTGAGGTATGAATAACTTTACAACAGGGGGTATTAATTTTATCCGAACTCCGTTTTTCAAATGCGATAAGCAGGTTTGTCTCTTAGGTATTCCAGGCCTTTTAAACAGACAGGCTATAACGGGGCTTGCAATTAGGTTTTGATTATATTGCGATATCCTTTTCTTCATCTTGATACAAAATATCTTCCCTTAAAAAGAGTGCCATGCCAAAAGTTATAGGTCCAATCCTGCCAATAAACATTACAAGAGTTATAATGATTTTCCCAAGATTTGTCAATTCTGAAGTAATTCCCATACTGAGACCAACTGTGCCTAGCGCAGATGCAACTTCGAAAACAATATGTTCAAAATCAAAAGATTCGGTCAGATTGAGCAGATATATTCCCAAGATAAGAAAAGTTACATAAAAGCATAAACTCGCTATTGCCGTCCAAATACGTTCAAATGGAATTTCATTTCTCCAGAAAGTCACCTTTGACTCGCCTTTTAGTACACTTTTCATAACGCCAAGCATTGCAGAAAATGTGGTAGATTTTAATCCACCGCCAGTGCCGGAAGGAGATGCTCCAATTATCATTAATATTGTTATTATTAGCATTGTAGCTTTTGTAATCCCCCCTATTGATATTGTATTAAAACCTACTGTTGTTATCGAAGTCATCGCTTGAAAAAATGAAGTCATTAATTTCTCATCTGGTGATAAAGATTGAATTGATGGTTCTGTTAGAAAAATAATTATTGTTCCAATAAAACTAATCCAGAGAGTTGTATGTAAAATTATTTTACTCGTCAGGGTAATTCTTTTAATTTTTCCTTTAAACTTTCGCCATACATCTACAAATACAATGAATCCAATTGCACCACAATAACTTAAAATCGATATAATCAGGTTTAACCAAAAATTATTGTGAAAAGATTCAAAACTATTATTGTAAATACTAAAGCCTGCAGTGCAGAAAGCCGATACGCTGTGAAAAATGGCACTCCAAAAAGTATTCGGAACATTTGATGATCTAAAAATAAAGAATAAAAAAATAGCTCCAATAAGTTCGATTGTGAAAGTAAATACTACAACACTTCTTATAAACTTATCAACCCTAAAATTTTTAGGTAGGGTAAATACTTCACTGGATACCTTTGCTCTTTCAGGAGAAAGATGCTTTTTGCTGGATAATATCACAAATGAACCAAAAGTCATATATCCGATTCCACCAATCTGAATCAGGATTAAAATTAATATTTCTCCAAAAAATGTGTAATTGTCTGACGCACTCACCGTAACAAGACCTGTTGTTGAAATTGCTGATGTCGCAGTGAATAAATTGTCTAAAACTGATGTGTCTATCGATTGTGCAAAGGGTAAGGACAATAATATCCATCCAATTAAGATATATGATAGATAACCCAATAACACAAGTTTTAC
>JAFGKZ010000116.1 GCA_016928315.1 Calditrichaceae bacterium
TAACATGATTCGGACCTCCCTGTTCATTCAAGACCAAATTCCAGTCCACCCAGCCGGTTAACCAGCTATTGATTCCGCCAATGATATCACGGGCGTAGCGGTACACCGGCACGTATTTAGGATGCAAATATTTTTCTTCTTCTGGCGCCCAGTCATACCCCCAATCGGTTGCTTCTTTTTTCCAGTACCAGCTGTCATCCTCCCAAACCGGCACCTCGGAATCAATACAGGACTCGGTATGGATTAAATGTTTTTCCGGAAATTTTTCATGAACTGCATTTAAAATTTCCGGGTACCAGTCATATGTGCTGCTGTACCAATGTACCGCTGTCCCCCAAATATAAGGTACAGCTACTGAATCATTGAGTATAATTTCCGCCCATTCTTTTAGATGGTCCCGGTTTTGATCATAGATCATTATTTTGGTATCAATACCGGATTTCTTAAAAGCAGGTCCAAGGTCATTCCCGACAAACTGAGCCATTTCTTCAGGAGTAAAATGCATGCTTTCCCATGAATTGCCATTACCGAGCGGTTCATTTTCCACCGTGATTCCCCAGATCGGGATGCCAGCCCCGGCATAGGCATTAATATATTTAACGAAAAAATCAGCCCAAACCGGATAACATTCCTTTTTAAGTGAGCCGCCAAACCAGGCATTGTTATCTTTCATCCATTTGGGCGCCGTCCACGGTGAGGCTATTATTTTGAATGAAGCGCCCTTTACCTGCATCGCATCTTTAATAAATGGAATTAAGTCATCCATATCCGGTTGAATGGAGAAGTGTTCAAGACTGGTATCGCCGGGAACATCAGCATAGGAATAGGAGGATAATGAAAAATCACAGCTGTTGATATGTGTTCGCGTCAGACTGTAAGCCGCCCCTTTCGGACTGAAATAAGCATCTAAAATTTCATCCCGTTTATCTTTGGTTAACTGATTTAAATTATATGCAGAAGCTTCTGTGAATGCCCCGCCAATACCCACAATTTGCTGATAGCGTAGTTCCGGTTTGATTACAATTACATTGGTTTCTGCTTGTTGATTTTGGGATAATTTAACCGCGCCTTTTTGTGTATAAAGATCACCCGATGCAGAAGTTTGTATAACAGTTAATTCTGAATATTTCTTGGCAGAACTATCGCATCCACTTAAAATCATTAAACCTAAAAATACAGATAAAAAATATTTCATGATAACCTTTCAGTTTAAAAATCTACTATTTTCTCTGATAAACACGTACATAGTCAATCAGTAATTTTTGAGAGGTGATATTTTCATCAATCGGGCCGCCCATACCGCCGCCCATGGCAAGATTTAGAATAATATTTTGCGGATTATTAAACGGCCACTCCCTTTCGCCATTGAGTTTATCATAGGTATAGTATTTTTGGCCATCGAGATAGGCATGTATGCCATCAGGCGACCATTCAATTGAATAGAGGTGAAACTCATTCGTCATATTTTTAACCTGAATAGTGCTGGTCAGGTGATTGCCCTGTTTAAAATAATAGGCCCGTGTATGACAGGATGCGTGATTAATGCCATCCCCTGTTCCCTGATTGACTTCCCTGCCGACACATTCCATCACATCAATTTCTCCGCAATAGGGCCAGGATAATTCATCACGATACGCGTCCCCAAGAAACCAGCAGGCTGCCCATGTACCGATTCCGGCCGGCGGCATGGCTCTGAATTCAATCTTCCCGTATAAAAAGTTTTCTTTGCCCCGGGTAGTGAGTCGCGCTGAAGTCCACGGCTGTCCCAGATCATTTTTGCGGGCTTCAATAACCAGATTACCGTTTTCCTGACGGGCATTTTCTGTTCTGTATTCCGTATAATATTGCGGTTCATTATTTCCCCAGCCCCAATTGCCTATATCATACGCCCATTTGTTTGTATCCGGCAATCCCTGACCTTCAAATTCATCCGACCAGACCAGTTCCCATTTATCACCAGCCATATTCTGCACAAAGGTATCCGGCGTTATTCGATGAGGTTTAATTAAAGTAAATATAATCCAGTCAACATTTACGCTGTCACTTTCAAAATGCAGCTTCATTTTATGCAGGCCGGTATTTAACGGACAACCTTCTTTGGATGTGATGCTGTACTTGCCGCCTTTGCGTGTCGCGGGCACCGGAATCCCGGCCGTAATATTATAGGTACGTCCATCCTGATTATCATAATAATCTTCAATCCAGCAGGACCCCGAAGTGTTTGACTCTGAAGACAAGTTAATCTCACAGCGATAGCGTCCAGGCACTTCAACATTCACATCATAAGCCAGCCATTCAGATTTATCCAATGCGGTGATTACTTTGTTACCATCGAATTCGCTCAATGCAAAATCCCCAAACGAATCCACATACGATTCTGCTTCAATTTTAACAGCGGATACCATATTATCTGCTTGTTTATGACAACCAACCGATAACAATAAAAAATATAGCGATGGTAAAATTAAACAGACTGAGAATGCATTTTTCATACTATCCTCTCAAATTTATTCAACATAAAACGGCACATTGGCTGCAGCCGCATGATTATGTCCATCCCTGATGTAAACAAAAATCCTATATGCACCTTTTTTTGATGGTGTATTGAATGTAACTGTATTTTGTTCCGTCTTTGAAATTAGATTGTTTATTGTTTCCGGTCGGGATTCATGATCCCCTCCATCACCGAGATCAGTACTTTCAGGCAACAGTTCAGCATCAACAATTAATGAATCATTCTCAAAATCATGACTTCGGAACATTAATACTGCTCGGGTATTTGCTGAAATTCTGATGTTATCATATCGGGTTTGGCCATTCAATTTAATATCAAATATTTGAGGTACCCGGTTAACCGGCCATGTACCAATCCAGAGATATTGCAGTACATCAATGCTTTCCATAATCTCACCATTTTCTGTAAACAATCCATACCAGGTTGGTGTGCGTTCCTGTTTCTGTCCCCATAGAAAAACATAAGAACCCAGGCATTGGGTCGTATCCGGTTTAATGGCATTTTCAAAACGTTCCTGTAGAACCTTTGCCCGTTCGGTACTGGTTTGTTCAATCGCCGCACCCCAATCGGTCTTTGCTACTTCCCAGTGGCCGGTTGCGCCCCATTCTGTTATGGCATATGGTCCATCCCAGCCGGCCTGTGCAACCCGCTCACGGACATTGATCACATCGGCATACATCTGAATACATAAAAAATCAATATTCTGACCGTGTTCCTTAATATAGTCCACTTCTTCTTTTCCGATGCCGGCAAGCATAGTTGTTGCCGGATGATTCGGATCAACCCGGTGAATCATCTTGGCAATATCATTGACTGCATTCCATACTTTTTTATTGGTATAGCGCAGATTCAGTTCGTTGCCAATACCCCAGGCCAGCAATGCCGGATGATTTTTATAATTCTCTACTTCTTTTTGTAAACGTTTGAGTTGTTCTGCGACCGCCATTTCATCATTATAATCGAAACCATGCCGCTCCCGTTCTACGTGGAGCCCCATCATTACTGTCAGGTTATATTTTTGCGCCGAATCCAGGACAGCCTGCGCCCGGTGTGTACTCCAGGTGCGTATTGAATTTCCGCCGCGCCTGGCTAATTCTGCTAGTCTTGATGAACCGCCGGCTCCTTTTATATAGTAAGGCCGCCCCTCCCGGATTAATGTATAGGAATTATTAACTCTTTTGACTTCCGCCTTAACTGGATTTGTATGGCTAATATCTTGAGCTGTACATGATATCGATAAAAAGAGAAAAATTAACGGGATTGAATTACACGTCATCATATTAATTCTATTTATTTTTTATGGCATGTCTCAGAGTATCATCATCAATTGTAAAACTATTGAATGATATTATACTTAATTGCACTATTTTACCAGAATCTTTTCCAATTCCTCAAGTGATTTGCCTTTGGTTTCCGGTACTATAGTGAATATGAATACCAATCCGGCAACCGCAAAAATACCATAAATCATGAATGTTGTTGCGCTTCCGAAATTTGCCAGTTCCCATGGGAAAACAAGCTGTACCAGAAAACTAATCGCCGAATTAATAAATCCTGCAAAGGAAATCGCCAGACCACGAATCCAGTTCGGGAATAATTCAGAAAACATCACCCACATAACCGGCCCCAGGGACACCGCAAACGAAGCGACAAAGCCAATAATGCCAATTAAAATCAAATAAGGATTCATTTTAATTGCAGCCGTAATCAGCGCAGATTCATGTTCTTTTACGATTTGCGCATCCAGTTGTTTTGCCAATGCTTCTTTGAAAGCCACATCCGAATCAAACGATTTATCAATTAAGGCGGTCAATGATTCCTGACTTATCGCCTCAGGTAATTCTTTGATCGACTCATCAGTCAATTTATAAGTCGCAGTGCCAAAACCATAGGCCAGAAGAAACATCGCAAGAGCGATACCGGTCACGCCAACTACTAATAAGGGTTTCCTCCCCAGCTTATCGATTAACAGCATGGCCAGAACCGTAAATACAAGATTAGTCAGACCTACAAGAATTGCCTGTGAGAATGAGGCATCGGTGCCGATACCGGATTGCTCAAAAATCATCGGCGCATAAAAGAATACAGAATTTATACCGGTAATTTGCTGCAAAATAGCTATAACCACGCCTATCAATAAAACTAATTTTAGAGCAGGTTTGAAAAGTGATGAAATCGGTACTTTCTTTTTTTCAACATGACTAGTCATGCTTGCCCTGATGGCCCTTATTTCTTCGCCGGCTTTAGTCTGGCCATTGACCCGTGAAAGAATGCTTAATCCAGCAATCTCGTCTCCTTTCATCACCAGCCAACGGGGACTTTCCGGAACAACCAATAAACTTAAGAAATAAAATAAAGCCGGGAAGGATTCGAGACCGAGCATCCATCGCCAGTTATATGCGTCAAATTTTAGAGATTGAGCCCAGCCCAATTCAGAATTGCCTAACTGCAGAATCAGGTAATTCGTAAAAAAAGCGACAGAAATACCTATGACGATATTTAATTGGTTGAAGGAAACCATAGTGCCCCGCAATTTTGCCGGAGATATTTCTGCAATATACATGGGCGCTAAAATCAAAGAGGCGCCTACGCCAAATCCGCCGAGCATTCTTGCCGCAACCAGGAACCAGAATGTCGGGGCAATAGCGGAAGTGATTGCAGAAATTAGATATAAAATAGCTGAAATCTGCAGGAGTGGTTTCCGTCCATAGCGGTCACTTAGCGGACCAGCCAGCATCATGGCTAAGGTTGCGCTTAATGTCAGAGAGCTAACAGCCCAGCCTAATTCCAGTTTTGACAGATCAAATTCAATCTCAATAAATTTTACTACCCCGGAAATGACTGAGGCGTCAAATCCCATTAGAAAACCGCCTAAGGCAACCACAAGTGAAACAAATATGACATATCGTTTATTTACTTCCATAAGTGATCCTTTCAAATCTGTCTCGATCTATAACTACAATTCAATATACCGCTAAACATAAATTTGACTAAACTAAGCATTTTGACCAGTTTATTTTAAAACAATCATTTTTTTAATATCTGTATAATAAGCATTACCGGACGCGGCTGTTAATCTGTAAAAATATACTCCGCTGGCAATGTTTAGATTAATTAATTTCTGATGACTGCCGGCTTTCATAGAACCCAATTCCATTTTATCAATCAGCTGGCCTGCCCGATTATAGATGGTAAGATCGACTTCACATAATATCGGTAGATGGTATTCGATTAATGTAGTCGGATTAAACGGATTCGGGTAATTTTGCATGACTTTAAACGAGCCCGGCTGTGAAGTCTGATTGGTTTTAATGCTTGTTGAAGTCTTTTCAATCACTATGCCATTTAACAGTGATTTATCAATCCAGTTGGTAAAATGGATATCAAGAATACCATCATTAACGGTCACATCATCAGCAATAATTTCATAGGCTTTATGCTGGCCAACTTGTTTTATTATATCAAGATCGGATGCAGCTTTACTACCTTCCACAATAACACTAAATACACGTTCACCAACCTGGCTAAGCCTGTTCTCGGCCATCATTAGTTTAACCGAATAGACGCCCGTCGGGACGCGGATTTTATACTTCACTAACTCACTGCACCCTTTTTGGAATAACAAGTCTTCTTCCGTACCGGCAATATCGCCGAACCAGTTTTCCAGCCATCCATCCATTCGGCCGTATTCAACTTGCTGAGACCAAATCTGGTCAGCCAGATATTTACCACCGTAGATGGCATCGCCGCCTACATTTATTCGAACTGGAAAACTTAGTGGTTGATTATTGATAACTTGAGTTATCGACTGTGACCTGATATTTCCTTCTAAAGAGGCATCTTTGATATTAAAGGCGACTAATATATAAGATTGACCTGTTTCAATTCCGGAAGTAGATAAAATCACTGTTCTTTTATTGGATTCAATTTCTATACCGGTTATTTCCGTACCACTGATTCCATAATTTGATGGATTAACGGCGGATAATGAATCCAAATCCTCTGAAAATTCCACAATGATGTTATCGTTATCGGTTCGGGCCCATAAAATAACCGGCGCCTGATTATCAACATATCCAGTATTTTCCGCATCGGTCAAACATAGTATCAGTTTTCCATTTTTAAAGAACACATTTTCAGGAGTAAAATCAACCCGGTTGCCGTTCCAGGTATGTGTGGCTGTTTGCCATCGATCCGTATCAAATGAATTAAAATCATCCCGCCAGCTGACAATGAAATTATTATCAGTTCCTGTATTTCCAACACCGGGTACATATACAGCATAACTTACCCAATCATAATAGGCGAATAATGGTAAAATATCGGGATTCCACTCGCCTGTCCATGAATCGGCATTCTCAGGCGCCCAGATATTCATCATTATTTTTTGCGGTCTTGTCAGAGTGGCAATATGCGCGCCGGTTTGCCGGTATATTTCTTCGCCATCTACAAACCACGCTACATAGTTTGGTGTCCACTCAAATGCATAAACGTGATAATCATCTGCCGGATTGAAATTAGCATAGGCGTGGCTGTTTTGAATACTCTGATAGGGAGTGATCGTCGTAAATTGCAGGTCATCTTCATATCGACCGAGGATTTCAATATCTATTTCATTCCAGTCGGCAGTACTTGTAGTAAAATCATGGTAAGTAAAAAAATTACTAAGTACGCCGGCGCCCTTTACTGATTTATAGCAGATTTCAAACCGTCCGTACACATAGCTGTCCTTAGTCCGAAGTTCCGCTCCTTTATAATCTTTACCCAATAAAAATGAAAATATGGCAACTAAAAAAATATAGATGAATCTATGAATCATTTATTCTACTTTCATCATTTTACCATAATCCAAACGATTATAAGTGGTTAAACGGGGAAAATTTGGCACATACACAGGGAAAGGTACATTTTCCTGAACAACAAACACATCAATATCGGATAATTCGATAGTCTCAAATAAATCAATATTTATTTCAATCTGATCCGAATACTTTATGTATAGTTTTTGAATAAAAGGATCCAGAATATTCTGTACTGCTGCCAGATCAAATGCATTTTCGCTGCCAGCCTCTTTCAGAATCTGCTGACGCATGTATTCCGCTTTCAGATTATCTGCCCAGACAGCATAACGCTGTTTCAGTTTTTTTTCTCTATCGTATCCTTGCTCATACGCATCGGCAGTAATATAACGGTCACGAATCATGTCAGCGATTGCCAGACGGAATTGTTCGCCGAATTGCCGTTTACTCATTTTTGGATTGCGAAATACCAGTGGATGGACTTTTAGTTCCTGCTCGAATTGTGCCACCGTCCAGGATTGTCCATCAATTACAAACAACGTTTGGTTTATAATTTCATCAACCTGATCAGCCACATCATCAAGATTTATCTGGCTATCGTCTCCCATCTGCCAGAATTTTTTCTGCATTTTGGTTTTGGATTTTTCCTGGGCTTTAAAATAGACCGGGGCAACCGCTTCCACCAGTTTAATCAGTGTTTCCTTATTAAAATCAATTTTTTTACCACGCATTAAGTTCCTGATCCGATCCACATATATATCCATCGCCGCAACACTGATTTCTTTTTCCTTAATATCATTCAGGCGTTGTTGTTTATCTTTTTCCGTTATTACCGGCCTGCGGGTCCAGCCATTTATCCGGATCAACGTATGAGAATGTTCATCCAACTTAATTGGACCGATGATCTGGCCCTTTTGAATGTTATCTGAATGGAATAGCGCTTTATAAACCGGATCTTCTAAAGGCGAATCAAACTTTAATTCAAGTTCCTGGACTGAACCGCCTGCTTTAATGATTCCGTCTTTTATATCAGTAAATGTGATTTTATTCTGATGAAGGTCTTCGGCTATTTGAGTAGCAATTCTATCATCCCCAATCGGGATAAGATCAACCTGATAAGTACGCTCTGAATTTTCTAATGCTGTTTTAAATAATTGATCATTTAAATTTACTTTATCAACAGCCACTCTTTGATAATATAATTGGCGTAATTCCTGTTCCTTACGGCCTTTTAAATAAGCTTGTATTTCCGGGTCATCATCAATCAGCGTATTGTTTCCTGCTTCCAGCGCTAATAATTTTTCAGCGATTAAGGAATTCAACGTGATTTTTTTATGGACATAATTATCATTCCTGCACCATTCCGGTCTAATCGTATAGCTGGATCTGGAAATGAATTCATCACTTGTAATATACCTGTCACCAATCCTAACGAGAACTGAACGATCGGTCTGATCGCGGGAACTGCATGCCAGTAATAATAATCCCGAATATATTAAAATTATCTTTACGTATTTTTCAATCATTAAAACGTAAAGCCAAATGTATAACAATGATAATCACCCAGCAGCCCTATACTCCGGTAAGCATAGTCAATCTTTAGCGAAATATTGTTCATTAGGAGTTTCTGAATGCCGCCGCCAAAAGTAACGCCAAATTCAGAGTCTTCAAGAAAAAGGGCTTTATAACCGCCACGCAGATAAAAATTACCGACTGCAGGTAAATTGAGTTCATATTCACCGCCCAAATTTACCGTTTCCATGTTGTTATTCGGATGAATCGCATCTAAAGCCAGCGTTATTCTATGATCCTGAATTTTCATTACATTTAAAGACATGCCCAAACGAAATATAAGCGGAAGTTCCCACTCTTCCGGTTTATACTCTGCCTGGGCATAGCCATAATTACCATATTCATCCGGTTCAATATCGATATAGTTCAGCATATCCTGCCCGCTAAAACTCATGCGGGTACCGTAATTGGATATACTCATACCAATTTTGAGTCCATCAATCCGTTCCCCGGTGGGGGAAAAGAAAGCCGTATTAATGCGCACACCTAAATCCAGTGCCAGCGCGCTGGCAGACATATGTTGTATAGTTTCTCCGATATATTTAAAATTGGCACCAAAACCGAACCAGTTGGTAATTTTTCGGGCATAGGATAAACTAAAGGCATAGTCGCTGGCTGAGAACACTTCTCCGGTTCCTTCCGGATAATCAACGGTTAGAACATCCATTTGACCATAATCCAAATATATTAAACCAACCGCAATGGTTCCCAACGAAGGGATTACCATTCCGGCGCCGGCAAAGGAGGTGTTGATATCAACAACCCACGGTTGTATTGAAAACTGGACTTCCGAATGTTTCATAAAAGCAAGTCCTGCCGGATTCCAGTATATTGCGGATATATCTTCCGCCATGCTAACATAGGCTTCACCCATGGCAAGGCCGGAACTGCCAAAACCAATTTCCAAAAAGTTCATCGCGGTTGTCCCATTTCGATGGGGACCATTTTGTCCCGCCAGGAATAAGGGTAAAAATAAAAGTAATATAATTATCTTTCTCATTATTTCACCTAACTTTATTTAACAATTGCAAATTTCCCCATTTTTTCATCACCGGTATCTTTTGCCTCTACATGATAAATATAGATGCCAGCAGCGACTTCTAAACCTTCGTTAGTCAACAAATCCCAGAAAACCGCACCATTTTCAGGACTATTTTCAACATCAATTTTATTAACCAAATAACCGCTGACGGTAAAAATTCGGATCACGCATCGGGATGGCACATTATCAAATCGAATTTTTCTTCCCTGGTTTAAATATGGATTTCTAACGGATTGTTCCATTGAATTAGTCGCAATGTAAGGATTGGGAACTACGCGGATATCATCCATTCCTAAAGAAATCGCTTCGGTATTTAATTCGCCGGCAGAATTCACCGTGAATGTTACTTCATCCGTATTCCACATTGGGCGATGATATCGTATCCGATACGTATCGCCAGGCTGGGGAAGCTGTTCTGGACCTGCAGCGGCATGAAAATCAATGGCAAATACCGTAGTAGAATAGTTACCGGAAGTGTCCACCGTACCGACTAAAATTCTGTCTGTGTCATAATCCAGTGTGTCATTTTGATTTATATCGTGAACAATAAGCTCCATGCGCTCATATTCGCCAATTGAATTTATGAATGATTTATTTTCGATATAAAAATTGAATTTATGACCTGTAATGAGACTGTTCGACCGAATTAGGGTGCCCGATTCATCCAGCAATATGGTTGGACTTGTTCTTCCTGTATAAATGGCTTCATTATCTGAAAAAACAATGTCATAATCCCACGGGAATGGATAATAAATAAGCCCACCTTCATATATACTTTCAACCTGATTAAAAGAAATGTTCATCGGAGAGTAACCGACAACCCAACCTGAATTTCCTAAGTCTCTGGTTGCTGTTTCATTAGAAAGATTCAACCGAAACCTTAGACCATCAAAGACATCAGTAACTATTTCTGAGCTTGTTTTAAGAGTTGTGTATCTCAGTGTATCCTTAGAACCAAGTTCAAATCTTTCAACATGACGAACATTGTCAAATGCCGATAAATCTGGATTATCCGAGTATACTAACTGTCCGCTCTCACTTTCATCATATATGTACAAACCATTGGTGGTATACACAATTCCTGTCAGTACACTGCTTTTGGTCTGGCCGTTAGCATAGATGTCCAGGGTATCATTCGAAAACTGTACAGAGTAATTATGGCTCACCTTTATTGCGTTGTTGGAAAGAATATCCACATTCGCAATGCCATCACCAAGCAGGTTTGCATTTTCAATATCACTTACTGAAGGAGGAACGTAACCGCTAGCCCGGACACCAGGTACAACCACGGCAACATTCTGGCCAAGAGCTCTGAGATTGTTGTATTCATCAAAATCGACAACCACATTATTTTCAGAAGGCGAGATACCGCCGGCAATATTCGGATCACCATAATCATAGGCAACTAAGGCATAATAATAGGTCCGACCATTCTTAACATCGTTATCTACAAAATGGTGGACTATCCCGGTTTCAGAACCAAGATTATATGCAACACCGCTCACGGTCCCATACTCGGCAAAGCCAGACCGATCATCTATAATATCACACTGAAAAATTGGATCCTGATAAAATGGAATACCGTAACCATCAGTAATTACCTGACGATCAGTAAAATATGCATCGGTTGATCGGTATATTTTATATCCTTCAAAATCATTTATATTACCCAGAAATGGTTCATGAGTCTGAGTATCCGATAAATTATCCCAGGTCAAAACAACTTCACCATCACCCGGAGAAGCCGTCAAAGTTGGCATAAGCGGTGGTTTAGCAAATTGATAATCAGCATCATAGATTGCTTTGATAATGCGTAAAAGCAGATAAAGCGCAGGAGCGGGATGTCTTTCCCCATCATTAAGTGCTGCATAATTAGATTCATAAGCATGAGCCATGGCCATAGATATGCGTTCTTCACGCCCCTGATATAGAGGGAACGGACCTGAAGCAAATGTTTCGATCAGGTTTGAGACTGTCCCATAGTATTCCTGTGTA
Organism: Calditrichaceae bacterium; assembly: GCA_016928315.1. Taxonomy (GTDB): domain Bacteria; phylum Calditrichota; class Calditrichia; order Calditrichales; family Calditrichaceae; genus JAFGKZ01. The sequence continues at coordinate 11,924 of JAFGKZ010000116.1, forward strand.
GAATCAGTTCCAATTAAATTCCACATGGACTCATCCCCTCTGAACCAATGAAAACTGGATGAGTGTTCCGGAACAGGAAACAGACGAAATGCCGTAAGACCAACCATATCAGATTCTGCTACATCGGTAGATGCAAAATTTGGTTCGCTGCCTATTTTTGGATTATAATCGGGTTTATGATTACATTCTGAACCGTCCGCATCCGGACCAAGAAGCCTATAATTTAAATCATAGGGTCCCACACCATCCGTGCCGACATCATCGTTGGCGCTTTCACCCGGTTCCGGATACCATTTGCCTGAAACTTCATCAAAATAAGCATAGGATCCATTTCCGTTCACATCATTGCCATCCTGCCAGTCCTGATCCTCATCGGCATCCCAGTGTTCTTTTAAATCTTCCAGTTCAAGCCGATAGAAATCCAGAAAATTCTGAATATTATCAATCCCGTCCGTTGGTCCCACTTTAACTTCAGCTAAATTGTCGCGCTGCTCATCAATTATTCCATCCTGATCATTATCTACATCATCATATGGTAATCCGGGACTTTCCAGATATGCAAACAACATGAGGCCAGTTCTAAGCCCTGCACGACCTGTTTCATCCTTATCCCAGGAATATGCGACGTCTTCCAAGCGATCAAAGAATCCAATTTCATCATCTGCCTCCCCGCCGATGCCATTGTCAACCCAATAACCAAAAGCAACTTCGGGCAGATCATAATCTGAAATATTAGCTATTTTGTATTCCCAGAATATGGCATCCCACGCCTGTGGATTATTCCATTGGAATCCACGTTGTTCGACACGAATACCAATACCCCCCCACGGGAAGCCCGCCTGGATGGATATATCATCACCGATTTTTTTATCTGATCTTGGATAATATTTTTCAGGATCAGTAGGTCCAAGATATTCCTGATCCTGAGCGTCATTAGCTACGAAGTATGTTTCCAAATCTGCACGGCTCTGACCACGGCCAAATCGCCCGTTCCATTCACCTTGCCAACCGGGAAGCGTTGGATCGTTCATTTTATCTGGCCATAAGCTCGGCCAGCTTCCGGGAATATTACTCATTGCCGGATATTCATTGGCCGGATTGAAATAGCCAAAAACAGGATAGAATCCCCATTCAACTGTTCCATTTACATTCTCATCCATTTCTTCCCGATAACTGGTCTGCAGATAATACAAAGGTACGATAGCTCTTAATTGTCCGTCCACCCATGTGTATCCATCCCTAATTACGTCAGGATCGGTAACCGGAATATCACTATTTTCAACGATATATACCTTTGCTCCAATTAACAGGGCTACTCCGTCAAGCATTTTAACACCCGTTGATGTATTAGGCCATTTTGACCACAATGGAGGATCACTGGGATCAGTCCATTTGGCTAATTCCGTATTATTCTGGAAGTAAAGGAAAACCCTGTTCCCGGTCATGTATCCTTCTCGTTCAGCTGCTTTATCCCCTGCCGGATCATCAGGACCCTCATATAATTTACCCTGAGCAAAGGTTTGAGTACTCAGAAGGAGTATAAATAACAGGAAAAAGGTAATAATCTGTAATATTCTCATAATTCGCCTTTAAAGTTTAAATAGTTACTTAATATAATACCGACACACCCAACTTAACTAAACGAGGTGCTGAATATCCGGATGGATCTTTAACCCGATCATAATAATCATTAAAATCACTGTGATGAGTTTCAATATCTGTTTCCTGAACAATAGCAGTGGCTGTGCGTCCTGTTGATCGATTTACGCCATATTCATTCAATCGATCAAATAGATTGTAAAATCGCAACTCAAATTCCAACTTAAGCTTCTCACTCAACGCCAAACGATAAAAAATATTTAAATCCACATTAAAACGGGCAGACGTATAATCATTATTTGGTGTCAGATTCATATCAATCAGTGGGCTTGTGCTAACCGGAACCCAGGAATAAGGTGCACCGGAACCGTAGGACAGAATTGATGAAAATCCATAGCTTGGTTTATTAAAACCCAAAGTTGTATTAAGGGTATGTCTCTGATCCCAACTCATTACGATTAGCTTATTTACCGGATCGGTGGATTGCCCGGCTCTGTCGAAAGTCTGGGTCGGATTATCTGCATTGCCTCTTGTGTACTGTAACGTATAATTTAGATTTGCGTACCACCCTGATAATGTATAATTAGCTGTAATTTCAAGTCCTTTTGTATTTCCATAATCTTTGTTTGAAAATAGTCCATAAGGAGTCTGATTATATGTAGTAATTACAGTTGCGCTGAGTAAATTATATATATCACGATAGTATAATGCTACTTCAAAATTAAATCCATCAAAAAGCTCCTGCCACAATCCAAGTTCATACTGTATTGTTTTTTGTGCTTTTAATTCTGCATTACCCATCGTGGTTGCATATGGATTTGGATCAACAGCAAAAGAGTGATTTTGATATAACGCATACATAGGCGGCATTTGAAAGAAATGCCCATAAGCAAATCTAAGGACTGCTCTTTTCCCTAACTGATAGGCCAGACCAAGGCGCGGACTCACCTGGATTTGCGGATCAGCTTCCGGATACTCTGAAAAATTTCGATTAGTTATGGAATTATCCGGATTTCTTCGATCCGTTGGATAGACCGTATGAGGATTAAAATAATCGAACCGCAGTCCTAAATTTATTACTAAATCGTCAAATTCCATCTTATCCTGGACATAAGCGGCATACTCATAGGGTTCTACTTTATAGATGTCTGCGGAAGTCGCTGAATCACCTAACACTAATGGTTTAAAATAAGGGAATGTGTTTTTTCCATCGATAATTACTGGCATATCATAATCAGCATCTGCTGGAGGATAATATCTATAATAATTCTGAATTGATTGCCATTTTTTATCCAGCCAATGTTGTATTCCCAAAATGCCTGATTTAATATTATGTTGTTTATTCATCTGCCATGTAAAATCAAATTTAACATTAAGATCGTTCATCTTTCTGACATCATGATCCTTACTCTGACCGCCTGTATAGAATCCCGTTTGATCATTGCTTCGCAAGTATCCCTCATGGACATATCTTGAATCGAGGGCATTCTCGTATAAATAATACCCATGATAATTACTGATATAAGATACATTGAAAGTATAAAATACGCTTCTGCCCAATGTATGATTTAATTGAATCTGGATCATATCTGTTTCACGGTGTGTTGTCGGCACACCATCAGGATTATATTTATAAGTATGATTGTAATCGTTCCATTCATCATCATTTTTCGTATACATCACTGAGGATTTCAGATTATCCCATACTTTAAATGTTAGTTTCGCCAGAAGTGACAGGTTTTTAGCATCATTCATTGGCACATACTTACCATCACCATTTGCCTCTGTAATCCAATAATTCTCATCTTCATAATAACTAAAATCATCTACATTAAAACGTCGAACGCCATTTAAATGATTTTTATTATTTTGATAACGGGTAGTAATAAAAAATAACACTTTATCCCGATAAACGGGGCCACTGATACTTAATTGATAATCCTGATTTCTGAATGGATCGATTTCTTGTAAACCTAAAAATACCTTGTCACGATCTTCGGTATCATTATTAAATGATGTATTTTCATGATGAGCTGTTAAATATGTTGCAGCTGCAACCGAGGCTGTCACCTGAAATTCCGGAGTGCCATCTTTAATTACCGTATTTACAACGCCGCTCATGGCGCGTCCGTATTCAGCATTAAAATTACCTGTAATCACTTCAACCTCAGATACTGCCTCTGCTTCTACAGTTACGGTTGTTCCCTCTCCTCCAAATCCCTCGTCAACCTGAAGTCCATCTACCAGATAACTTACTTCAGTTTTGCGACCTCCCCGAAAATGTTCGTTAACGACCCCGGCTTGAAGATTTACAACAGCATTCACATTCTCAATTGGCATTACGCTCATATCTTCTGAGGAAACTGATTTCATAGAACCCGTCTGGTCTTTTTTCATTGCAACCTTATCTGCCTGAACAACGATGACTTCTTCTTCGAGGATTGTTTGCTTTAAAACAGCTTCGGCATAAGCCGTACGGTTAACTGAGACCCTGAGATTTTCCATTTTTAACGTTTCATATCCTATCATTTCGAATGAAATGGTATACGTGCCTGGTGAAACATTTAATATATAGAATGAACCATCAATTGCACTGACATCCCCCAGATAAGTACCTTCTACAAGAATATTAACACCAGCCATAGGTTCTCCCGTCTCGGCATCCCGTACTTCTCCGGCAATTTTACCTGTAGTTTGTGCGAACAGATTCGAAATTAAAAATAGTATACCTATACAAGTACTATAAACAATTTTCATTGTTATCCCCATAATCAAATTTCCTGAATAATTTCGGAAATTTTTAACTATTTAGTTTAAAAAATATAAAAAAGGAGAAGATTTTTGTCTTCTCCTTTTTAGAAATATTATTTCATCAATAGCATCTTTTTAACCTGTACAAAATCATTCGCCTGGAGTTTGTAGAAATAAACACCTGAAGACAATTTTGAAGCATCAAAAACAACTTTCTGCTCACCAGCAGTTTGTTTGGTGTTTACCAGGGTTGTGACTTGTTGACCAAGCACATTGTAAATAGTTAGATCAACTTGAGCTGCTTTTGGCAAGTAATACTCAATCGTTGTAGATGGATTAAAAGGATTTGGATAATTTTGATTTAATACATAGGTATCCGGTAATCCATTTACATTGTTGTTCTCGATCGCTGTGACTTTATTCGTATCACCAATCCACGTATAAAACCAGTATTGGGCTCCGTTGAAGGAAGCATCATCATTTGCTTCTGAAAATGCCAGCATCCCATCACGGGTAGCTGCGACATCCGCATCATGAAGTGAGAAATCCAGAGGAATTCTCATACCATTTTCAGGTACAAATTTAGAATCCTCAGTTTCTTGAGCTAGAGTATCCAAAGAAAGTTTAAATTCAGTACACCAGTATCCACCAATATAGTTTACAAAATCAAAATTATCGCTTCCAACATCGTAAAATGCTGATGAACCCAAATTTGGATTTCCAATATAAAATCCATTATATCTAAATTGTAATTGATAATCAGGTTCTTCTCCCCTTTGATATCCGTTGTGTTGGATTGTTTGGTTATATAGACCGATAAACATCTCAGCTGCATCATCTAAATACCAATCACCACCTCCATCAACGCTGTATACATTATCCACCATATCCAGGGCAACGTAAAGGTAATCATTATCCACAGCCATATAAATATTCGCAGTAAAATCATCATCATCATCAAAGCTACCGAGACCAATTTTATTTGTCGATGGTTTAAGTATTAAGGGATCAATACCAGCACTAATCCATTCAGAGATATCGCCATCCGCAGCAAAATCTTCCGGAGGATTTAGAGAAATTGTCGGTACCCCTAAAGCTGTATTAGTTTCGCCTTCTTCATCAATACCAGGATCTCCTACATTTCCAGCGGCATCGGTACAAGTTACGGCGTAATAATATGTTACTGATTTATCTTTTAAAGGATAACGCAGATAATGATTTGCTTCCTGTTTGCTTTCTTCAACACCTAAGGCAACAGTTTCTACACCAGGCGCATTGATACTATCAATAACCGATTCGCTGGCGTAAACATTATAAACTTCACCCTCTTCGCCAGGAACATCTGTCCAGGCAACCACATTGTAATACTCAGATACATTGGCTATTCCCTGTACATTTGTGGGTGCATCCGGAGGTGTAACATCAATGACAGGATTGTCCGTCCACAAATAATCAAATAATATGGTCCGTCCAGCTGAGCCTGTTCCCTCTTCCATAAACTGAAATACAGTAATACCAGTGGTATCAAAACCAGAAGTGCCATCCTGATAAGTCATATCTTTTAATGCCAATTTATACTCGTGCCAGGCGCCATCATCAGCCGTTGGAGAAAATGATGTACCTACCTTAGCGGTACCGTCTTCAAATTGCATTCGCATGCTCCCCGTCCCCACATCCGCTTTCATTTTAAATTTTAAGGAATCGGTAAGCCATTCCGAGGATAAATCTATAGCAGGAATGTTATAACCTGCACCTGTCCAGCCATCTACTTCAATAAATCGCAATGCATTTGTTTTAGGATCTTCTCCACCTTTATCAAGAATGTCCAGTGTTTCTCCTGACCAAACAAATTTGCCTGCATTTATTGCCGGTGGCACTACACTTCCATTAAATATGATCAGACTTTTTCCACTATAGCTTTGCAAGGCAATATGGTCAAACAAAATTTTACCAGTGACGTAATCACCATTCCCGCTACCGTTTATTGATACTTCAAATGCCCAACCTTTAATCTTATCGAGATCCAGTATACCATTACCATCCTGTTTACCAGCCCAGTCGAGAAGGTTGAAAGTGGAGCCATCCATTGCATTTGTTTCTTCAAGTTTAATTGTAAATTCATTCCAACCAGGAGCTGCATCCAGTATCTCATTTTGGAATGAATAAAAGAATTCCATATCCTGTGCACTACTGGTTGTATCAGGTACATCGCTTACATCATATACTTCAAAACGTATATGAACACGGCTAGCAATAGATGCTGGAGTCACATTGTTATACCAGAAACTAATGGAGTCCCAACCACTCCAATCATATACCTGAGAATCCGGAGCCATATGCTCTAATTTTGCATAGCCACCCCAAGATTCAATATTATGTGCACTATAATCAAAACTCAATGCACCTGCTCCTGAATGCACTTCACTTGTCTCAAGTCCCCAATTTATAAAACTTAGCGCCGTATCAGCATGTTCAGATATTTCTTCACGGAAATAACTGGTATCTAATTCAGTATCGAAACTCTGAACTACTTGTTCTACTGGTTGAGCAAACATTGATATTGGTATCAACATCAAAAAAGTTAATAGAAATAAATATTTGTTCATAAATCTTCCTCCTAAAAAGTTAATAAAACATTTCAAATTAAAATTTAATATCCTGAAATTTTTATCAGTCAATTAAAGATGAACTTTATAGTTAGATTAATTCTTTCTATCCACAAAAGTAACCTACCTCAGTTTTAAATGTTACCGTTCACTGTTACCGGTAACAGATAAAGGCTTTTGATAATTTAATATATGAATTTTCCATTTACAACGTTTTTTTGCCTCTTTTATTTTTCGAGATTTAGATTGTTTTAAACTAAAGCACAAATTTGATTTAATATCAAAGTAATTTTGGGTTAACTGGATTAGCATGTTTCACGCTCAATTAGTTCTGTTTTTAACATTTTATGGACCGGTCCTCTGCGTTTACCGGTAATGATATCCAGAAGAATCTGTCCAGCATTTTGCCCTAGTTCATGAAGCGGTTGGCGAATAGTCGTTAATTTAGGCTGAATATGGGAAGCAAGTTCAATATCATCAAAACCAACTACAGCTATGTCATCAGGAATGGTTAATCCCATTTCCTTTATTCTTCTCATCGCGCCAATGGCAATATAATCACTTGCAGCAAAAATTGCAGTAGGTCTATGATCACATTTTAAAAGTTGCTCAGTTTTTAAATATGCGTCGTCTTCATCGAATTCGGTGGGAACCACCCATTCTTCATTATATTCAAGATCATATTTTTTAAGGGTATCTTGGTATGCCTTAAATCGATCACGCGCATTGGTTTCAAACAAATTGCCAGACAGGAAAACTATCTTTTTGTGTCCCCTGTTTATCAAATGTTCCATCGCTAGCACAGCACCTTTATAGTTTTCTGTGTCAACAAAATTATAGTGTGGTGAAAATTTTTTGAAATTTACTAAAACGAAAGGAAATCCTGATTTCGCCAGAGTATCTAATTTTGGATCGTTTATTCTTGACCTGATAAATACCAATCCATCCAGCATATTAGTTCGGGCAATCTTTAAATACTCATTATCATCACCTTGATCCCTATCCACCGGTAAAACCATAATACGATATTGCTGAATTTCAGAATTGTCTACAATACCAGAAAAGACTTGAGCAACATATTCATCGATAATTGATGTTGGTGTTTTAAAAATAATAACACCTAAGATCATACTCTGCTTACTTGATAAACTTCTGGCAATAAAATTAGGTTCATAATTAAGCTCACGAATAATATTCTGAATACGCTCAGCAGTTTCCTTCTTTACATGACCCTTCCCACTCAACACCCTGGATACGGTCATTTTGGATACTTCTGCTTTTTTAGCTATATCTTGAATTGTGAGTTTCATACCAGTTTTTTTTAGTTTCTTCTATTATTTAAGCTAGGAATCTTTAAATATGTTACCGGTAACATAATGATTAAAAATTCAAAGGTCAACTTAAATTTTTATTATTATTTTTAGAAACTCGATCTAACTAATTATATTTTTATGCATTTATCAGGATGAATTTTTTTTAATATATATGATTAAGAATAGATGAGATAATAATTTTTTTGGTAACATTTTAAGTTCAGGTATGCTTTAAACAGACTTTAAGAAATCTGGTTCTTCCGGTTTTTGAGTACATGACTTGAAAAAAATATAAGGACATGATAGCTTAAGAATTTATTTAAGCGAATAAATTAAAGA
>JAFGKZ010000117.1 GCA_016928315.1 Calditrichaceae bacterium
CTTTATAGATAGTGGTTGAATCACCGGGATTGATGGTTAATATGTATTGCATGCTATTTGTACGTACTGAATCGCTTTCCGAGCCGGGCTCAACGGGTAGAAACGAATATTCAACAACATTAAATGATAAATTTATAATAGGATAATTACCACTGGAGCTGCTAACCAGATTATTGAAATAGGACTCTTCTTCCTGAATAGTCCAGTTATTGATGAAATTTTCCACTAATGATGGCTCCGGTTCGAATGTAAAGGTATGTCCAAGCGTTTCTGAGGCAAATACTTTTTTATATTCATTTACCTTTTTCTCTTGTATTGCTTTGATCAAATTTTCCATTACAATTTCAGGTTGAGTTGTATTGTCATAGACTTCGCTTCCTGAATCCGGTTTTTCAGGATCACGGGTAGAGAACGGATTTGTGCAATAGGTGAACAGAAGCATAATAAATAGAAGGTATTTTTGAAATCGCATATAAGATCAGGCTTAAAATTTTAACAGAGCAAAATTACAGTTTCTAAGCCGGTAAATCAATAAACAAACAGAATTTTAAACTTGTGCACGTAGTTTTAGAAATATAAATTTAATTATTCAGAAATTTGATTTAACTTTTAACATTGCATCTTTTTGGAGCCTAAGTTGTCAGCATTTGAGCGCATTGAAGAACTTCGGGAATTAATCAATCGGTATGATTATGAATATTACAGTCTGGCTCAGCCCAGCATAAGCGATTATGAATATGATATGCTTATGAAGGAGCTGGAAAAACTGGAACATGAACATCCCGAATTGGTAACGGCTACATCGCCGACTCAAAGAGTCTCTGGTCAACCAACAAAAGAATTCCCAACAATCATACATAAATCGCCTATGCTTTCTCTGGCCAACACATATAATGAACAGGAAATAATCGAGTTTGATAATCGTACCAGATCGGTTCTTGGTTCGGATGCCAATATTGAATATGTAATTGAACTAAAAATTGACGGACTTGCCGTTAGTTTGGTCTATGAAAATGGTATATTTATACGCGGCGCTAAACGCGGTGATGGCGTCCAGGGTGATGATGTGACCAACAATTTAAAGACCATCCGTTCTATCCCTCTAAAGATAAGTTCGGATATAGAAATACCAGGTGAATTTGAAGTGCGGGGCGAGGTGTATCTTCCCAAGTCATCGTTCGAAGCTATAAATAATGAGCGCAGAAATAATGATGAAGCGGAATTTGCCAATCCCCGCAACGCCGCAGCAGGCAGTTTAAGCATGCACGATTCCAGTATTGTAGCATCGCGTAAGCTTTTAATGTTCAGCTATTATTTTGCCAGCGAAGACAGCCGCTTTCAATTTAAGACGCACCTTGACAATCTTGAACACCTAAAGAAATTACGGTTTATGGTAAACCCAAATTATAAATTATGCAAATCGATCGATGAAATAATAGCTTTTTTAAAAAAATGGGAAGCGAAACGGGATAGCCTGCCTTATGAAATCGATGGAGCTGTAATCAAAGTAAATTCAATCGAGCAGCAAAGAACACTTGGTAACACTTCAAAAAGTCCACGCTGGGCAATTTCCTATAAATTTAAAGCCACGCAAGCTGAGACAAGAATCAATCAAATAACCTGGCAGGTAGGAAGAACGGGCATCATCACACCGGTTGCCGAGCTCAATCCTGTATTCTTGGCTGGCACCACGGTATCAAGAGCAACGCTTCATAATACAGATGAAATTAAACGAAAAGATATTCGGGAAGGTGATTATGTATTTATCGAAAAAGGCGGAGATATAATCCCCAAAGTGGTTGAAGTAGTTTTTTCTAAACGGGAAAAAGATTCTGAGCCTGCAACAATTCCCAAATTTTGCCCGGATTGCAAAACTGAATTGATCCGAACGGAAGGAGAAGTGGCTATTCGATGTCCCAATTTGCAGTGTCCGGCGCAAATCACCAGAAGGATAGAACATTTTGCCAGCCGGTCTGCAATGGATATTGAAGGCATGGGTACTTCGCTTGTGGAATTACTTGCCAAAGAAGGCATGCTCAATGATGTTTCTGATATTTATGGATTAGAAGCTGAGAAAGTACAAAATCTTGAGCGGATGGGCAAAAAGAGCGCGGATAATCTGATTCAAAGTATCGAAAAGAGCAAAACTCAGGATTTGTATCGTTTTATTTTCGCTTTAGGAATTCCATACATTGGTGTGAATGCAGCCAAAATACTAAGTCATCATTTCAAATCACTGGAAAAAATTCAATTTGCTACGCTTGATGAATTGGTTGATATAGAAGGGATCGGTGAAAAAATGGCGCAAAGTATTGTGGCTTTTTTCAATAAAGATAAAAATAATGAATTGCTGAAGAGACTAAAGAACGCGGGCGTATCGCCTAAAATTCCTGAGATGAATTCCACGGAAACGCAGCCTCTCGATGGAAAAATCTTTGTTATAACCGGAACTCTTCCAGGAATGAGCAGGGAAGAGGCTAAAGCCTTAATTGAAAAATATGGCGGTAAAACGACTTCTTCGGTTTCACAAAATACAGATTATTTGTTAGCCGGGGAAAATGCCGGCTCAAAACTGAGCAAAGCCAAATCAATCGGTACTGATATTATTGACTTAACCATTCTAAAAGAGATGATCAGAACTTAAGATTTTTAATTGACTTTATTCTCTACTCACGGTAAATTCTTGATCTTTTAAGATTTAATACTGAACAATAATCAGGCAAATTTGGAGGTAATTACAGTTAATGAAATCTAAAACGACTACTAAGTTTATTGTTATACTTGCCGTTCTTGCATTTGCGGTTTATTTGCTTTATCCAACGTACAAATTTTCATCTATGACCCAGGAACAAAAAGATGAAATGGAATTAAACAACAAAACAGAATTTTTAAAATTAAAATCAAAAGTCATTAATTTAGGTTTGGATTTGCAGGGTGGCATGCACGTTGTACTTGAAGTTGATGTTAAAAGACTACTCGATAATTTAGCCAAGAATAAAACTGACGATTTTTACAGGATTCTGGATGAGACTGAAGCTGAAATCGAAATATCTGACAGAAATTTTGTTGATGCATTTAGAGAACGACTATCGGATAACGGAATTAATGTCGCACGTTTCTACGCCAGCCCGGAAAGACGAACCGAAGGAGATGTGGTTTCATATTTAAATGACCAGACCGAAGAAGCCGTAGACCGTTCCCTCGAAATTCTGCGGAACCGCGTTGATGAGTTTGGTGTATCTGAACCTATTATTCAAAAACAGGGCGACCGCAGAATAATTGTTGAGTTGGCGGGTGTTACGGATCCCACTCGTGTCCGGGAATTAATAGGTAAAACAGCCTTACTGGAATTCAAACTACTTAAAGACAATATTGTTAATAAAGAAGTTGCGGAAAAATTACACACGTTCATCATATCAAAAATCTCACCGGAAGATACTCTTATCGCAGAGGAAGAAGAATCTAATAAAGATACAACGGTTACTGCGTTAGAAGATATATTTAATGTTGATAGTGTAGAATCTGAAGCATTTGCTGCGGCAGATACTGGTGGTTCAATTTTTGAGCAGAACATGTTCCTGCTTAATCCAAGAGACAATGAAACTTTATTAGTTCCCGATGATAAATTCGAGAAGTTTAAAAAGGTGCTTGAGCTTGAAGAGGTTAAACGAATAATTGAAGAGGCCGGCGCTAATGGTGAGTTTATCTGGGCTGCAAAACCTCTTGATGCCGGAACTGAACAATATCACCAATTGTATTTGGTAAGTAAAAACGTAGAATTATCCGGTGAGACGATCACAGACGCTTTACCAAGAACCGGTGATCCGAATGATCCATCATCCATTGGCAAATACGAAGTATCATTAACTTTAAATGATGACGGCGCTCGTGTATTCAGTCGTGTGACCGGAGCAAATATTGGCAAACGATTGGCAATTATTCTGGATAATAAGGTTTTTCTGGCTCCTACATTACAGGTAAAAATTTCCAATGGTAAAGCGAGGATTACAGGACTGGATAAAATGGATGAAGCCCGTGACCTTGCGATTGTGCTAAAAGCAGGGGCCTTGCCTGCGCCTGTTAAAATTATCGAAGAACGAACAGTTGGCCCATCTCTTGGTATTGATTCGATAAAAGCTGGTTCGCTTTCCGCCATACTCGGTCTGGCATTGGTCATGTTATTTATGGTTATATATTATAGACTATCAGGTCTGATAGCGGATCTGGCATTAGTTTTAAATATTGCATTTATTATGGCCGTTATGGCTTACTTCCGCGCAACCCTTACGCTTCCCGGCATTGCGGGTATCATATTAACGATAGGTATGGCTGTAGACGCCAATGTGCTTATTTTTGAACGCATCCGGGAAGAAATTGATCGGGGCAAAACAGTTTTTGCTTCAATTGATACGGGATATGGTAAAGCATTTGTGACTATTCTGGATGCAAATATTACCACATTTATCGCCGGGCTTGTATTGTATACATATGGTTCCGGACCCATTCAGGGATTTGCTTTAACACTGATGATTGGTATTGTTGCAAGTATGTTTACCGCTATTATCGTGACCCGTGTAATATTTGATTATTCACTTGAAAAGATGTCGATTAGAAATTTGAGTATTTAGAATTGATTCTGGATTAGGAGAAAAATTAATAATGAGATTTTTTAAAGATACGAATATTGAATTTATAAATATCCGAAAAGTTGGCTATGGAATTAGCGTTGCGCTAATCGCAATTGCAATTATTTCTTTAGTAATACATGGCGGTCCAAAATATAACATCGACTTTACCGGCGGAACACTGGTTCATCTCAAATTTGAAAATAATGTTGAGATTCAGAGCTTACGTTCTGCTTTAGCTTCGGAAGAGCAGGGAAATGCAGAGATCAAACATTTTGGCGGTCTAAATGAAATTTCAATCAGGACTATGGATGAGGGCAATACGGAAGCTGAAATATCCATTGTTATTGAAAATTTGATTCAAAAAGCGCTGCCGGACAATCCCTTTGTTGTTCAACGGGTAGAAAAGGTAGGTCCGAAAATTGGGCGTGAATTAATTTCACAGGCACTGCAGGCCGTATTCTGGTCGATGTTATTGATTTTAATCTATATCATGTGGCGATTTGAATTCAAATTCTCTATTGGCGCTATTGTCGCGCTTCTGCATGATATCATAATTACATTGGGTGTGTTTTCTATTTTCGATATTGAAATATCAGCGCCTATTATTGCTGCTGTCTTAACAATTGTTGGTTATTCACTTAATGATACCATTGTTGTATATGACAGAATCAGGGAAAATTTAAAGGCCAGCAAGAAAAATATTGCAGAAATGCCTGCGACTGTGAATCGAAGCATCAATGAAACCTTAAGCCGGACGATCGTAACTTCCGGCACTACAATGATTGTTGTATTGATACTTTATTTCTTTGGCGGGGAAGTACTTAAAACATTTGCACTGGCAATTATCATTGGTATCGTTATTGGAACGTACTCTTCCATATTCGTTGCCAGTCCCATTGTAGTTGATTGGAAAACTAAAAAAGCATAATTCAAATCAGGAAAAATGCTATGAATTTTAATTTAACTGAGCAAAGTGGTGTTGTTGTTATATCTTTAGTTGGTAAGATTATGGGCGGTCCGGAAGCCGGGCAGATTAATGAGCAGATCAATAATTATATCGATCAGGGTAAAAAACGAATTGTTATTGATTTGGAAAAGGTTGAATGGATGAATAGTTCCGGTCTGGGCATTTTAATAGGCGCGATTCAAACGCTTAAGAATAACAATGGGACATTATGTTTGATTCATGTATCGGATCGGATTAAAGAATTGTTAAAAATAACAAAACTGATCAATGTGTTCGATATAAAAGGAGATTTAGAAAGCGCCATAGCCTCAGTTTAATTATATTTTCCGGCCTAACCGGACATTTCTTTCTGTAAGTTGACGATGAATTCTGGGTGTAATGCAAAGTATGTCTTTATATACTTATAAATTTCGATACATTTTTTTTTTATTATATCTATTAGGGTTTATTTTTCCTAATCTTACTTATTCGCAATCCAATGGCGATGCTGATAAATATCAAGCCGATTCCGATAATATAATTGGCCAAATTGTTTTTACCGCGAATATTAATGGTGTTATTGAAAACTGCAAATGCGGTAAACCGCCTTTGGGAGGATTGCCGCAAATATCAACACTAATTAATAAAATTATAAGTGAAAATGAGTACACATATTTCATTGACGGTGGTGATTTTTTAAATACTTATCCCTATCCCTCGCTAAACTCGGCTATAGTTGATATTTATAAATTACTAAATATAGAATTTATTACACTGGGTGATCAGGAATGGATTGACGATGATGAAATTGATAATCTAATAATGAATGAATTCAAAAGTAAAATTATTGCGAGCAATTATTGGATAGATAATATTGATTTAATGCATTCTGGTACTATCGATTTAGGGATGGGAAGTAAAGCCTATTGTATATCATATTTGGACGCGAGATCCTTTTTTGTTTCGGATGATAAAAGCGGCATACGGTTTGATGATAAGCTTTTTACTTCGACTTATAATGATATGACTAAAAATGACGGGCTGTTTATTTTATTATACCACGGTACGAGATATGTTTTAAATGCACTCATTGAAAAATATCCAAAACTACATTTGGTTTTATGGGCGCATGAACAAAGTACTTTGGAAAATATTTCTGATAATCCTGCCATCATAGGCGGTGGTTCAGATGGCGAGTATATTAAACAGATTAAAATATATAAAGCTGATCACGGCTTTAAATTTAAGGTAAACAGCATACCAGTGATAATAGATATTGCTGAAGATGCCAATATACGTTCTATAATAGATAAATTTAAAGCAGCAGATGAAATGGCAAAAGACCAGGATTGACATATGAGTGAAGAGGGCAGTAAAGTATTAAAATCTGCAATTACATCATTAATGGATGGTAAAGATTTATCCCGCGAAGAAAGCCGTCTTGTAATGACCGAGATTATGCAGAACAAGGCAACAGATGCACAAATTTCCGCCTATCTGGTTTCCCTGCGTATGAAAGGTGAAACGGTTGATGAAATTACCGGATCCGTAGAAGCATTAACAAAGAAACAAACGGCACTTGAGCATAAATACGAAAACATTGTCGATACCTGCGGGACCGGCGGCGATAATTTAAGCACGTTTAATATATCTACGACTGCAGCCTTAATATGCGCCGGAGCCGGGGTTGCTGTGGCTAAACACGGTCATCGTTCTGTTTCCAGTAAATGCGGCAGCGCAGATTTACTAAAAGCGGTTGGCGTAAATATAGAAATTCCTCAAAAAAGTGTGCTTGATTGTTTAGATAAAATTGGTATTGCATTTTTCTTCGCTCCAAAATTTCAGCAATCATGGCAGTCTTCGCAAGGTCCAAGAATGGAAATTGGAGCGCGTACCATATTCAACATATTGGGACCCCTTACCAATCCTGCCAGAATAAAAAGACAATTAATCGGTGTATATGATACATCCTTGATGATAACATTAGCAAAAGTGATGAAGGAACTTGGTGCAAAGCAGGTTATGATCGTTCATGGAGAAGATGGATTGGATGAAATCAGCATTACCGGGAAAAGCCGAATCGTAGAACTGATTAACGGTGAAATATATGATTATACGATTGCGCCGGAAAATTTTCAACTTCTTTCTGCGCCTTTATCTTCTATCCAATCCGGCTCGTGTCTGGATAATATTAAAATATTAAAAAGTATATTAAAAGGTAAAAAAAGTCCTGCTATGGACGTGGCCATTCTCAATGCAGCCGCAGCAATTAAAGTGAGCGGCAGGGTAAATTCCCTTAATGAAGGAATTGAGTTTGCAAGAGAATCAATTTTAAGTGGCAAAGCTAAGGAAAAACTTGATAAACTGATTGATCTCACAAATGATACAAAAAAACAGATACATTAATTTTTAACCAGAGTTGTTGAGGGTACCTTGCAAGATTCTGAACATATTTTAAATGAAAACAGACGCCAGATTGATGTTTTGGATCAGGAAATTTTAACATTATTAAATGAGCGGGCAAAGTTATCAATTAATATCGCCCGAATAAAATCACAAAATGAAATGCCGGTTTTTGTGCCTGAAAGGGAAAAGGATTTAATTGAACAAATTATTTCACAGAATAAGGGGCCGTTGGACGAAGAGGCAATCCGAAATATTTTTTTTACGATTATGGAAGAATCTAAAAAATTGCAGAGTAATATTTTAACCAGGGATAATAAAAATCATAAAAATGATCAGGAATAATCGTAAAGTCAGAATAATATTACTTATGCTAGCGCTGTTTTTTTTCCTTTCTGTTGATATAATTAAAAGAATGTCTTTAAATGAATCCGCTATAACAGGCAATAAAATTGAGATAACCATTCCAAAAGGTTCAACACTGGATCAAATTACAGAAATATTATATTCCAGGGGTTTAATTGCAGATAAGGATTTTTTTATCATGTGGGCCAGGCTAAGCGGTACAGAAAAAAAATTGCAAGCCGGTCATTTCTATGTGCCAGAGAATCTAAACTCTGTTCAATTGGCAACTTTCTTGTCACAAGCTAAACCCGCTGAAATTAATGTTACTCTAATAGAGGGATGGGATAATTATCAGATTACAGAACAGTTGGCAAACTCTTTGGATCTAAACCGGCGTATAATGGATTCGCTTTGCGCAGATTCTGGTTTCTGCAATAGTTTTGGAATAGACAAGAACAATTTGATTGGTTATTTATTACCTGATACATATGCCTTTCACAAAGGCTTCACCGAAACCGAAGTGTTATCGGTTTTGGTAAACCGTACCCTGTCGGTATTTGCACAGGATAGCGTAAAGCGCGCCGTAGAAGCTATAAATTATTCAAGGGATCAAATACTAACCCTGGCATCGATCGTTGAGGGAGAAGCAATATTCGATGACGAGCGGGCAACCATAGCTGCGGTATATTTAAACCGATTGAAAAAAGGCATGCGGCTTCAGGCGGATCCAACCATTCAATACATAATAGACGGTCCACCGAGGCGATTATTATATAAAGATCTGGAAATAGATTCTCCCTATAACACCTATAAATACTATGGGTTACCCCCAGGACCAATAAATAATCCCGGTCTTAAATCAATTTTAGCTACAATATTTGCTGAAAAGGTAAAATATCTGTATTTTGTCGCCCGGGGAGATGGCCGTCATACATTTTCAAATACACTAAAAGAACATAACAGAGCCAAATTAGCATTTGATAAAATTCGCCGTGACGTGCGAAGACAACGATAAATATTTATAAATGAGCGGGGTTGGAATAAAAGGATGTCATTAAATTTAAACGCTCTTAATGATGAACAGAAAAAAGCTGTAGAAGCTGTTGAGGGGCCGGTATTAATTCTGGCCGGCGCAGGCAGCGGTAAAACAAGAACTTTAACGTATCGGCTTGCCTACTTAATTGATAAAAAAATTGCCAAACCTTCGGAAATACTAGCGGTTACCTTTACTAATAAGGCTGCCAGGGAAATGAAATCACGGATTGATGAACTGATTAAAAAAGATATTTCACCGTTATGGATTGGAACATTTCACAGTATTTGTGCGCGTTTATTACGAATTGAAGCTGAAAACTTGGGGTTTTCAAGAAATTATACCATTTATGATGTTGATGACCAAGTTCGTGCCATAAAAAAAGTGATTAGTACACTTAGCGTTCCACAGCAATTATATTCTGCAAAATTAATTCAAAGCCGTCTGTCAAGATTAAAAAATCAACTTTTATACCCGGATGATATCGAGAATTTGGATAGAAAAGATGGTTTATATGAATACATGCCTGATATCTACAGGGAATATCAAAAATATCTTCAGGAAAATAACGCTCTTGATTTTGATGATTTGCTGATTAAGCCTACTGAACTTTTTGATAATCATCCTGAAATTAAAAAGAAATATGCATCAAAATTTAATTATGTCTTTGTGGATGAATATCAGGATACAAACAAAGCGCAATATTTACTAATTAAAAAGCTGGTTGAAGACCATGAAAATATTTGTGTTGTTGGCGATGAAGATCAATCTATTTACGGCTGGAGAGGCGCCGATTTAAATAATATTCTGAATTTTTCGAAAGATTTCCCAAAAGCAAAGATTTATAAGCTGGAAGAGAATTATCGGTCCAATAAATTTATTTTGGATGCCGCTAACTCTGTTGTTCAGCATAATCAGGAGCGTATTGGTAAAAACCTGTGGACAAACAGGGATGATGGAGACCGAATCAAGCTATATGCCTCAAAGGATGATTTAGACGAAGCCAAACATATCGTGGAAAAGATTCATGATGAGATGTATACAAAAAAGCGAAGTTTTAAAGATATTGCCGTACTGTATCGGACAAATGCGCAGAGCCGCGTGCTCGAAGAAGCTTTACATAAAAATGCCATAAGTTACAATATTGTTGGCAGTATTAAATTTTATGACCGGAAAGAAATAAAAGATATAATTGCCTATCTTAAAATTATCGTAAATCCAGCGGATAGTATTTCGTTAAAGCGTATTGTGAATTTTCCTTTACGCGGCATCGGCGATACTACGATTTCTAAAATAGAAAAATTCGCTGAAATTGAAGGTATAAAATTGTTTGATGCCATGGGCAGGGTCAATGATATTGCCTCCATTTCTCCAGCCATGAGCGCCCGGGTAGTTGAATTTCATCAGCTCATTAATAAATTTATCGGGTTGAACAGTAAACTTTCCGCCGTTGAACTGGTTTCAACACTAACATCGGAAACTGGCATCATGCACCATTATAAAACGGAATATGATCAGTACGAAAGTGAAAGCCGTGTAGCAAATATTAAAGAACTATTTAATAGTATTGAACAATTCTGTGAAGAAAGAGCCAAGGAAAAGAAAGATGTGTCTTTAACCGCCTTCTTAGAAGAAGTCAGTTTACTTACCGATGTGGATACCTGGAATTCAGATTCCAACGCAGTTACGTTGATGACGTTGCATGCGGCTAAAGGTCTGGAATTTAAAGTGGTGTTTATTACAGGATTGGAAATGAATTTATTGCCGTTGCAGAGAAATTCAGCCAATATCCGCGAATTGGAAGAGGAACGACGCTTGTTATATGTGGGTATGACCCGTGCAGAGGAAAACTTATATCTTAGCTATGCGGTGACACGCCGGAAATACAATCAGTCACAATCCACAATACCATCCCTATTTTTGGATGAATTACCGCAGGAATTGTTGGAATTTTCCAGCGGAACCGAGCAAAAAGGTGCTGCTAAAAAAGGCAAAGGCAGATCACGTAAGAAAAAAATTGAATCCTATTTTGATCATCATGGCAGTTCTCAGGTTTCTGATGATATGTGCTTTAAAATAGGACAGCCTGTTTATCACGCTACATTTGGTAAGGGACAGGTATTGGGGATCGAAGGAAGCGGTGATAAGGCTAAAATTACCGTTCACTTTAAGGATGAAGATATTGTAAAGAAATTAATTAAACAGTATGCCAATCTTTCGGCAGTTGAAAATTGATACTATTACAACAAGAATTATAATGCTATGAAAAAATATCTTCTTCTTGGATTTTTATTGATATCTTTTGTAAATGCACAGACTAATATGGAAAGCGATGATTTTTCTTACCCTCTAAAGCTCTACAATCAATCGCTTTATGAATTAGCTGCCAAGCAGTTCGCAAAATTCTATAACAATTATCCTAACAGCGCTAAAGCGCCTGAAGCCAAATATTATGCTGGCATGGCATATTTTAAATTAGGTAATTATAATTTAGCGCGTATCGAATTTCAATCTGCTGCTATTGAATATCCGGGTAGTCCGAGAGCTGGTGAATGCTGGTATAAAACCGGCGAATGTTACCAAAGAATGGATAATAAAGCAGAAGCAGCAAAGTCGTTTGAGACTATTCGATTATTATATCCGGAAGATCCCTTGGCGTCAAAAGGGCTATATTTAGCCGGCAATCTGTATTCCGACACAGATCAGGAAGATAAAGCCCGTCAGATGTATCGTATTATCATAGATCGGTACAGTACCTCAGAAGATTATTATTTTGCTATCGTAAAAACTGCAAATTCCCATTTTAAAATGGGTGAACTGCAGGAAGCGAATGATTTGCTTGAAAAAGTATTAAGCAGTAAAAGTAATAATGCTTCTTTAGCCGATGCCTATCTTTTAAAAGCAAAGATTAATAAGACTCAGGGTGATTTCAACGGAGCGATAAAGTACTATCAGATAATTATCGAGCAATATCGCGAATCAGAAAATTACAGTATGGCAGTGATTGAGATGGCAAATTTGCTGATTCAGCAGGGACAATTTGATAAAGCAAAAAATATTATCTCTGATTCCATATCTAAAGAAAAAAAGAAATCCAATCAGGATTTAATGCATTGTATATTGGGTGATATTTATTTTTTAAATAACAAACATGCTTTAGCGCTTAATGAATATGATAAAGTTACATCCGTTGCCGGGAAGGAAACAGAATTAAAGC
>JAFGKZ010000118.1 GCA_016928315.1 Calditrichaceae bacterium
ATAACATAAGGATTTTGATCTAACTCACCTCGATATTTGAATTTGAACAAATCATATTCTATAGACCTATTTTGTCTTATTAATTTAACATTTCGGAAAGAAGATAATTTTTCAGAAAATAATTTATATTCATCCTGATCTTCAGATTTGCTTAGACTTTCAATAAATGCATCAAATAATCTATAATTTGAAATTAATGATAGCTTCCCCTGTTTTGGAACAGAACCTATCACATTTACTTCAATTGGATGAATCCTGCTAAGGTGGGCTTCAATGTTTGCATTTGGAAACCAATTATCTACTGCCTGTATAATTTTTAATTGGGCATCTTTAACCTTTTTATATTTAACATATATCGATGGACCATCCGGAATTACTATATATCCAATCGGAGTAGTAGTCAGAGAATAGACTTTATAATCCGGTCCCTTTACATTTATTTTTATTGTAAATTCATCACCTGCATCGACAATATATTCATCGGCATTTATGGAAGTTAATAATTCAGGTTTAGACAGAAGTGAAGATGATTGACTTTCCCGCTTCTTAAATTCCTGCTCGAGCTGAGATTTAATCAATTCCTGCATTATATCATCATTTTGACCTGTGTTTAAAAGATTCTGTTGAGCTAGCACACAAACAGGTAAAACAAAAAAACTAAATAATAGAAGAATCGTAATACTAATTTTCATAATTTCTTTTCTTTATTATTAATTGAAAATACATCTGGAATACCTTAATATACATCCTCTATAACCTCTACAATCCTCTCCGCCGCTTTGCCGTCCCACAGAGGCGGAATTTGGCCTTGTTTATTATTTCCCGCTAATATTTGTTTTGCTTCCTGTATGATTAAATCTGTATCTGAACCGACCAGTCGGTTGGTACCCATCTCTACTGTAACCGGCCGTTCTGTATTTTCCCGCATGGTTAAACAGGGTATGCCCAGATAAGTAGTCTCTTCCTGTATGCCGCCCGAATCCGTCAGCACAAATCTAGCATCCTGCTGCAGATTCATAAAATCCAGATAGCCAAGCGGTTCCATTAGCATCAAATTTTTCATACCCTTAATTTGCTGATCCAGACCGAATTCTGAAATCATTTTTCTTGAACGTGGATGAATCGGAAAGATAATTTTTATATCCTTTTCAATCACTGCAAATGCGTTCAGTAATTTAACAAAATTTTCCTTATTATCAACATTACTTGGCCGATGCAGGGTAACTAAGGCATAATCCCTTGCATTTACGCCAAGAGCGCTCTTAATTCCGGATTTTTTTGCTTTTTCAGTAAAATGAATCAGGGAATCAATCATCACGTGTCCGACGAAATGCACTTTGCCGTCTGCTATGCCTTCATTCTTTAGATTATCCAATCCGCTTTGCTCGGTAACAAACAGTAAATCCGAAAGCGCATCCGTTACAAGGCGGTTGATCTCCTCGGGCATGGTCCGGTCAAAGGATCGCAAACCGGCTTCCACATGGGCAATTTTAACGCCGAGCTTAGACGCCACTATGCTGCAAGCCATCGTAGAGTTCACGTCGCCAACCACAATTACCAAATCCGGTTTTTCATCTAAAACGACTTTTTCGAATTCCACCATTACCTTTGCCGTTTGAACCGCATGGCTGGCTGATCCCACATTCAGATAAATATCCGGTTTGGGGAGTTCCAAATCATCAAAGAACAACTTTGACATTTTTTCATCATAATGCTGGCCGGTATGAACCAGAACCGGATGAATATCGGAATGCCTTGCCATCTCCCGCTGGATGGGTGCAATCTTCATAAAATTCGGCCGGGCGCCGACTACATTTATTATTTTAATCATATATTTAAAACCAATAAGATATTTGACCCATCCTGTCCCTAAAAAAAACATCGGGATTAAATTGGTTATTAAACTTACCCATCCGATCCGCCAGTTGGCGGATCACCTTCCCTGATTAACAGGGAAGGACTATTTTTTGAATTTCACGACTCCCTCCCTGATAGTCAGGGAGGGCAGGGTGGGTTATTTTATTTTTCAAGCTTATGCAATTCACCTGACTTTATTTTTCTCAGCACATTCTTTGCCGCAATTTGCTCGGCTTTTTTTTTACTTCTTCCCTTCCCGGTGGCTTTCCAGTGGTTATCTGCCGTAGCTAGAACCTCAAAATATTTATCGTGGTCCGGGCCGGATTCGCTTACCACCTGATATAAAGGAATTCCCCATCCATGAGCCTGAGAATACTCAAGCAAAGATGATTTATAGTTAAAATATTTTGTCCGGGCTAAAAGCTCTTCCCGTTTAACAAATAAAAATTTTTCCACAAACGCACTGGCATTCTTTAATCCGCCATCTAAATAAATCGCACCGAGTATGGCTTCGAAAAGATTGGCCAGATTCGATAAGCGCTTACGCCCGCCTGTTTTTTCCTCGCCTTTATTTATTAACAGGTGTGCGCCAAGATTCAGAGATTCTGTTATACTGCCTAAAACCTGGCGCGAAACCAAAACCGATTTTTTCTTGGATAGGTCACCCTCTTTTTCATCAGGGAATACATTATAAAGATGTTCCGTAACAATCAAGTCCAAAATAGCGTCACCCAGGAATTCCAGGCGTTCATTGGAACTGACGCTTTCTTCATTGTTTAGCGTGAGGAATGACCGGTGTTTAAAAGCCTGTACAAGAAGTGATTTATTTTTAAAGTTATATTCTATAATATCTTCAATTTCATTTACTCGTAAAGGAAGTTTACTGTCGTCCGCATCACTGCTGATTCTCTGAAGAAATTTTTTAAGCATCATTTTATCGATCATGATTAATTTATAAATTTTTCTCGCTAAGCCGCGAAGCTGAACAGTAATACTTTTTAAGAAACCCCTTACGTGTTAAAAACATTCTAAAGTAATATCTATTATCTTTTCGTAAACTATGGAAAAACAAAAGCTTGCATTCTTTATCTTGGCTATAGTTAAATAACTCTGGTTAACTAACTCCATATAAACCAATAGTATAAATAATTATTAATACCGTTTAACAGCCAGACAAACATTATGTCCCCCAAAACCGAATGAATTGCTGATAGCGAAATTAACCTTTTCTTGAATGGCGTTATTTGGAACATAATTCAAATCACAATCCGGATCGGGCGCTTCATAATTTATGGTTGGGGGGATTGTATTATTAACAATGGTTAAGGTTGTAATAATCGCCTCAACAGCCCCGGATGCGCCAAGTAAATGACCAATCATGGATTTTGTTGAACTCACTTTTAACTTGTAAGCATGGCTGCTAAATAAGGTCTTTATAGCAGCCGTTTCATTGCGGTCATTGTGTGGTGTGGATGTGCCGTGTGCGTTAATATAATCCACATCCTCAATACTATGGCCTGAATCGTTCACCGCAATCCGCATGGCTCTCACAGCGCCTTCGCCGCCCGGAGCGGGTTGTGTGATATGGTAAGCATCGGCTGTAAATCCAATTCCGGCCATTTCCGCGTATATTTTTGCACCACGAGCCAGCGCATGCTCCAATTCTTCTAAAATAACAATGCCGGCGCCTTCACCTATGATAAACCCATCGCGTTCAAGATCAAAAGGCCGGCTGGCTTTTTCAGGCTGATCATTTCTTGTGGATATAGCTTTCATGGCATTAAATCCGCTAACCCCCATGGGGCAAATAGTAGCTTCAGCGCCTCCGCATACCATAATATCTGCATCGCCATACTGGATAGCCCGGAAACCAGCGCCAACGCTGTGCGCCGAAGTAGCGCAGGCTGAAACCGTCGCATAGTTTGGACCTTTTAAATTCCATCGCATGGAAATATGACCGGCGGCAATATCGCTGATCATTTGTGGGATGAAAAAAGGACTAATTCGTTTTGGACCTTTATCTAAAAGTTTGGCGTGTTCTTCCTCGAAGGACAGCATACCTCCGATGCCGGAACCGACAATAACGCCAATCCTGTCTCTATTTTCTTTTTCAAAATTCAATCCGGATTTATCAACCGCCTCTTGTGCTGAGACAAGTGCAAATTGAGTAAATCGATCTAATTTTTTTACCTCTTTGTGTTCGAAGTGATCAAAAGGATTAAAATTTTTGACTTCAGCCGCTATTTTAGTTGCAAAATTTTCGGCATCAAAAAGTGTAATTCTTCCAACACCACAGGCGCCGTCAACAAGTGAAGACCATGTATGCTCAACATCATTACCAACAGGCGTAATCATACCAATGCCGGTAATTACAACTCTTCGTCGTTCCATATAATTATCCGTTTTTGAATCCAACAAATCAGGGATTTAAATAAAATGACAATAGAGGTACAATACAAATACCTCTATTGTCATCGTATTTTCAATTATGCAAGTTTTTCTTTCAAATGTTTGATGGCGTCGCCGACTGTGCGCATTTTTTCAGCTTCTTCGTCAGGAATTTCGATATCAAACTTATCTTCGAAAGCCATGACCAATTCAACTGTATCCAGACTGTCAGCGCCTAAATCATCGATAAATGATGCTTCAGGTTTAACTTGTGCTTCATCAACACCAAGCTGCTCAACGATAATTTCTTTAACCGTTGCTTCAACGTCCATACTATCCTCCTAATTGTTTATTGAGTTGCCAACATTAATTACATAACCATTCCACCGCTTACGGATATCACGATACCCGTAACATAGGAAGCCGCCGGAGAGATCAAAAAATCAACTACATTGGCAACATCAAGCGGAGTGCCCGCTCTTCCCAGTGGAATTTGTGTTATATATTCTTCTTTTACATTATCAGCTAATTTATCTGTCATTTCAGTAACGATAAAACCAGGCGCTATGGCATTTACAGTGATATTCCGTCCGGCAAGTTCGCGGGCAAGAGCTTTTGTAAGCGCAATCACACCCGCTTTGGATGAAGCATAATTGGCCTGTCCCGCCGTTCCTAAAATTCCGCTGACAGATGAGATGTTAACAATTCTACCATATTTTTGTTTCATCATAATTTTCGACGCAGCTTGCGCGCATAAAAACGAACCTTTTAAGTTAACAGCCAAAACAAGATCCCAATCCGACTCGGACAGGCGCATAGACAGATTATCCCTTGTGATACCGGCATTGTTTACAAGAACATCAACCGAACCGAAAGCTTCTTTAGTGGTATCAACCAATGCCTTAACATCCTGCGCATTGGAAACATCTGTTTTTACCGCAAGAGCTTTTACGCCTGATTGTTCAATTTCCATGGCAGTTTTTTTTGCTTCATCATATAAAATATCCGAGACAACAATATTTAAGCCGCGTTCTGCCAGTTTTACGGCGATCGCTTTACCGATACCCTGGGCAGAACCCGTAACGATTGCGGATTTTGGTTCATAATCCATTATCTATCTCCTAATTTTTCCAAATCTACCACCGTACCTATTTCCCGGCAATTTACATTTCGATTAATTCGTTTAACCAAGCCCCGCAACACTTTACCCGGACCAATTTCGTAAAACTGATCATAACCGTCATCAATCATATTTTCAATAATCTGCTGCCACAAAACCGGATTGGTTAACTGTTGAAGCAATAAATCTCTTACATCATTTCTATTTTGAACGGGCTTTGCTTTTACATTCGAATAAACCGGTACTTCAGCGTCATTAAATGTAGTGGCATTAAGCGCTTCGGCTAGTCCTTCAGCCGCATTTGCCATAAGCGGACTATGGAAAGCGCCCGACACGACCAGTTCAATCGCTTTAAGCGCACCCATTTCAGGCGCAATTTCTATAGCTTTCCGAATGGTATTTACATCGCCGGATATAGCAATTTGACCGGGTGAATTATAGTTGGCAGGTTGAATGACGCCTTCATTACGCAAAGAATCACACAAATCAAGTACCTTTTCCGGAACCAACCCAATGATAGCAGCCATAGCGCCGGGTTGTTCCGTGCCGGCTTTATGCATCAGTTCACCACGCTTGTGAACCAGCTTCAATCCATCTTCGAAGGAGAGCGCCCCGGCCGCCACCAATGCACTGTATTCACCCAGACTGTGTCCGGCGGTTGCAAATGGCAGCTTGCCCATTGATTTTAATACTCTAAAAACGGCAATACTGTGAATAAAAATTGCGGGTTGCGTGATATTTGTTTGTTTTAATTCATCTTCCGGGCCTTTAAAACAAATATTACTAATATCAAATCCCAATATTTCATTAGCCCGGTCAAAGGTTTCTTTACAGATACGATAATTATCATACAAGTCTTTTCCCATTCCAACATACTGCGACGCTTGTCCGGGAAAAATAAAGGCTTGTTTCATCGAATAATGTATTCCTTGATTAGTAAAGTTTGTAATGCTTGATTATTGGTTTATTTTTTTACCGGATTATCCAATCCCCAGCGCACCAAACCGCTTCCCCAGGTAAAGCCGCCGCCGAAAGTAGCAAATAAAACCAGATCCCCTTTATCCAGTTTACCCTGCTGATAAGCTTCCGATAAAGCCAGTGGTATAGTGGCAGCCGTTGTATTGCCGTATTTATTAATATTAATCATAACTTTATCATAATCTATACCGAGTCGTTTAACAGTGCCATCGATAATTCTCAGATTAGCCTGATGCGGAATAAGCATTTTGATATCTTTTCCGGAATAATTATTTCGTTCCAGAATGTTCACGGCAACTTCGGCCATTTTTGTAACAGCAAATTTAAAAACCGATTTTCCGTCCTGATAAATAAAATGCCAGTCGTTGGCTATCGTTTCCAGAGAAGCAGGATTTAAACTACCGCCTCCCTTAAGCATTAGATATTCTGCCCCGCTTCCATCGGAGTGAAGCATAAAATCCAGCAGTCCAATATCATCATCTTCACTTGGTTCCAGCAAAACAGCGCCTGCCGCATCACCAAACAGTACGCAAGTATTTCTGTCACGATAATTTGTTATTGATGTCATTTTATCAGCGCCGACCACAACCACTTTATTATGGGTACCGGCCTGGACAAATTGTGCCCCGATATTTAAACCAAATAAAAATCCGGAACAAGCGGCGGCCACATCAAACGACCAGGCATTCTTTGCCCCTACCTTTTCCTGAACCAGATTAGCTGTACTCGGAAAAAACATATCCGGCGTCACTGTTGCTACGACAATAACATCAATTTCTTTTGGATCAATACCACGCTGTTTGCAAAGCGCTTTTACCGCTTCTGCAGCCATATCCGATGTGGCTTTGCCGGCTCCGAGAATGCGTCTTTCTTCAATACCTGTTCTTGTTCGAATCCATTCATCTGTGGTATCAACTAATTTTTCAAGGTCAAAATTTGTCAAAACTTTTTCAGGCACCCAGTGGCTTGATGCACTGATATACGCTCTTCTAACCATCTGCAGCTCCCTCAATTTTCAATTGTTCACCTATAAGCTTATTTACATTCCGCTCATTCATATTCTGTGCAACTTTCAAAGCGTTCTTAATTGCTTTTGCATTTGAACTTCCATGACAAATAATAGATATTCCATTGACGCCTAATAGCGGCACACCGCCATATTCTTCATAATCATATACTTTTTTCAAATCTCTGAAGGCAGGCTTAACAAGAAAGGCCCCCAGATTTTTCATTATATTTTTTCCAATGCTTTTTTTGATGCCCTTCATCAGAACGCCCATTATACTTTCAGCCATTTTTAATATCACATTTCCAACATATCCATCACATACAATGATATCTGCGGTTCCTCTAAGGATATCCCGACCTTCGATGTTGCCATGAAAATTGGGTACATGTTCTTTGAATAGTTGATGCGCCAGCCGTGTAACTTCATTGCCTTTCGATTCTTCCTCGCCAACACTCAAAAGTCCAACGCTAGGTTCTTTGTGCGTAAAAACTTCGCGGACAAAAATATTACCCATCAGAGCAAATTGCAATAGGTGCATTGGTTTTGTATCTACATTAGCGCCTACATCGATGATAAAGACCAATCCTTTTTCACACGGCAAAAATGATCCGATGGCGGGACGCTTTACTCCAGGAATTCGTTTCAACGCTACAAGACTAGCTGCCAATTGTGCGCCGGTATTTCCCGCGCTCACAAAGGCATCAACTTCATTATCCCTATGAAGCCTTAATCCAACGACCATAGAAGAGTCTATCTTTTTTTTGATGGCTTCTGTAGGGGATTCATTCATTCCTATATTCTGCGAAGCATGGACGATAGAAAAAAATTCTTGTAATTTTTGAGGAATGTGCTGTAATTGTTCTTTTATCTGGTTTTCATCACCAACCAGTACAATATGATCAGCGCCGTGCGTTTCCTTCACATACAAATAAGCCCCTTCGACAGTCGCTCGGGGCCCAAAATCTCCACCCATTACATCCAATGCTATGCGCATTAATTATCCTGAATTTTCCCGCTATGCACTCTTTGGAATGAATATATTCCTACCCTTATAATAACCGCAATTCGGGCAGGTACGATGAGGTAATTTCATTTCACCACAATGATCGCATTTGCTTAGCTGCGGAGCCTGCATCGATGCAAACCATTGCGATCTGCGTTTATCACGTTTCGAGCGTGAAATCTTCCGTTTTGGATTTGCCATTTATAACTCCTACTTTATGAATTTTCTTAATTCTTCCCATCGGGGGTCGATTGTATCGCCAGAGCAGTGGCAGGGCTCAATATTCAAATTAGCGCCGCATTTTGCGCACAGCCCTTTACAATCTTCATTGCAAATCATTTTAATTGGATGATTCAATAATACCATTTCCATAAGATACGGCGATAAATCAATTTCCGTGGCGCTTTCAGGCAGCAATATGATATCTTCATTATCAGCAATCTCTTGATAGCCAACATGAAACAATTGACGCTGCTGCGCCTTAAAATGATTTGTAAATTCAGCCAGGCACCTGTCACAGGTGTAAGTGGCTAATGTATCAATTTCAATATCAACCCGGTAGTCTTTTCCAAACTTATCAAGAACAACATGCATCTTAATTGGGTGATCATAAAATCTTTTTATTTCATGGTCGATGAAAGAGTTATCCAGTTCAGCATCATATTCGACCAGATCATCTTCGAGACTTTGTATGTTCACTTTCATAATGAATCGCGTAATTTAAATAAAGATGGCAGGAATATCAAGAATTTGAAATAGCAAATATTTCAATAATTAATGTTTATTAAATTCATTTTTATATTAAAGAAATTTATTTTGATTCTTTTTTCAGATTATTTACTATTTCCATGGTATCCAGAGCGATAACCAATTCTTCGTTGGTCGGGATAACATAACATTTTACTTTAGATTCGTCTGTACTAATCAGCTTTTCATCGCTACCATTAGAGGTGTTTTTTGCATCATCAATTTTCAAGCCAAAAAATTCCAATCCTTCTGTTGATTTTTTTCTGACCATTGATGAGTTTTCACCAATCCCCCCGGTAAACACAACCACATCCACTCCACCCATGGCAGCCGCATAAGCGCCAATATATTTTTTAATTCGATAGGTAAAAATATCGTGAGCAATACGGGCGCGTTCATTGGATTTATATTCTTCCTCAATTTCACGCATATCGCTGCTCAGGCCGCTGATACCCTGAAGTCCGCTATGCTTATTTAACATAGTGGTCGCATCATTCAGGGATAAATCTTCTTTACTCATAATCTGAAGAACAATAGCAGGATCAATATCCCCGCTTCTTGTACCCATCAATAATCCTTCCAAAGGCGTAAATCCCATCGATGTATCTACAGATCTGCCCTTTTCGATAGCAGCCATTGAACAGCCATTCCCAAGATGACAGGTGATAATATTCAACTCTTCTTTTGGCTTTCCAACCAGTTCAGCGGCTCTATCACCCACAAATCTATGCGATGAACCATGAAAACCATATCGACGGATTCCATGCCGTTTATACAGCACATAAGGCAGGCCATATAAAAAAGCATGTTTGGGCATCGATTGGTGAAATGCCGTATCAAAAACGACAACATGAGGGACATTAGGCAGTAATTGTTTGGCAGCATTGATGCCCTTCAAATTGGATGGATTATGCAAGGGCGCATAGTCGATACATTTACGCATCTCGGTCATTACATCTTCAGAAATAAGCACAGAGGCGCTAAAGGCTTCACCGCCATGCACAACTCGGTGCCCGACAGCGGTAATTTCATCCCGGCTCTTTATCACGCCATGATTTTTACTCAGCAGAATACTTAATACATATTCGATGGCCATTTTATGATCTAATATTTCACCGGCAAGCTTAATTTCTTCTCCACCTAATACTTTATGCGTCAATACTGCGCCTGCCATACCAATTCGTTCTACAACACCTTTGGCTAAAGCTTTTTTTTCTTCCGGGTTTATAACCTGATATTTAACTGATGAACTGCCCGTATTTAAAACCAGAATAATCATCTACCGTCCCTCAATTTCAAAAAAATGTATTGTGAATTTATTTAAATGCTCCTGCATCTGTAATTAATGCGATCACTTATATTCAAAAAAACCTTTACCGGTTTTACGTCCCAGATGACCCGCCCTCACCAGTTTGCGCAACAACGGACAAGGTCTGTACTTTGCTTCGCCCAGTTCATGGAACAGGGTTTCCATCCAGGCCATCAGTTCATCAAGCCCTATAATATCAGCGAGAGCCAAAGGACCGCGGGGAAAATTATAGCCCAAACGCATGGCCGTATCGATATGATCGGCTTTGGCAACTCCCTCCATTAAAATATGAATTGCTTCATTTATCATTGGAACAATAATGCGCGTTGTGATATAACCCGGATATTCAAAGACCTCAACAGCCGTTTTATCAAGCGTTTCCGCAAAACTTTTTATAAAATTATAGGTTTCATCAGAAGTTTTTAAACCACGCACAATTTCAACCAAGGGAATTTTGGGAACCGGATTTAAAAAATGCATGCCAATAATTTTATCCTGCCTGTTTGTTTCGGATGCTATTTCTGTTATACTCAATGCAGATGTGTTGGTAATGATAATCGTTTCCGGATCACATATTTTATCCAGTTTTGCTAAAATTGATTTTTTCGATTCCAGATTCTCATGAATAGCCTCGATCACGATATCGCCATAAATCGCGTCGTCATAATTACTGGATATTTTTATGCGACTCATAATGGCCCGTTTTTCGCTTTCCGTCATTGTCCACCGTGCAATTTCTTCATCAATGCTTTTTTCCAGTTCCGCGAAACAAAATTTAGCCTGCTTCTCATCCTTTTCAATCAGGATAACTTCCATACCTTTTGATGCGATAATCTGGGAAATGCCCCGCCCCATAACACCGGCGCCAAAAACAGCAACGGTTTTGATGGCATCAACGGCATCCAAACCACCAGGTTCATTTTGTTTCAGTATTTCAATATCCATTATTTTATCTTCTGCCATTCTTTACTCCGATATAATTAAAAATCACAAATTTATAATTTATCGATTTTCAATAAGTTCTCTATTTGAAAAAAAGAAACCAAGTTCAATTTTTGCATTATCCAATGAATCGGATGCATGAATAATATTCCGTTCCTTGCTTTCCGCATACAATTTACGGATTGTTTCAGGTTCTGCTTCAGCGGGATCGGTAGCCCCTATAACTTTACGCAGGTATTCGACCGCATTCTCTTTTTCTAAAGCCAAAACCACTACGCGATTCTCGGTCATAAATTCAACTAAATTTGAATAAAATGGCTTATCCTTATGCACAGCGTAAAATTCACCTGCTGTTTCTTTATTGAGTTTTAACATTTTCATTCCTATTATATTAAAACCCGCTTTTAGTAAATGACTAATCACTTTTCCGATATAATTTTTTTGTACACAATCCGGTTTTAGTATCGCTAATGTTTTCTCTTTCAAAACAACTCCCGCTTCATGATGATAATTTTTATAGTAATTTCATTCCTGCTAAATTTATTAAATTATTGATTAGTTAAATGCGTCAACCCAGAACCTCTGCCATTTTTGAACCGATTTCTGCCGGACTATCGCAAACATGAATGCCTGCTTCTGTCAATGCTTTCATTTTATCCGCAGCTGTTCCCTGTCCCCCGCTGATGATGGCGCCGGCATGTCCCATCCGTCTTCCCGGAGGCGCTGTTTGTCCGGCAATAAAACTTACTATTGGTTTTTGAAAATATGTATCTGCCCAGGCGGCTGCTTCTTCTTCAGCGGTTCCGCCAATCTCACCAATCATCACAACAGCATCCGTGCTCTCGTCTTCATTAAATAATTTGAGTGCATCAATAAAGCGCGTGCCAATTATCGGATCGCCTCCAATGCCGATGCAGGTGGATTGGCCTATATTTCTCTTGGTCAACTGATCAACAGCTTCGTAGGTCAGCGTTCCCGATCGGCTGATCACACCAACCCTGCCCGGTTTATGAATAAACGCCGGCATAATACCCATTTTACCTATTCCGGGAGAAATAACACCCGGACAATTTGGGCCGACAAGACGTGTATTGGTTTTGGATAAATACTCGTACACCTGCACCATATCCAGCGCAGGAATGCCTTCGGTTATGCAGACCACCAGATCCAGTCCGGCAGCGGCTGCTTCCATGATTGCATCCGGAGCGAAAGCAGGCGGCACAAAAATCACCGAGGCATTCACACCTTCTTTTTCAACAGCTTCAGTAACGGTATTAAATACGGGTACCTTATCGTTAAAAACTTGCCCGCCTTTTCCCGGTGTAATGCCGGCAACAAGTTTCGTATTGTATTCCAGCATATGCCGGGCATGAAATGAACCTTCAGAACCGGTTATACCCTGAACAGCTATTCTTGATTTTTCAGTTAGCAGAATACTCATTTATTTCTTCTCCGGTTTTTTCATAGTCAGTTCAGTCGGATAATAGTTGATTTGATTAATTTAAAGTTCCTACAACTTTTTGCGCTGCATCCTTAAGCGAATCAGCGACAATAAAATCGAGTTCAGATTTGTTCAGCATCTCAGCAGCCTCTTCAGCATTTGTTCCAGCCAGCCGGATAACAATTGGTATATTTATTTCGATTGATTTAGCCGCTTCAATTACGCCCTGGGCAACTCGGTCACAGCGGACAATTCCTCCAAAAATATTGATTAAAATGGCTTTTACATTTTTATCTGCCAGAATTATTTTAAATCCACTGCGGACTGTTTCCACATTAGCGCCGCCGCCGACATCCAAAAAATTAGCCGGCTCGCCGCCTGCTAATTTAATGATATCCATAGTGGCCATGGCCAGACCGGCGCCGTTGACCATACAGCCCACATTACCATCCAGTTTGATATAATTCAGATTAAATTTGGAAGCTTCCACTTCCAGCGGATCCTCTTCATCCAGATCGCGCAATTCGAGTAAATCCTGATGACGATAAAGCGCAGAATCATCAAAATTAATTTTAGCGTCGAGAGCTAAAACCTCGCCATCTTTAGTTACTACCAGCGGATTAATTTCTGCCAGGGAACAATCATTGCCGATAAATGCTTTATATAAACTCATCATAAATTTAACAGCATTTCCGACTTGCTTTCCCTGCAAATTCAAACCGAATGCTAAATTTCTAGCCTGAAAAGGCTGCAAACCAACCCTGGGATCAATCCATTGCTTTATAATTTTATCAGGACTCTCAGCGGCTACTTTTTCAATTTCCACGCCGCCTTCGCTGCTAGCCATCATAACCAATTGCGATTTCGCCCGATCCAGCACCATGCCAAGATATAATTCGCGTTCTATATCAATACCCTGCTCAATTAACAGCTTTTTGACTTTTTTACCTTCCGGGCCGGTTTGATGGGTTACTAAATTCATTCCCAAAATTTGTCTCGCCAAATTTTCTACTTCTGCTTTGGTTTTGGCAATTTTAACGCCGCCGCCTTTACCTCTGCCTCCGGCATGAATTTGCGC
>JAFGKZ010000119.1 GCA_016928315.1 Calditrichaceae bacterium
ACACTCAGGGGTGGGTAAAAGCAGCCTGCTTAATGCTATGGCGCCTCAACTTAAACTTCGGGTAAATGAAGTAAGCCGATCTACGAATAAGGGCCAGCATACAACAACAAAAATTAAAATTTTTACACTGGATAAAAAGACACAGGTTATCGATTTGCCTGGAGTAAAGCTGGTTGATTTTGTGGATATTCATCGTGATGAAGCACGCTTTTATTTCAGGGAATTTTTGCAGTATGCGGATCAATGTAAGTTCCGTGATTGCCTGCAT
Source organism: Calditrichaceae bacterium (assembly GCA_016928315.1). Classification (GTDB taxonomy): domain Bacteria; phylum Calditrichota; class Calditrichia; order Calditrichales; family Calditrichaceae; genus JAFGKZ01. The sequence continues at coordinate 269 of JAFGKZ010000119.1, forward strand.
TTATCTGAAATCGATTGTGCAATAAAAAACGCCGTGAACGAAAAATTAATCCATCCACGGCGTTATAACTCTTATTGCCAATTTGTTGAAAGTTTGGGATAAAAACTATTTGAAAAAATATAAATTTGTTTTATTACTGACGCGTAAATACCTGAGTTATAGTGACCGTCTGTCCCTCTTCGATCTCTTCAAACGATACCTCTAATTTGTCTCCCTTTAAAGAATAATCATATTCCTCAGTATCTCCTTCTTCAGTGATAAACAATTTCCCACCTGATGTCGCCCATTCTCCATTGCTTGTTGTTGTTACATCATCTTCCGTCATGACCATGGTATACGAATTATCACTCCGTACAGTCAACCTCATAGATATTCCCATTTCTGCAGGATCCATAGTAACGGTAAATCCTAGTGAAGTCATTTTCATGCTGGTCAATACCCATGTGCCTACCAATGTTTCTTTGTCTTCATCATCCGAACAATTCGTGACGAAAATACTAAATAGAATTAAAAAAATAAAAACCATAAAACTATATTTATTAATCATTGACGCCTCCTATTAAAAAGTTGGATAACAAATTTAAGACTTTTTGTATTAAGCTTACTCGGCATTTATAATTGGATCTTTATTAATTAAAATACATTTACTAACAAAGGTTATAGCCAAATTACTTTCAAAACTCCTCCCGCATGGAACCGGTGTGCATTTTAAACTGCTGATCCACCACCTTATAATGCTGTTCTTCATCCCGGGCCAGATTATTTAGCAACTCAGCCAATTCTTTGTCTTTCACTGATTTTGCGGCTCTTAAATAGCGCTGCTGGGCCATATATTCCCGTTTAAGGGCGATTTCCCAAACCTGCTCTATGGTTAAATTTTCATCCATATCGGGCCGGGCGCCGTGCGAGGTTAATGCGACATCAAAAACACTCTCATCTTCTATGGGTATATCCAAATCAAATATGCCGGTTTCACGAATATTAAACAAAGTCTTTTCATGTTCAATTTCTTCTCTTTCCAGCCGGTTCAGAAATTGCCTTGACTTTTCATCCTTAGCGACTGAGGCTCCATGTTTATATAATTTCTGAGCATTTATTTCCTGATCAATAGCCAGATTCAAAAAATCCTTTAAGGTATGCATTATAACCTCCTGATATTTTAATAAATTCGATTAAACAGATCCGCCATTCAAAAAACATTCTATTAGTTGAACTGATTAATTCATAGATTTCTTTCGCAAGAACATGAAACCGCAAAGGAAAAATTTTAAGAAATCTGCTGAAAGTTAATAAAAATTATAACCCAATGTTTAATATCTTTTTGTAAACCACAGAAAAAACAAAAATTTTCTTCATGTCTTAGCAAAGACAAACCATTCAGGAAAACTAATTTATGGTTTGAATCAGTATCAAGTTTATCATCCAAACTAATATTGCCTGATGAACATAATTTACCTAAGTTTGCCACAAAAATTGAAGTTGGATTAATGCAATCGGGAATAATTTATGAAACTACTGATTGGAGTCACGTCATCCATTGCAGCCTATCGTATACCAAATTTGGTGTCTATGTTAAAAAAAGAAAACTATGATATTAAAACCATTGTAACTGAGCATGCCAAAGCTTTTGTCGCGCCGCAGGCCCTGGCGGTTATGAGTCAGAATCCCTGCTTTAGCGATTCCGATGAGTGGACACATGAGCAGCATGTTCTGCATATTGAACTGGCTAAATGGTGCGATATTTATTTGCTGGCACCGCTTTCTGCCAATACGCTGGCAAAGATTGCCAACGGCTTATGTGATAATTTATTGACTTCAACTGTAAGGGCATTAGGCGGAAAACCATTAATCATTGCGCCGGCCATGAACACGGCGATGTGGGAAAATCCAATCACACAAATGCATATAGACCAATGTCGGCAAATTTATAATCTGCAAGTTATAAATCCCATTTCAAAAAAACTGGCCGATGGCGACGTGGGTATAGGCGGGCTGGCGGATGACGAGACTATTATCTCTGAACTACGAAATTTAATTATTTGATAAGGCGTTGTGTCTAATAAAATATGAAAGAATAAGAAAGGTAGATAAAAATGCGACCGGTTTGTTTAATAGTGCGTGACGGGTGGGGTTATAATGAAAATCCTAAAGGAAATGCCGTATTGGCGGCTGATACGCCCAATGTAGATTCATACAAAAAGAAATATCCCTGGACATTGATTAAAACATCAGGAGAAGCTGTCGGCCTGCCGGAAGGGTTCCAGGGATCCAGCGAAGTCGGGCATTTGAATATGGGGGCAGGACGTGTGGTTGTGCAAGAGTTAAAACGGATTGATGAGGGTTTTAAAGATGGTTCCATATTTGAATCGGATAAATGGAAAAACCTGATTAATAACTGGAAAGGTAATCATTCACGTCTTCATTTGTTTGGTCTTTTACAGGATGAAGGCGTACATGCCCATCAGGATCATTTATTTAAAATAATGAAACGGGCTCGTCAGGAATTTCCGGATGGTGAAATTATCATTCACCCCTTTCTGGATGGCCGGGACACGCCGCCGAAAAGTTCACTGGAGTATCTGGCACAGCTGGATCAGGTGATGCAGGAAGTGGGCGGATGTAAAATCGGCACGGTAATGGGACGCTATTATGCCATGGACCGTTCGCGTGTCTGGAAATTAACCGACATTGCTTATAACTGCATCGTCAGCGCTGAGGGCCGCAGGATTGATTCTGCAGAGAACGCCGTAAAAGAATCTTATGAAAAAGACAAAACACCGGATAATGTGGAAATGTTTGATGAATATATCCTGCCCTATTGTATCGGTGATTATGATGGCGTAAAAGATGGCGATTGCATCTTTCATACAAATTATAGGCAGGATCGGGCGATTCAGTTATCCATGGCATTTGTCGATCCGAATTACCCGGGGAAATTAAAAGCCAAGCCGAAAGTGACCTATCTGGGATTCACTCAGTATTATGATGAATTTACTGAGTACCTGATGGGCGCCATGAGCGCCGGCGGTGGTATGAATCATTTACTGGGCGAAGTAATAGCCGATGCGGGATTGAAACAGCTCCGGCTTTCCGAAACGCAAAAATTCCGTCATGTCACCAGCTTCTTTAACGGTAAATCTACCACGCCTTATAAAAATGAGGATCAGGTGGAAATTAAAAGTGATATCGACGCCTCGGCTTTTGCCAGTCACCCGGAGATGGAAGCCTATGCCATTACCGACGAACTATTACAAAGCGTTGAGAGTAATCCTTATAGTTTTATTCTGATTAATTATCCCAACGGCGATATGGTCGGTCATACCGGAAATTTTGAGGCCGCAAAAAAGGCCATCGAAACGGTTGATCTTTGTCTGGGCAAAGTGGTTAAACGATTACTGGAGCTGGATGCGCATATTTTAATTACTGCGGATCATGGCAACTCTGAGCAGATGATAGATTATAACACCGGCATGACCAAAACCAGTCATACCACATTTCCGGTAGAATTGATTTACATCGCTAAAGACGCCGATTCAAAGAGATTAAAAAAGGATGGAAAGTTGTCTGATTTAGCGCCGACCATTTTGACACTCCTGGGTCTGGATATTCCAAAAGAAATGACCGCGGATGTATTATTTGTATAATTAAAGCTTTTCTGAATTCCTTTTACAAACTGAGAGTGGAATGATGGATTCAATCAGGATGTCATCATTCCATTTTTAAATTCTTTTTTTTATCCTGCAATTTTTTCAATTTTCTTAATGTTATAATGAAAAACTCAATACATAAATATGGGGGAAATTAGTATGAAGAATCCTTACAGGAACAATCGTTTTATTATTCCTTTATTTATATCATTTTTTATTATATGGGCCGTCATCGTCTATGCCCGTTCAACCGGAATCACAGGACGCACTCAATTGGGGAGTACGCAGGGCTGCACCTGTCATGACGCCAGTCCGAATGCATCAGTTACAGTTACCATATCCGGGCCCACAGAACTCAATGTTAACCAGACCGGTTCATATGCAGTTACTATTGCTGGGGGGCCTTTATCCGCAGCGGGAACGAATATTGCAACTGATAACGGAACATTAGCTCCGGTCGACGGAAGCTTAAAACTGGAAACCGGTGAATTAACCCATACCGCACCCAAAGCGCCCGGCGATAATGTGGTTAGGTTCGAATTTGATTATACCGCGCCTGCTAATCCGGGAGAAGCTACGATTTTTGCCAATGGTAATAGTGTAAATCTTTCCGGCGATAATACCGGTGATTCATGGAACTTTGCTGATAATTTTGGAATCAGTATTAATCCGGCATCCGCTATTGTCAATGAACCTAATGTTATTCCAGGAAATTTTGAATTGGACCAAAACTATCCCAATCCTTTCAATCCAACTACAACTATCAAATACATGGTGGGTATACAAAATTCTACCTTTCAACGGGTAGATTTATCCGTTTTTAATCTGCTTGGCGAACAGATTGCAACACTGGTTTCGGAACTTCAAACCGCCGGAAATTATCAGGTAAATTTTGATGGCAGCAATCTGCAGAGTGGCACCTATTTTTATGTGTTGACCGTCGACGGACAAATGCAATCCCGCCAAATGACGCTGATCAAATAAATTAAAGTAGGAGGCGGAACATAAATAAATTGTGCCGCCGACCTCTCACACCACCGTATGTACTTGCGTGTACGGCGGTTTCCT
>JAFGKZ010000120.1 GCA_016928315.1 Calditrichaceae bacterium
AGGAAACCGCCGTACACGCAAGTACATACGGTGGTGTGAGAGGTCGGCGGCACAATTTATTTATGTTCCGCCTCCTACTTTAATTTAATCCTTAACCATCTAAAGATTTTTTTACTGTTTTGGATTGATTATGCATAAAATAAATCATTTAATTTTACTCATCGCAGTTTTTTCATTTTCAGCCTGTAATATCAACCAAATGGTTATCCGGCAAATGGAGCCCATTCTGCTGCAGAGCAGTAATGCCCTGTACGAAGAATCCGATTTGCAGTTAGCCGAACAGGCTCTGGCCGCCAATCTCAAACTGGTGGAAGGTTTGCTGAAAAATGATCCCGAAAATGAAGAACTGCTGTTGTTATTGGCGCAGGGTTATGCCGGTTATGCGTTGGGTTTTGTTGAAGATGTTGATCCGCAGCGGGCAAAAGTATTTTATCTGCGCGCGCGCGAGTATGCTTTACACATTTTACAAAAAGACAAGGCATTTTATAATGCGGAAAATGCCGGGCTAGAAGCACTTACCCAGATTGTCAATTCTTATGGCGCCGAAAAGGTGCCGCCGTTATTTTGGGCCGGCTTTGCCGGTGCCGGTTATTTAAATCTGGATTTGGGTAATCCCATGGCTCTGATGGACTTACCAAAAATTCAGTTATTTATGGATCGGGTCGAGGCATTAGAACCCTCATTCTATTACGGAGCCGTTTACCTTTACCAGGGTTCCGTTTTGGGCATGAAGCCGGTTATCATGGGGGGAAATCCAGCCAAAGCAAAAGAATATTTCGAAAAAAATTTGGAACTAAATCAACAAAAATTCTTATTAGCTTATATTTACATGGCTAAATATTATGCAGCCAAAACTCTGGATGAAGAATTATTTGATCAATGTTTAAATAAAGTTGAAACAGCGCCGCTGGATATTCTTCCGGAAATGACGTTGATCAGTCAAATTGCCAAACGGAAAGCGGCAATGTTAAAGAAATCAAAAGAAGAGTTATTTTAAAATCGGATTGGAAATTGTTATGCGAGTAGTGAAGATCCTTTTGTTACTGATGATTTTTGTTATTGTCGTTTACGGCGGCGATCCTGTTATCATAAAATTTGCCACGGTTGCGCCGGAAGGTTCAACATGGATTACCGTAATGGATGAATTTAATCAGGCGGTGCAGGAAGCGACCAACGGCGAAGTAAAATTCCGTATCTACGCGGGGATGGTCCAGGGCGATGAAAAAGATGTCCTGCGCAAGATAAGAATTAATCAATTGCACAGCGGTGGTTTTACCGGGGTCGCTTTAGGAACAATTCTGCCCGAAATTCGAATTCTCGATTCCCCCTTTTTATTTAAAAATCATGATGAAGTAGATTTCATAAATTCAAAATTTGAAAGGCGTTTTGCCCAAAATTTCGAATATGCAGGATATATTTTATTAGGCCGGGCAGAAGTAGGTTTTGTTTATGTGTTTACCAATGAACCGGTAAAAAATGTTGAGGAATTCCGGGGGATTAAAATGTGGATGTGGGAGGGTGATCCCCTGGCGGAAGCAACGTTTAAGGCATTTAATATCAATCCAATACCGCTCTCGCTTACGGATGTTCTGACTTCGCTGCAAACAGGAATGATTGATGGCGTTTACACTTCACCTTTGGCCTGCATTGCCACCCAATGGTTTACTAAAACGAAATATATGATTAATGTGCCGCTGACTAATTCATACGGCGCCGTACTGGTGTCTAAAAGAATATTTAATAAATTAACGCCCGAACAGCAGACGATTCTTAAAGAAAAGGGCAGAGAGTATTTTGAAAAGCTGACCATGTTGTCCAGAAAAGATAATGAAAAATCAATTGAAGCGATGCTAAAAGCAGGTATCCAGAAGATAGAAGTTACCGATCAGGCTGAATTAAACAATTTTTACGAAGTCGGCCGAAAAACGCGAGAGAATTTAGTTGGAAAATTGTATGACCAACAATTGCTGGATGAAATTGAACTGGCGTTAAAAGAGTATCGAGCAGCGCGTAAAGAGAAAGAATAAAAGAATAAGTTTATGAAAATATCACGTGATAACTTAACCGCTTATTTGCATGATTATTTGAATGTAGACAATTTTAACGACTATTGTCCCAACGGCTTGCAGTTTGAAGGCAAATCCAAAATAAATACGATTATTACCGGGGTCAGCGCTTCGGTTGATCTGTTTGAACAAGCCATCAAAAAAAAGGCAGATGCTATTATCGTTCATCATGGATTAATCTGGAATTTTGATCGTCCGGTTTATAAAGGCGGATACAAGCAGCGCGTAAAACTACTGATGGAGCATGATATCAATTTGTATGGATTCCATCTGCCGCTGGATGCCCATGAAAAAGTCGGTAACAATGCGGTGATTGCCAATACGCTTGGCTTAAAAAAAATTGTACCGTTTGGCGAATATAAAGGTCAGTTTATCGGTATGCGCGGCGAGCTGGATAGCATAAATGCCGATGCATTCTTTGAATTGATTCGATCAAAAATTAATAACGATTTAATCGTCTTTGCCTTTGGTCCGGACACGATAAAGAATGTGGGCATAATCAGCGGCGGCGCTCAAAAGGAAGTCAATCAGGCGGTAACGGAAGGTTTGGATGTTTACCTGACCGGCGAGGTGAGTGAACATATTTTGCATTATGTTAAAGAAGAGGGCATTCACTTTATTGCAGCAGGACACCACGCCACAGAACGGTTTGGTATACAGGCATTAGGAAGTCATTTAAAAAAACAATTTGATGTACAAGTAGAGTATATCGAAATTCCCAATCCGATTTAAATACTACACGAATGCTTTTCTGATCCCGATGCTTTTAACAGGATTACAGTCTACAGTTTATATAATCAGAAAAACAATTAAAACCTTCCCCGACAGTTGACGGCTAAGATGAGAAGGCGTTTGGTTCTAACTCCCGGTCAAATGGCTGATAAAAGACTCATCCGCTTCGGGAAATTGATATTGATTTAATTCGTTCACATTCACCCAGCGGTAATCGGCAACTTCAACTTTTTCGATGGTTTGATTTTCAGGCGTTAATGTACAATTTATAAACTGAATATCGATTATTTTTTGTGCGGTTTTGAACAATTCATGCCAGTAAATATCACTGACCTTAATCTCGACATTCAATTCTTCTTTCAATTCCCGGATCAGCGCCTGTTTCGGCGTTTCACCGGCTTCCACCGTGCCGCCGGGGAATTCCCAGTATCCGCCGTAGCGGGCGTTGGGCATACGTTGAGTGATTAAAAATTCACCTTTATCATTTTTAATAACGGCCGCAACTACATAAATTGTATCAAAAGGCATTAATTATATTTTCCGGCGAGCTTATCATAGGCAGTTTGAGCGGGTTCATACTGCGGATTTTCCTGAATGGCATTCGCATAATAATCAAGGGCTAAATCCCAACGGCCTTTCATTTCATAAATTTTACCTAAATTCAGATACGGGTAACAATAATTTGCATAATTGGTTGATCTAAATGCTTTTTCAAACCATGGGATAGCTGCATCCAATTTTTTTTGCTCAAGTAAATATGCGCCGATGTCATTATAAGCGTTTCCATATTCCGGATCGAGCTGAATAGCCATCATACAGTGTTCAATGGCTTTTTTCGTAAGTCCTTTCAGACTGTAAGTCCATCCTAAAAACGTATAAGCCTGAGCGCTGGGATTAAATTCAATCGAACGTTTATAAAAATATATGGCTTTATCGAGATGCCCGCTCATTTGCAAATGATAAGCCTGTTCAAAGAATTTTGAAGCTAGTTCGATGTTTTTTTGTTTTTCCTTATTCATGCCATCTTAAACAAAATGAATTAATAATTCATTCCTTAATTTCTTCAAATTGAGTTAGCGTAATAATTCAGATACCGAACGTTTTGCATTTATATTATGTATAACACCGGCAAATAAGGGTGCGATTGAAACCTCATCGTACCAGGGATGTTCATCGATAAATTTCTTTCCGTGAATAACGGCGTCGGTGGCGATTACTTTAGTTAAAATACCATCCTGATACGATTGGCTCAGCGCCTCTTTTGCGTTCCCATTAAAGAACGGCAAGCTGCAGGCAACATATATATTTTTTGCACCCTGATCTTTGAGAAGCTTCATTGCATTTACGATGGTGCCTCCCGTGCTGATCATATCGTCCGGCAATAATACATCTTTATCTTTAACATTACCCACCAGACGCATACTTTCGATAACGCCTGCTTTAGAATAATCGCGGGCCTTATCGACAATGGCCAAGTCCACCTCCATGGCTTTGGAGTAAAACCGGGCTTTTTCAGCGCCGCCCACGTCCGGCGCAGTGATGACCAGATTATCATTTTTATAATGGGAAAGAAAATGATCAATAATAATTTGCGAAGCGTGCAGGTCTTCGAAGCGGGCAGAATTAAAAAATCCCATGATGGCCTCGGCATGAATATCCAGCGTAATAACACGATTGGCGCCGGAATCTTCAATGAAGCGGGCAATCTGCCGGGCGGTGATACCCTCGCGGGTTTTCTTACGTTCCTGCCGCGAGTAGGGAAATTGCGGAATAACGGCAGTAATGGAATCGGCGTCGGATTGAAAGGCGGCATTAAGGGCAGTAAACAATGTCATCAGGTTGTCGTTGATCGTTTTCTCAGAAAGAGGATCATCCATGCATTGTACAATATAATGATCGTCACCGCGGATATTTTCTTCGATAATGGTTTTCACTTCGCCATTGGCAAAATAGACTTCTGTGGATTTAATCAGCCTAAAATCCAGCAATTGATCCGGATCTATTTTTTTTGTGTTTAATGCTTTTACAATACGTGAAGCAAATTCTTTACCCGAGTTGCAGGCCATAATACTTAAGGCGCCACGTTCGCCTTTTCGTTTCGATACGCTCAGTTTGCTCACAGTGTACTCCTTATTTGTTATAAACAGTCTGATATTTTGGGAAATGTCTACGGATGATTCCCCCCATTTGTGCATGTACACGACTGTTGCTAACGATCAGATAATTCTTAAATAAGTAATCCGGCCCATCCCAAAAATCGGAAATATGTCCCCCAGCCTCTTTAACAATAACTGAACCGGCGGCCAGATCCCAGGGGCTTAAACCCAGTTCCCAGAAACCGCCAAACCTGCCGGCTGCCACATAGGCAATATCAATAGCCGCCGCGCCCATCCGGCGGATACCAATACAGGCATGAAACATGTCTTCAAAACTGTTCAGATAAGGGTGAATCAGATGCTTGGCTTTAAAAGGAAAGCCGGTGGCAATCAAACATTCCGACAGAGAATCAGAATCACTGACGCGGATGGGCGCCTCATTGCAATAAGCGCCTTTGCCTTTTTCCGCCCAGAATAATTCATCCTGCAAAGGATCATAAACCACGCCCAGAATCATTTCATCGCCTTTTTGCAAAGCAATGGAAACGGCAAAGACCGGAAGCCCGGAGATGTAATTGGTAGTGCCGTCCAGGGGATCTATAATCCAGCGGTATTCTCCGGACTGACCGGATGCACCGCCCTCTTCTGCCAGAATCGAATGATCGGGGAAGTTCTCCTGAATTATTGAGATAATTTTTTTCTCTGAAGTCTCATCCACAAAGCTCAAATAATCATTCGCCTGCTTTTCTCTAATGGCTTCCTTGGGCAGTTTTTTAAAATGTTCCGTTAATATTTTTCCGGCAGCATAGGCTGCTTCTTTGGCAACTTCAATCATGATTTATATTTTCTATTTCTTAAACTTGTTTATCAGCTCTAAAATCTCATCATGCACTAATCCGTTACTGACCATTATGCCCCGATTATTCAATAATTTTTTACCCTGAGTAAAATCAAGATTTTTTCCGAACATATCGGTCACCCGGCCGCCGGCTTCCTGGACAATGATCATTCCGGCGGCGTGATCCCAGATTTTCTCCCGATAATCCGGTTTGAGCTCATTGGGCAGCCTCAAATAAACCTCGGCGATACCCTGGGCCAGCACGGCATATTTAACCTGACTGTCAAAACGCACAGACTGAGCCTTCTCGCCAAGCGCGTCCATAATTTGTCCCTGCAAACCGTGATTGGCATGAGCCGCTTCAACGCTTTCCAGAAATCGGATGAGCTCATCAGCAGAATTTTGCGATACTTTTACAGGGTGTGCATTTTTACCATCCATATCTGCAGTAAAAGCGCCCTGCCCTTTTATGGCATAGGCAATCAATCCGCTCTCATCTTGTTTACGATTTAAATTAGGACAGCCTAAAATTCCCATTTGCACCTGACCATTTTCTATCAAGGCCAGCGCCACAGCATATTGTTCGCCGCGCAGAAATCCTTTGGTGCCGTCAATCGGATCAACCGTCCAGAAACGACCTTTTGCTTCACCATTCCCCTGATCTATAGCATCTAAAATTTCTTCTTCAGTCCAACCCGTTAAAAACTTTCCGATTTTCTCAAGAAGGATTTTATTTTCTTTCTGCCGCAGTGAATTTGCATCTTCCTCGCCTACAATAGGAATTTCCGGGAATTCTGCTTTGAGTGTCCGGCAAATAATAGCTTGCGAAGCAAAATCCGCAATGGTTACCGGACTGCGATCCTCTTTGGTCAGAGCATCCTCTTTTATCAATTGTGCCTGTATTTCTTTGCAAATATATGCTGATTTGCTGACTGCTTTTATTGCTGTAGTAAATATTTTGTTCATAAATTAAAAAGTCGTTAATGTTCCTTGTAAATTTTTTCCCCGCAGGTTAATGCGATATCCAGCCGGTTTTCCAGAGGCGGCATCAGACAGCTGTATCGATCACTATAAGCGCAGTAAGGATTATAGGCATAATTGAAATCCAGTAAATAAACATCCGGCCGCACTTCAGTAATATCAAGATATCGACCGCCGGCATAAGTTGATTTATCGGAAGTAGCGTCCCAGAATCCAACAAACAAATGAGATTCGCCCTCTTTTGTTCTGGGCATCATTTTCCATACCTCCAGGCGCTGGTTCTGACCTTCCCGTTTAAATTCAAAATAACCGAAGGGAACCGCTTTACGCAGATCACCGGATTTGGAACCGGGCACTTCTATTGTATCCATATTGGTATAAGTATGAATTCTGAGTTGATAACGATAAGAAACATTATACTCAAAATAAGGCAATCCGTTAAATGCTAATTTGTCTTCCGGTGTAAGTGGAGACCAATCAGCAGTTTTAAAATTATTGTCTTTTTCCTGCCGATACTTTCCAAATTCATTTTTCAGTGAATTGATTTCTGCTTGTGAATTATTACTATTTTGGGATTGATTGGAACATGCAAAAAAAAAGACGATTACTGGCAGGAATCCTAAAAAAGATTTCAAAATTAAATGTCACCTTTTTTTTCTTATTATATAATAATTCAAAATTAACTTTTTTATCTGTAAATTATTTTTTAATTTATTTACAGCAAGGAT
>JAFGKZ010000121.1 GCA_016928315.1 Calditrichaceae bacterium
GCCATCCCTATTTCCTGTATTAATTACAGCCCTTAATATAATAAATTTTCCCGCTAAAATCTCAACTAAAACTTTAAAAATGAGACCTAATTTTAAATTTTTTTACATATTTAAGGTGTTTTTGTGTACACCGCAATATAATCCAACTTTCAATTAAAGCAAGCCTATTTTTATAGTCTATCCGGGTATTAATAATATTTTTATCATTCTGAGAAGTGATATAATGAAGAGTCAAAATTACTAACTACAAGAATTTGTTATTTCAAAATTGATTTAAATTTATGTTTCGATTAGATTTATTGGTACCATTTATTAAACAAGGGAATTCATGACAGACAGACAGATTAAACGCCTGACTGAAACAGTCAAGTGTGCTGGCTGAGCGTCCAAACTTAACCTAACGGTGTTAGGTAATGTATTAAAGGAATTGCCCGTTTCGGCGGATAAAAATCTTCTGGTCGGGCATAATACGGCGGACGATGCCGGCGTTTACAAACTGACAGATGAAATTGCGCTAATCCAAACGGTAGATTTTTTTACACCGATTGTCGATGATCCGTATACCTATGGCCAAATTGCCGCGGCGAATTCATTAAGCGATGTCTACGCCATGGGCGGCAAACCATTGACAGCCATGAATGTTGTTGCTTTCTCCACAAACATTTTTCCGAATGAAGTATTGACAGAAATTCTTAAAGGAGGCGCTGATAAAGTTATCGAAGCAGGCGCGGTGACCGTTGGCGGGCATACTATTTCTGATGATGAGTTGAAATATGGTTTGGCTGTAAGCGGTACAGTGCATCCGGATAAGATTGTAAGAAACAGTACGGCAAAACCAGGGGATAAGCTGATTCTTACCAAACCCATCGGAACAGGAATTATAACGACGGCTTTAAAATCCGGCAAGGAACTGGGTGAATTGTATGACCGTGTTTGCCGGGTGATGATGACCTTAAACGATAAAGCCAGTATTGCCATGCAAACAATTGGCGTGAATGCCTGCACGGATATTACCGGCTTTGGTTTAATAGGCCATGCCATGGAAATGGCCAAAGGCAGTAATGTCGGTATTGAAATCAATGGTAAGTCGGTTCCAATCTTTGAAGAAGCTCTTGGCCTGATTAAAGACGGTTACATTCCGGGCGGTACGCGCTCCAATGAGCTTTATTCCAGAATAGACATGGATATTAAAGGTAATTATACATCTGAACAAATCACTTTATTTCATGATGCCCAGACATCTGGGGGATTATTGATATCGGTGACTGAAAATAAACTGGATGCATTGATTAAGGAACTTAAAAGATTAAAAGTTGAGACAATTGCAGTAATTGGTCAGGTAACCAAATCCCATCCTGTCAAAATTTCCATTATTTAAGCTGTCTTGCCACGAAGATACACAAAGTATCACAGAGAAAGAATTTGAAAACCATATAAACTTTTTGAGCCTTTTGTGCTTTTTCGTGGTTAATTTATTGCTGCGGAAACAGCATATGATTCACAAAGGTATCCTGAAAGGCGGGATGTTCGCCAAGGTTTACTACGGTTAATTTTGTCTGAAACTGTTTTACCCGCTTTTGATATTTTATATTAGCCAGGCTTAAGATAGCTCCCCGCCCGGCTCCATTATCAACAAACTCAATTTTATTAATTGGCAGATTGGGAATCAAACCTGTCGTTATCGCCGATTCTATTTTAATATGATTGCCGAATGACCCTGTAATATAAAACTTGTCAATCAGATCATATTTGATTTTAGCTTCAGCACAAAGAATTTCTATCCCCGCGGCAATCGCGCCCTTGGCCAGCTGAAATTTTCGGATATCCTCCTGCGTAATCCGGATATTTTCTTTATTTGCAATGGGTAACCAGTAGTCTTTTCCTTTCTTGGTAGTATTAATCAATCCGGTTTCATCAATAATGCCGTTTCTGAACATATAAGCAATCAGTGAAATATAGCCCGATCCGCAAATACCTTTGGCATCACCGTCGTTAATAATACAAATATTACTTTTTTTTGAAATACCTTCAATAGCGCCTGAAACGGCCGGCATGCCCGAGAACATACTCATCCCGTCAAATGCCGGACCCGCTGCCGCTGATGTTGCGTAAAATGTACCATCCACAGACAATACAATCTCACCATTCGTACCCAAATCAACCAGCAGATTAGTGCCTTTTCTGGTATCCAGATCAACAGCCGAAATAGCCGCTATGGTATCTCCTCCAATAAACCCATGAAGAACCGGGAAAAACTTTCCTTTGCAAGACGATGGAAGCAATATTTCTGCCGGATCAAATGCCAGCCAGCCTTTTTCCTGCAGAGAACTGATAAATGGTTTTTGCTCCAAACCAGCCGCATCCTGTTTGAGAAATAAATGAGTCATCACGGAATTACCGGCAATAGATACCTCACGGATAGATTCCGGTTTTAATGTATTCCCTTTTAAAATGGATACTATTGATTTACCAATCTCGGCATTAATCAAATAATTTAACTGATCCAGGCCGCCGTCTTCCATGGCCCGTTTAAGCCGGCTCATCACATCCCCGCCAATAACCGCCTGCGGATTGATAAAACTTGTCTGATCAAGAATTTTCCCGGATTTTAAATTGACCAAATATAAGGCAACGGTCGTGGTACCCAAATCAATGGCGATGCCATAGCCTTTGGATTTTGAAGAAATGTGCAGACCGGATACACGTTTTACATTCGTTGTTTCAGTAGTAATTGGTAAAGCAATAATGCAGTTCTGTTTCATTATATGCTGGCAGGCCATACGATACGTACTGTCCTTACCAAATAAATTAGATTCTACCCGCTTCATCTTAGGCGGTTCGGAAATAAACTCAACCCTGCAGTTAGAGCAAATGCCCGCTCCGCCGCAGTTATCCGGAAATAAAAAACCTTCCCGCTCCAGAGCCGCTTTTATGGTTTCCTTACCGTTGGTTGTAAGTATTTTCCCCTGAGGTTCAATTTTAATTTGGTATGGCATTATCCAGTCTCAATTGTTATTGTCGTGTAAGAAAAATGAATTTAACTAAAAAACATGTCTATTTATTCGCGATTATTTAAAATTTCCAATCCAGCAAAAAAATAACGAAATCAGTAAATATCTGCAAAAGAAAAAATCCTTAATTCTCAACATTTTATAAAATTTCTTTTCTTCTGTTTTCTCTTGGAATTCATTTCAAATCATACTAACTTTTTTCTGATTCTGAAATTTATTATGGCTATCTATGAATTTTGATTTTAACCGGCATACTATAGGCATGGCGCTGCGATTCTATGCACGGGGTTTGTCATTTCCCTATGATGAGCTGATTCACGAACTGCATCATCTGTTTCGTGAAATAGAGAAAACCATTGATACGGATATAGATAACACCGTTGCTTCACGTATTCTGGATGTGATTAATTTTTACCAGGGTGAGGAACAGGCAGATTTACATGCTGAATATGCCCGGCTTTTTTCCTTTGTACGCGACGAAGAACCTTTGGTCTCAATTCAATTATCTCAGATTAATGCTAATATTGATCAAGGGCGGCTGATGGATGAAATCGCTCATTCTACCAGCATGCTGGGCGTTGATGAAGCGGAAGATGCCGTTCCAAACATCCTTGATCTTTTCTCTTCCTATATCGAAATGGAAGATGAAACATATATTGAATCCTTTTTTGATTCATTTATAGCCAGCGGAATTCCCGTTTTCTGTGAACAGCTTTATCAGGTTACCAGTCTAAATTTTTATAAAGAGATTGCCAAGGGATTGAATGAACTGGTGTTTTTGCTGAAAGAGTAAGTTTTATAAGATTTATGGTAGATTTCTAACCCACCCTTTTCCCTCCCTAATATATTAGGGATGGATGTCCTGTTTCGATGGGACAGGGAGGGTCAGTTGTAATTAATTTTAAATCATTGAATATTTTATATCGAATTCCGATAAACTAATAGTATTATCTATTATGGCCATTAAAATTGAAGATAACCGTATTTCCCTAAATGTCCGGGATTTGGTTTTCCAATCCCGACCGCCGCAGATGTTGTCTTCCTTCCCTTTGCCTCAACGAGGCATGCTCGGCCGGCAGGCTCAGACCAAAATTCAGACAACCAAAAACAAACGATTCGGCTTGCTGCACAGTGAATATGTTGTACATCGCGAATACCCCTATAAAGATTATGTCTTTGATGTGCAGGGCCGCATCGACGGGGTGTACCAGCTAAAGAATCGTGTTGAAATTGAAGAGATCAAATCGGTAATTCTAAGTGCATCTGAATTCAAGTCCATTCATCCCGAATTATTTCCTGAATTTTCCGAACAGCTTTTATTTTACGCCTACCTTTTGCAGGATGAGTTGAAAGGTATAGAGGTTGTTACTTATTTAATCATTGTCAATCTGGTAAATGACGCCAGCCGTTCATTTTCCATATCATACAATCGCATGGCCATAGAAAATCTGCTTATGCAGCGATTTGAATCCATCACGGCCGGGATCGAACGCGACAAAATGGAAAAACAGAGACGGCAGGCCGAAATAAGCCTGATTGACTTCAGCATGCCGGAAAAACGTCCCCAGCAGCAAACCATGATGGATACCGTCAATCAGGTTTTGAATGATAAAATGCATCTGTTGGTATCGGCGCCAACCGGAACCGGTAAAACAGCCGCCTCCTTGTATCCGGCTATCCATTATGCCTATGCCAATCAGAAAAAAATATTTTTTGTCACTTCAAAAACCACCCAGCAAAATATTGTGCAGGAAACCGTTCTGCCGCTCGCTGAACAGGGATTCGATTTTAAGGTTTTGTATCTGCGGGCGGCGGAAAAGATGTGCGCCAATGATGTTTATTTTTGCCATGAAGCCCACTGCCCCTATGCAAAAGATTATCACGATCGTCTGCTGGAAAGCAATATTATTTCAGAGTTACTTCAAAACTCTATTCTTCAGCCGGATGCGATTTATGCCAAGGCGGTTGAACACATCCTGTGCCCGTTTGAAGTATCGCTTGATCTTAGTTTTCATATCGACCTGCTGGTTGGTGATTTCAATTATGTCTTCGATCCGACGGTTTACCTGCGCCGCTTGTTCGCCAAAAAAGATTACTCGGACTGGATATTGATTATCGATGAAGCGCATAACCTTTATGAACGGGGTATGCAGTATTTATCGCCCCAATTGAAAAAAGCAACGGTTGCCGGTTTAATCAATCAAAATAAAGATAAAAAAAGTAAAGTCTTTAAAGTTTTGACCTCGGCGTTACAAGAAATACATACTATTTTAAATGAATTAAATCTGGAAGGCGAAATTCATTTTGCCGGCCGCCGGTATTTTGAAACAGATTTGAATATCCAATCCTGGGACAGCGGGCTTTGTTTGTATGAACAGGCTTTTATCAAGTATCTGATTGAAAAAATAAAAAAGCGCTGGTTGATCATTGATGATCCTCTGGATGGATTCTATTTTAACCTGAGGCGATTTGTGCAGATCGCCCGGATTCAGGATCGGGCCTTTGTACCTTTCTATGATGCCGATGAAGGGGGTATTCTTAAAATTCAGTGCTGCGATCCATCCCAGTATTTGCAGCAGCGCATCGAAGGATTTCATTCCGTGATTGCCATGTCGGCCACGCTGGATCCCATCGATTTTTATCAGAACGTGCTGGGCTTCCCGGAATACCGGACGGAAAAATTACAGCTGGATTCCCCCTTTCCGAATGAGCATCGGAAAATCATTGTAGTGCCCGGCGTATCGACCCGCTATAAAGACCGGATGCAGAATTATCCGCATATTGCCCAGATAATTGAAGAGGTTATCCGGCAGCAGCAAGGCAACTACCTGGTATTTTTTCCGAGTTTTGATTTTATTCAAAACGTTAATGTATTTCTCGGCAAGGTAAAGCATAATAAAATTTTACAAAAACCGGGCATGAAGGATGAAGACCGCAATCTGGTGTTGCATGAATTAAGAAAGAAAGATCAGCAAAACCTGCTGCTGGCAGTCATGGGCGGAATCTTCTCCGAGGGGGTGGATTATTTTGGCGATATGGCCATCGGGGTGATTGTGATCAGCCCGGCCCTGCCGCTTGTCAGTTTTGAACGGGAGTTATTACGGCAGTATTATGAAGAAAAGCAACATGCCGGAATGGAATACGCTTATATTTTTCCCGGGATGAATAAAGTGATTCAATCCGTTGGCCGGTTAATCCGCTCCGCCACAGATAAAGGTATCGTAGTTTTGATCGGTGAGCGCTTTGCCGATGATCAGTTTAATAACATTCTTCCGGAGTACTGGTTTAAGCGGCAGGGTGACATCGAGATTACAGATGATTTTATCCCGGTGATTAAGGAATTCTGGGAAAGAACACGTTCTTAAATCCCAAATTACAAGCGCCAAATTTCAAAAACATGTTACGATCCAATTCCAAAATTCCAAACAAAATACCTTATGGTTTAGAACAGTCCATTTTGAGAATTGTATGGTGTTGCTTTAAATTTGTTTGGTATTTGTGATCTGCCATTGGGATTGGCTTTTAATTTAGGCTCTGCCTGTACGAAGCCACCGTGCCCAGTCTTCCCGTTTATTCTTCTCGGCAGCCAGGGCGGCATTTTCGTAATCGTATGAGACAGCAACATGCTCTATGGTTAAATTTCTATCCAGATCGATAATACAATAACGGGCTTTCGGACTGTAATTCTCTATTTTATGGGGCATAGGCAGTTCATCATCATAGGCAGGCAGACCAACACTGCCCGGATTAATGATGAGTCTTTCCTGTGTTTCAACCAGACCCGGTTTATGGCTGTGTCCGCAAATTATAATTTTTTGCTTTACATCGGCCAATAATATTTCTATTTGGTTATAGTCCTTGATACCCACAAAATTATCATGCAGCTGTTCCAGCAAATAACCGGAATCATTGGCCGGCGTCCCATGGCAAAGATAAATTTGATCATGAACTATTCTGCAGGCAGGCAATTCCTCAAGCCAGAGCATGGCTTTTTCAGACAATTGGTTTTTCACATATTTTAGAGTCGGGTTTATTTCCGGACTATCCGCATTTTCAATAATTATGCGATCCTGATTGCCGCAGACGCTTTCTATTTTCCAATCCGCCAACAGATGATAGGTTCCTTTCGGATCCAGAGGACCGTAAAGGCTGTCGCCCAGATCATAAATTTCTTTAATTCCCTTTTCTTTGATATCATCCAAGACGGCTCTTAATGCCCAGGCATTGCCGTGAATATCAGAAATGAATGCAATTTTCATAGTACCCTGGTATTTTTAGTGTAACTTTAAAAGCATTTTAATTTTAATAATCATAAATGGCAAATAAGTTTCATATTATTTATAATTATTATATAAAACAAGAGACTCACTCAGCCGGTTGATGATTGGAATATTTAATGATATAAATCAAAATTACCGTTGATAAAAGAAGCGTTATGCCGTTGGCAATAATCACCGGAATATCATAAATAAGAAATCCGTAAACAAACCAGAGTAAAACGCCCGTCACAAAAAACGCATACATTCCAAGAGATAAATCCTTGGTGTGTTTGGTTTTAATTATTTTGATAACCTGGGGTAAAAATGAGATGGTTGTAAAAACGGCCGCTGTAAATCCAACAATTGAAATAGCTTCCATATCGGTACCTTTATGTAAAATCGGTATTAATCATTTTTTTTAAAGAGATTGAAATTAGTTATTATTTCGATTTGTTAAAAATATTAATTACACAGACCGAACTTATCTTTTGTCCGGGACC
Source organism: Calditrichaceae bacterium (assembly GCA_016928315.1). Classification (GTDB taxonomy): domain Bacteria; phylum Calditrichota; class Calditrichia; order Calditrichales; family Calditrichaceae; genus JAFGKZ01. Next base: position 7,771 of record JAFGKZ010000121.1, read on the forward strand.
TATTTATCAGGGTCGATGATTTAAACATATACCAAGCCGGTTTAAATATGCTGTAATTACAATTATAATTTTTCGGATTATTTGAAAAGTATAAAACAGGCGTAATTTTAGATATCCGGCGATTCGGTCGGACTTTTAATTTTATTGATGGAATAGGGCCAAACATGGGTATAAATCTGTGTAGTTTTTGTGTAAGCCATACCAGGGGATATTTATGATTTACCCAGCCTGATTATCGGTTTTACGTTTAGGTTATAATTTGCCTATGATTTATTGTCAATTAGCATTTTAGTATTTAAATTGCATACTACACGAATAAAAAGGATATAACCTATAATCCCGATAAACGAATATTCGTTTATCGAGACGTTGTGCCCAATTAGTGAGAACGATGCAAGCATGGGCACTAAATTTTAATCTGAGACGTTTTTTATAAAAAAGATATGACAGTATTACCATTTAAAACCAGACAAAATATAATAGCGACTTTGCCAATATTACTGATTGGATTTGGAATTACTGGTGGTTGCTTGATTGCAGGTGGAGCCTGCTTTGAGATACCTTCATGGCGACTTTATTCTGGAATTGTGTTTGGTGGATTAATATCTCTATTTATTGGATTTGTTGGAGTTCTTGGTTTGATAAAAAAAATTCCAGATTGGAGTATAATATGGATTGCAATTTCTGTGATTGGTTTCTTGGTACTGATAAATTTTGCTTCGTCATTCGGATTACCGTCTTTCATTGAGATTATAGTACTATTATTTTCAATCATCACTGGGCTGACTATTTTGTACTTGATTTCAAAAAAATCATGGCAAATTGCTGGACTATTTGGAATTGGTTTGTCTACAGCTTTGTCCTTGATTTTGTTTTTTATGGCTACTAATATATCGCACGATGTGATTAAAATAGGATACTTTGATTTGTTAATTGGACTTGTAATGAGCGGATTGATATTTTTATACTTGAGAAGCACAAATCAAATTAAAGTATTGACACTTTTTGTTTTTATGATTTTAAATAGCGTTCTGATTTTCATATTTGATAATAGCATGCTAAAACTAAATCATGAGAGCCAATTGATTTATTTAATAATATTCTCAAATGGATTACTTTTTAGTGGAATTGCATTTCATTATGTGATTCGATTGATAAACAGACTGATAAGAAAGAAATAACTGGGCACAACACACAATATAGCCAATAAGGATTTCGGTTGTATGCGAAGGATTGCAGCCCGCTTCAATCCGCCGGCTGGCGGATGCAACCTGATAGAAAATCGCCCGCACCCGGCAACTTTTCATACCGCCAACCGCTGCAGGCAAGCCTGACGAACCGCAGTGCAATCAAGAAACAGATTATAAGATGATCTTAGCATCAGGACAGACAAAACCAAAACAAGGAGATATTGAATCCAATTTGATTGACCATTATAAGATGATTGATTTGGCTTCAAAAAACAATGTCGATTTGATTGTCTTTCCCGAAATGTCAATAACCGGATACGAAAGAGAAAAAGCAAGGAATTTGGCATTTACCAAAACCGATTCAAGATTAGATAAGTTGCGCCAATTATCGGTTGATAAAAAAATGATTCTGATTGTCGGCGCACCAGTTCTGATTAATGATAAATTATACATTGGAGCATTTGTTTTAAAACCAGACCATTCTATTTCAATTTACACGAAACAGCATCTACATTCAGGAGAAGAAAAATTTTTCGACTCCTCATTTGATAATAATCCATTGATTAACTTAAAGAATGAGAAAATTTCTATTGCAATTTGTGCTGATATTGTAAATCCGAAACATGCTGACAATGCAAATAAGAATGGCTCCACACTTTATATTGCGAGCATTTTTTTTACGCCAAATGGGATTGCGGATGCTCATAAAACACTTTCTGATTATTCAAAACAATATAGCATGAATGTATTAATGGCGAATTATTGCGGACAATCATGGGGTCTTGATTCTGGTGGACAGAGTGCATTTTGGGATAATAATGGTAATTTGATAGCAAACTTGGATAAAACAGATTCTGGACTATTAATCGTTGAAAACGCTAATAATAAATGGATTGGAATAACTTTAAACTATGAGTAAAAAAGTAATATTATTTCTTGCACAAGGATTTGAAGAATATGAAGCTGGAGTTTTTACCGATGTTATTGGCTGGAGTCGAGTGGTGGGGACAGAACCAGTTGAAATGATTACAACGGGGCTTAGACCTGAGATAAAATGTAAATGGAATTTCAATGTTCGCCCTGAATTAGAATTTGACGAAATAAACCCAAAAGATTATGATGCATTGGCAATTCCAGGAGGATTTGAAGACGCAGGATTCTATGAAGATGCTTATGATGAACGGTTTCTTAACTTGATACGGGAGTTTGATAAAGATGAAAAGATAATCGCGGCTGTTTGTGCAGCTGCCATGCCAGTTGGAAAATCAGGTGTTTTAACAGGTAGAAAAGCAACTACCTATGATTTATGTGATGGCTTAAGGAGAAAACAACTTGCGGATTTTGGGGCAAATGTTCAAGATAAGCATATAGTAATTGATGAGAACATTATAACATCGACTGGACCGGCAACTGGTTTAGATGTTGCATTTAAACTATTGGAAATGTTGACATCAATAAAAAATGTAGATGAAATAAAAATTCACATGAGATTTACGAATAAATGACAAAAGACCAGCCTACAACACGCGGTCATAAAACATTGCGCAGATAGTGCTATATTTGAACGAAATAACATTTAATTAAAAGCTTAGCGGGTTGATAAATTTGAGCTTCGAAATGCGCAACGTTTCATACCGCCAAACCCTTAGTGGAAATAAACCGGAACACACCATCTTTTAAAAATTATGAAAATTATAAAAACAGCCTTAGATAAAATTAATAAATACCGGACGGATTATTTAAATTCATTACCTGAATTCCAGGAATTGTTCATAGAGTTAATGATTCCTGCATCCGATTGCTATTCCCTGCAAGTGGATAACAAAGAGATTGGTTATGCGATCCGGAATAAGGAAGGCGTTCTGATTGAGTTCTATGTAATCAATAAATTCATACCGGACAGTAACAAATATTTTAAACAGGTTCTAAATGAATTATCTATAAGCGATATTTATTGTAAATCATTTGATGCTCTTTTACTAAGCAATTGTCTGTTAAATTCTCTACCCTATTCAATTCTGGGTGTATTGTATCGCGATTTTACTGAGCCATTAGTAAAGATAGATACACAGCTAAAAATGCAAAAGGCTGACCTTTCATCCGCGGAGTTTTTACAGATACAGGATGATTCTATCAAGGTACTTTTCGAAACAGATCAGCAATTAATTGATTTCATTACAAATGAGAATGTTTTAGAGTTTTACACAAATGATGAATTTGTTGGCTGTGGTATGGTACTCCGGACACACGCTGACTGGAATTATTGTGATCTGGGCGTATGGGTTAAGTCTGAAAAAAGAGGGAATGGTATTGGTTCTCAGATCGTTTTAAAGCTGAGAGCGTTTGCTGTCAACCATAACATGAAACCAAGCTGCGGATGCGCCATAGAGAATATGGCATCGCAAAAAATGATTGAAAAAAGCGGATTTGTAAGCAGGTATAAACTGATTAATTTTAAAGTAAAATGAATTACAATTTTTTATCATTGCAGGCACATCGAGGTAACATACTTTGGTAATGGGGGAAATATGAAGTTATCGCCAGAACAAGTCGGGGTATTAATCGGAACATTAAAAACCCGGTTTGAGAAAAACATAACCCGTCACAAAGATTTTGCTTGGGCTAAAATTCAGGCAAGCCTGGAAGCCAATCCGGAAAAACTGTGGCCACTCAGCGAAATGGAAAGAACGGGCGGTGAACCCGATGTGGTGGATTATAATGATAAGTCGGGTGAGTTCATTTTTTACGATTGTTCGGCGGAAAGTCCCGCAGGACGCAGAAGTGTGTGTTATGACCCGGAGGCCCTTGAGTCCAGAAAAGAACATAAACCCAAACACAGCGCGATTGGCATGGCGATCGAAATGGGTATTGAGCTTCTAACGGAAGAACAGTACCGGCGCCTGCAACAACTTGGCAAGTTCGACACAAAATCATCCAGCTGGGTTAAAACCCCGGCTGAAATCAGGAAATTGGGCGGCGCCCTCTTTTGTGACCGCCGCTATGATCATGTATTCTTGTATCATAATGGCGCGGAATCCTACTATGCCGCGAGGGGATTCCGGGGATTGCTGAAGGTTTAATATTATTACAAACATTTTTGGATTCATTCAACCGGAATATAAATTTCACTTTCGGATTCGGGATTGTAAGGTCCTAAGCATTTTTCACCATAAAATTCAAAATTAAACGATTTGGTAAGTTTATATTCTGTTTCCGGTAAAAACTGATTATAGATGTATTTGTAAGTATAGCCTACTTTATTGGCCAATCCTTTATGAATAAAACGCAAATATTTGGATTTTGGTATGATTTTAATAACAAACTGAGGCGGTACTTCATTGATATCACTTATCTCTGCCCCAATGAAAAAATACAATCCCCCTAATTCCTGATTCTCAGACCAATATTGAACCTGATAAAATCGTTCAGGTATTAAACGACTTTTAATATTTTGCACTTCCTGCATCAGTTGATTCCATTCTATTGACAGATCCATAATTTTTGAATCATCCGCAATAAAAAATGCTATACCGGTTAATATTATCTGCGGTAATTCGATAAGTTCAGGCGGTGTGTTTTTAGTTTTCTCTGATTGATACATGTATTCTTCTGTTATCGGATTTACTGCAGGCAAACTGGCTAATGAAATCCCATTTCTAATCTGGCTCGGACTGATGCCAAACTGTTTTTTGAATGAACGTGTAAAAGCCTCATGACTGTTAAACTGATAATCATAGGCAATTTCAATGATCTTTCTGTCGGGATTTTTTAAATCCTTTATAGATTCAGTCAGGCGTCGCTGTTGCAAATAGGTCTTCGGGGAAAATCCAGTTACTGACTGGAACAGGCGGATAAAATGATAAAGCGAATAATAAATTGAATTAGCCATATCCAGAACGCTGATGTCGTTTTTTAAATTACTTTCTATAAATTGCACTGATTTTAGAATGATATTTTTATTATTCATTATTTGATTCCATAATAACTGACATGCAAATTAAATTTAAAGTCCCTCTGTTACAAGAGACAGTGTTAATCTCTTTAATATAAAAACGGAAAAATATTATTATTGAATGTTTTAAATAACCCTCCTCATTCGCCAACTGGCGAATTCCCCCTCCCTGATTTTCAGGGAGGGGCAGGCTTGTCCGGCGGCGCCAGCCAGACGAAGGTAGGTTGTTCAATCATACTCAAATTCAAGTTTTGCATAATTGTAATTTATTCAAACTAACAAAAACCTTTAAAAATTAAACTCGGCTGCCCAGTTAAATTCAGCCGTATCCTCATCCCACTCCGGCCAGTGTTTGCACCAGTCAGGAACTGTGCAGTCTTTTACTCGCTCACTTTTATGATAGGGTTTAATATCTATCACCGGCGTTCCATCCTCGGCGTCGATATAGGGTGTCTCTATAATCCCTTTTTCATAATCGATTTTTTGTACAAATATATTGGTAATGAGCACCGGATTCGGACGAACCGGCGAACGGGTTGCAAAGATGCCAATTTTATCCGGTCCTGTTTTATAGGGTTTTTCTCCAACGAGCATGGCTCGATGCTCCGGTGTTGCATAAAGATGGCCCCACCAGATCACCTGCAAATGACTGAATCCATCCAGATTTGTTAAGGCTGGTTTGAATTCCTTATTTAGTTCAATTTGAAAAGAACCATTTTTTGATCGGACAAATCCGATGGGTTTGATGTCTATTTTAGTTTCCATGTTTCCTCCATTATGGTTTATTTGCCACTGAGAGCACTGAGTAATCTTTAAATATAATATCCTTCTCTGTATACTCTATGGCTGGTTTTATTATTGATTACCTGATAACTGTGGAAAAAATAGGTAAGCAAAATTATATAAGCTTGATATGGATTGCTAAAATGGTATAGACTAATTGATAATTATTGCGGATTTTTAATATTCAGGTTTATGGCAGATAAAAACCCGGGTCAGGTATTCGCCCTCTTGCATAAGAGAATCATCATACAAATGATTCGGTCGTTCCTGTTTTACCTGGAATCCTGTTTCGTTAAACAATCTCAACCATGTATCAAGATCAAACAAACCGAGCTTAAACGAAGCGATGAATATCTCCGGTTTGCCCGATTTTCTGACCAGACAGGCAACCGTTGACTCATAGGTATTATTGAATGGTTCGGGAATTTAGTTGTTTTCAAACATAGTGATTTCAAGGTTGTCTTTTTTACCGGAATAGACAAAATTATTGGCTTTGAATTCTTCTTTAATATGGCCAAGAATGATACAAAGTCCTCCCGGCTTCAAATGCTGATACGCAGTTCGGATTGCTGATCTTAACTCCTGAACAGTCTGCGTGTGATCTATAGAATCTGGAATAGCCACAGCATCAAATAGTGTCTCCAGTTTAACCGAGCGCATATCATCGCAATAATAATCGACTTCCGGATTTATTTCCCTGGCTATTTTTGGCATGTCAGGACTCAGGTCAACTCCCGTTACCTCGAAATGTTTTTTGAACGTATGATCGTGAAATCCGGTGCCGCAGCCAAAATGAAGAAGACTTTTAACTTCCAGTTTAGCATTTTTCTTAATGATATTACAGAGGGCTTCTACCTCTTCCGCCGCATCCTGAGGTGAAGAAAGAATGGCGTCAATCCAGGTCAAATCATAATAAAGCATTACCAATATTTTTATCCGGCATCATTATCCCCAATTTTACTTGAAATTAAAAAATGATTTATCACCATTATTGAATTACAGTTCCTTCAGCATAATATGATCATTCTCATTTGTTCTGATTATTTTGAAACCTGTTCTCTGATATAAATTAACCGCCGGATTGCGTTTATCCACACTTAAGGAAATTGAATTAAAACCAGATCCATTTAAATACTTATAAAATGCGCCCAACAACAGTGTGCCGACACCTTTATTTCTGTATGACTTATCAACCGCAATGGAAAGTTCCGGAATATCTTCAGATACATATACAAAACCCTTGTTATTTTCATTATATAACCGGCACCAGACAGCCCCGATCTTTTCGCCTTTATATTCTGCGATCAGACAATGATCGCCAGATCTGCCCCAGTTTTTATAATATTTACATAGTTCCGGCAGGTTAATAATATCTTTCGGAGCTGGCGGTTCATTTTTAAGAACAAAAACAGACTGGTAGGTCATTTCCTTTAAAAAGACAGATTCATCCTGGTTTAGTTCTCGTATTTGGATTTTTGATAGGTTCATTATTATTTCAAAGATATTTGCCAAACGGGATAAAGATGCTTCATTTCCAGTGAATCCATCCTGGAACCAAATTGCCCTTTCAGATTTCCAATCAGATCTTTTGACGCATGAATAACAAATACAGCTTCATAATCATTACCTGCGATCTTTTCTTCAACATTGGCGATATCCGGGGAAGCATAAAGTACATCAATATTATCCGAATCACACTCATTTAGTACTACCATAAAATTGTTCAAATGCTTAACAAAATCCGTAATGACCAGAGTATGATTCGAGCGAGTTAGTAATTGAGCATCGCTGAGATCTTCTTTGCAGTCATGACGGGTCATCCAGCACCGGTCCTGAGATAAGATTCGGATAGAAGATAAACCCAATAAGATAATTACCGTAAAGATGATGAAATGAACTAATTTACCATCCTTAATTTTACCGCCCAGATAATTAGCCATCAATAATACTATTCCGGTAAGACTGATCAGTTGATAGCGCCACATAGCTGATAACCAGCTGTTCCGGATAAGATCCAGTATATAGTAGAATAACATACTTGGCAGGATCGTAATCAGAATAAAGTATTTTACTTCCCGGGATGACTTCCTGAATAAATAAATAAAAGCAATTATCAGACAGACCAGTGTTGCAACCATTAGTAAAAATGAAATCCCCATCATCGGATCCTGAAATCCTGTCGGGCCGCCAGTATATTGGCTCCAATCAACCAGATATGAAAAGAGTTGCGTGGCTCCCATTAACTGCACTATCAATAGGATTATAGGATTCAATCCGGAATCTTTATTAATTTGCCAGGACATGGCCTGAATTATTTCACTCCGATTTACAAACATGGAATATATCCAAGGGGAGTAAATTAAAAGCATTATACCGACACTTATTCCAAAATGCAGCCTCGACTCTCGTTTGAAGATCAGCATATATAATAAGTGTCCCAATATTACAATCCCGGAAATGACCGAAGTATAGAAGGATAGAATGCCTGCTATAGTGTATAGAATCCACCATTTTAACTGATTATGCTCCAATGCCTTTAAAAACAGATAATGAGAAAGTATGATGAATAAAGCCCACAAAATATAATAACGGGATTCCCGGGCAAACAGGTGGAACGTCGGAGATACCGAGTATAAACTAATGGTAACCCAGGCCATCAAATCCGATTTAAAAAGTTGTTTTGCTAATAAAAATAAAACCGGCAGAGAGATGATAAAAATAAATATGGAGAACAAACGATAATCCATGGGACTATCGCCAATTAGGCGATACCAGATCATCAAGGGCACATAGTGCAGCGGCGTTAAATGGGTGTCTGAAAACAATCCCACAAGCTGGTTTCCGATCGAATAATTCTGAGTATTCAGATGAAGCAGATCATTATACATTTTACTGCTGTTAATTTCATTTTGGGGGATTAGTTTATCGTATTGACTTAATGGGATACCGGAGGTATGAAGCATAGTGGATATCTCATCTTCCCAGAAAAGCCGGTTATCGATTTGATGGAATTTCAAACTGACGCCGATTAAAGTAATAATGATGTAAAGATAAGGACGCTTTAGAAAATCTTTAGTTGAATTGATCAATAGACTACCCTTTGTATGACGATAAAGTATTTAATGACTTTCCGAATTTATAAAAATTTTTAGAATTACTATTAATCGTTTTTCACAGCCAGTCTTAATCCTAATGCAATCATAATCGTTCCGCTGATATATCTCAAAATACTTTGAATAGATTTATTCCGTTTTAAAAATCCTCCGGCAGTTCCTGCAAAATAACCAATAAGCCCAAACCATAGAATTGCCATCAGGGAAAAGATACATCCCAGACAAAGGAATTGCGATATATGATTTGATACATTCACTTCCACAAATTGTGGTAAAAATGCCATAAAAGTTACAATAGCCTTGGGATTAAATATATTCGTTAAAACCGCTTGTTTAAATATTTTCCCATTTTTATTGAGACTAGTTACATTGGATGATTCTACATTTGCTTTAGTGATGATTGCTTTTATCCCGATGTAAATCAGGTATGCGGCGCCAATATATTTTATAATTAAATAAGCGACTCTGGAAGTCTGAATAATAGCGGATAATCCAAAGGCTGCAAACATGGTATGTATCAAAAGGCCAACACAAACACCTATCGCTGATAGGATACCTGCCTTATTGCCGTCCGAAATACTCCGGGTGGTCACGTAAATAAAATCAGGTCCCGGCGCTATAATAATCATAATAGATGATATAAAAAATAGTGGTAGATTTATAATGCCTTCCATTGATTCCTTTCAAGAAGTGATATTTAAATCTTATTTTCCCTGATCATCAAATAATGGAATAAGTGGTTCAAAATAAGATTATTTAAAGTCCGAAAAAAGTACATTACTTAACGTATTTTTAAAACTGAAGTTTCTCAGATTTTGTATTTTAATGTTTTTTTAATTTAAAAGTGGAAAAATGGCATGTCATTCCACAGAGAATATTTTACAACTGGATTTAGGAGATGGCCAAATTCATTTCTTTTACCCATGCTTCATCCATCTTAATTAACCTGTTTTTCTTCAGATTCTCTTTTAGAATCCACCGGATATCTTTGTCTTCAATTTTCGCAAGTACTGCGAAGGCTTGTTTCCCCTTCTCAGGAAAAGCAACAACTGCAACGCTCAATCCATAGGCTAAACCTTTTTTCAACACCCGGAATGATTCATCCTTTCGGTTTTCAATTTTTGAGAAATTTTGAATTATTTCAGTCAGAATATCCAGTACCTGTCCAGCATGATTGTGGTTTTTAATTAAGACTGGTTCACATAATCCGGCAACAATGGCCCGCTGAACAAATAAATTTTCTTTCATCCATTTTTTCATCTCAGTCAGCAATAAATCCATTTTCTGTTTCCCGATATATTGAAGGGCAAAGGCGACGCCTTCGCGAACCCGCCAGCGATTATCTGCAGCCAGTTTTTTTAATTGTTCGAAATATTCCGTCTTAGCTTCGGCAATCAGCTTGCCCAGACCGGCTGCGCCACAGGTGGCCACAAATTCGCCCGGTGTATTTGTGGGCGCTACAGATTCATTATATTTCAAACATTTGAAGAAAAATGATTCATCGCCGACTTCCTGCACAGCAAATAAAAGTTCTAGATTACCACGCGGCCCCGGCAGATTGGAATGATCCATCAAATATCGGATACGATCGTTCGTTTTTAAAAATTCATTTGTATATAATTCAATTTTGCTCATTATACTTTGATCTCAAATCCCATATCAATTTCACTGGCGGGCTTGCCTTTAATGCCCCAGTTTTCCATTTCCGGTTCATTCAGGTACATAAGAATGTCAGACTCATCAATTCCCGGATTGGCTTTTAGATTTTGAAATATTTCTTTGTACAATTTCCGTTTAGCCTCAAGACTTCTTCCCTTGAATGCTGTAATTTCAATTATGGTAAAGTTTGCTGTTTTATTGGATCGCCGCTCGAAATTTTCTTCATCCAGCTCATAAATTCTTTGATTGCGGTCATCAGCAGGAATTTTGAAAGCGGATACCAGGGCTTCATGAACGCCATCCAAAATGGCTTTTTTATAGGCTTTCGATTTTCCTTTGTAAATCTCTACACGTATTAATGGCATGTTCATCTCCAACTAAATATAAATATTTTAGTCATTTCTGTTTATCTTTTTAGTAAGTCTATTTCTATCTGGCATGGATTCCCGTTTTCACGGTAATGACAAACATTTAATTTTTCTTTGTGGTCCTTGTGTCTTCGTGTGAAAATAATGTATTACAAAAATCCAATTATTCAGGAAAATTGATCGCCTGGATCAGGGCTTCAAAATTCTCTTCCCAGGCTTCCTCAGGACTATTATCCGGCAGTTCCAGTGTAACGGTTGGAATCCGGCCTTCCACACCGGCATAAGCGCCTAACGATCCGGGTGTAGGATAGCCGATATTCGATTCAATGTGGTACCCATTGTAATCAGCCATCCGCAGAACCAAATCCTTTGCCGGGCCGTCATAGTTTAATACATGCAAATCCGAATGAATGACAATGAGTTTTTCCGGTTGATACAAATTAATCAACTCCATTACTGCCTGTGTTTCTTTTTCCGAGCCTGCTTCATAACCGGGATTATATTTGTGCTTTTCATAAATGGGCCGCCAGTTTTCTGTTGGAAAATTTCGGTTAATGTCAACCTTATTTGCATTAATACGTTCATTACGTAACAGTCCATCCGGATTAACAACAGGCACAATCACAACCTTGCTGTTGATTAATTCTGGTTTGGTATGAATGGTATCCGCCAGCTTAACAGCGAGATGAAAGGTATTTTGTTCATCTCCATGCATGGCTGCCAGAATTAGAGTTGTGGATTCACCCTTGCCCTGTTCGAACAAATAAATATCTCTGCCCTGTTCTGATTTGGCAAAAATCTTCCAGGGCAGCGGACTACTTTTTATTGATGCGTACAATTTTTTTGTTTCCTGATGCAGTTTGAGATGTTTGATAAATGGAACGGCAAAATAATAGATAATAACCATAATCAAAATTATTAATACTAATATGACATATTTATTGGTAAACGGCATCCGACAAGTCCTTTATATGTATTGAAAGATAAAAGTTAATATTTTTTTGATTTGATTCAAATACATTTAATCTTTTCAAATAGAATGTCCACTTCGGGCTAAAGCCCTGAAAAAAATGATTTCACTAACACCTGCCTTAAGGCAGGTGTTAGTTACACTAAGTTATTGTTAATGGCCTTTAAGCCATATACATAAATGTATATTTTTAAAATATCTACATGCAAATCTTTTATATAGAGTTTTTATGGCTTGATTGTAACCTAAATATTTGTTTAATTTAACGCTTATGGAATCAGCTTATGGCTTTATCGAAACCCGCGGACTTACGGCTGCCATCGAGGCGGCTGATGCGATGGTAAAAGCTGCAAAAATTGACATAATCAAGTATCAAAAAACCGGCGGCGCCCTGGTTACCATTTTAATTGAGGGTGATTTAGCTGCCTGCCAGTCTGCTGTTGCTGCCGGAAGCGCTGCGGCAGAGCGTGTCGGTGAACTCATTTCAGCCCATGTTATTCCCCGCCCGGTTGATGAGGTCAGAAATCTTTATGGTTATGTAATAACGCCGGCCAGATCAAAAGAAGAGAAAACCACTACACCTGTTATCAAAAAGCCCGCGGAAAAACCACCATCAAAAAATAAGAAAAAGACGGTTGTAAAATCTTCCCATGAAACGGGTGATTTACTGGACTGGCTGTCAGCTCAAAAAAATGGAACCAATATCAATCAGATAGCTGTTTATTTGAAACAGGATAATGCGGTTGCCCGACGGATCGTCAAACAATTAATGGATGACGGCTTAATCGAGAAAGTGCAACAGAAATATTTTTTTCTGACTAAACGGAAAAGCAAATGAAGCTGATTGTGGTAATTAACAATAAAGGCGGTGTTGGTAAAACAACCAGTGTGGTTAATCTGGCTGCCAGCTTTGCCCGGTTGGGTAAAAAGACTCTGCTCGTGGATCTCGATCCTTCCGCCAGCGCATCTATTCATCTTGGATTTGATAAAGTCATTACTAATCATAAAACATTATGTGATTACCTGTTATCGGAAAATCGTATATTAAAAGATTATATTTATCCGACTTCCGAGAATAATTTATTCTGCCTGCCTTCGGAAACTGCTTTGAGCGAATTTTATGATGAAATTTTGCAGGAAGAAGAAGTGGAACTTTTTTTGAATCGCAAGGATTTTCCGAAAGAGAATGATATCGTGATTTTTGATACGCCGCCCAATATGGGCAACCTGGCCATGAATGCCCTGGCCATTACGGATTATGCGCTGATACCAATTCAGACACAGCATATGGCTTTAACCGGTCTTGATTTGACTATCAAACTGGTTGAAAAAGCTCAGCGGCATTTAAACCCGAAACTGGAAATTCTCGGTTACTTCGGCACCAATTATGACCGCCGCACCAATGTTGCTAAAGAAGTCTACGCATCAATTCAATCGCGATTCGGTAATAAAGTCTTCAATACGGTTATCGGCATAAACAGTAAACTGATTGAAGCGTACGGTGCGCAAAAGCCCATCCTGGCCTACGCACCTTCCGCGCGGGGTACAAAAGAATATAAAGCCCTGGCCGGTGAAATCATTAAACGATTAAAATAGACTGGATATATTATGAAACGTCTTATTTCTGCCATAACCGTAAATGAAGCAAAAAAATCGGGAAAACTTGAAATTATCATTGGTGGAAAATCAACCATAATTACCGATGAAGCCAGAGATTTGGCAAAAAAGTATGGTATCAAGTTTGTTGAATCAGCCACAATTCCGGCACAAGACACACAGGAATTTGACCGAAATACAATTAAACTGATTGTTGAAAAAACACTGGAACGGCTGCCGCCGGAAAAACGGGATATGAATGCTGTAACCGAAGCCGTATTAAAAGTACTGAACAATTATAATAAATAAACTGTTCTTTTAAAGCGATCCATGTCCGAATTGATTGAGACATTTAAGCAGCAATGCAAGCGTAAGCAGAAGCGAATTGTCTTTACGGATGCCCTGGATATTCGTGTGCTCGAAGCATCCAGGCAGCTTTTCGATCAAAAACTGGCTGTTCCGATCCTGTTAGGAACACCTTCGGATATCCGGGCTTTTGCAGAAAAACAGGGCATACATACGCGCGGCTTACGCATACATCATCCCATGCACATGGATAACTTGCGTACAATGGTCAATGATTTGTTTTTTATCAGACAGCTTAAAGGGATGACACGGTTTGACGCGGAAAACAGTTTACATGATCCTCTGACTATGGGCGCTATGATGATCCGGCATAAACAGGCTGATTTGTGCATCAGTGGAAACCTTACCAACACAGCAAAAGTACTACAGACGGCTATTCAACTGGTTGGGCTAAAAAAAAATCATAAAACGGTTTCCGGATATATTTTATTAATATCACCGGATGATGAAAAAGTTTTTGCCTTTGCCGATTGTTCAGTTATCCCCAGGCCAACCCCGCAGCAACTGGTTGATATCGCTATTGACACCGCTGAAAACTATTCGCGTTTGACAAATATCGAACCCCGAGCAGCCATGCTTTCTTTCTCAACCAGCCAAAGTGCTGATCACGAAATGACATTGAAGGTGCGCCAGGCTGTTCAATTAGCCAAACAGCAAAAACCTGAGTTGATACTTGACGGCGAAGTTCAGTTTGATGCCGCCATTGTTCCCAAAGTTTTCAGACAGAAGGCCCCGAACTGCCGCCTTGAAGGAAGAGCCAATGTATTTGTATTCCCTTCGCTTAATGCAGCCAATATTGGTTATAAAATTGCCCGATATCTGGTTGGATACAAAGGCGTTGGACCTGTGCTGCAGGGACTTAACGGGAATATGCAAAGTATCTCAATAGGATGCTGTACAGAAGATATTATTAATCTTGCTCTGATTGCATCTTGTTCGTAAAATACAAGAAAGTAAGTGAAATTATTGAACGGTGGAATATTATGGATAGTTTTTATAACCATACTTCCATCATTCCAAAATTCCATTAATGTTTTAATAAATATATAATAATTTAAGGAGTGGTAAATGGAAGCATTGGGCATGATTGAGACAAAAGGTTTGGTCGGATTGATTGAAGCTTCTGACGCGATGGTTAAAGCCGCCCGGGTCAAACTGGTAGCCTGGCAGCAAATTGGCGGCGGCTATGTAACGGCTCTGGTTCGCGGCGATGTTGCCGCCTGTAAAGCCGCAACTGATGCCGGCGCTGCAGCCGCCGAGCGTGTGGGTGAGCTGGTTGCTGTGCACGTAATCCCGCGTCCGCATGGCGATCTTGAGGATGTATTCCCGATTAAGCTTCCGGGTACTAAATAGGTTCATTAGTTAAGTTCGATACCTCAGGAAAATTGATTCTATTTATCCATCCTGATTGAAGGCATGGTAAATGCATGATCAGCTTTACGATCAACTGATTGGTTTTGGGTTCGGACTTATTTTTTTCTGATATTAAATTATTAGCCTTTCAGAAATAGGATAATTTCATGGAATTAAAATCGGATGATATTAATCAGATCGTCCGTTCCGTTATGGATAGACTGGATGGTAAAACATCCAGGTCAGTTTCTACCGGGCAGTTAACTGTTGGTATTTTTACCTCTCTGGATGAGGCTGTGAATGCCGCGGCTGAGTCACAGAAAAAAATCCGCAATCTGGAATTCAGAGCAAAGATAGTTCAGGCGATGCGTGAAACCGGAAAAAAATACGCCCGTGAGTTAGCTGAATATGCCGTCGCAGAAACCGGTATGGGCCGGGTGGAAGACAAATTTCAGAAAAATTTTTCACAAGCCGAAAAAACGCCGGGCATCGAAGATTTACGACCTGAAGCGCTGAGCGGAGACCATGGTTTGACCCTGACCGAAAATGCCGCCTGGGGTGTAATTGCTTCCGTTACGCCATCCACCAATCCGGCTGCTACGGTGATTAATAATTCGATCAGTATGATAGCCTCCGGTAATGCCGTGGTATTTGCGCCACATCCGGCGGCAAAAAAAGTAACCCAGAAAACCATTTCGCTTTTAAATCAAGCTATTACAGGAATTGACGGCCCGCCTAATTTATTAACCACCGTTGCTGAACCGAGTATCGAGATCGCTCAACAGTTATTTAAGTATCCCGGCATTGATTTGCTCGTAGTAACCGGTGGTGAAGCGGTTGTGGAAGCTGCCCGTAAAAACACCAATAAACGATTGATGGCCGCCGGCGCCGGGAATCCTCCTGTGGTTGTGGATGAAACAGCTGATATTGCCAGAGCGGCTAAGGATATTGTTTGGGGCGCCTCATTTGATAATAATATCGTTTGCGCGGATGAAAAAATTATTATCAGTGTGGATAGCATCACCAATCAGTTAATGAATGAAATGGAAAAGAATAATGCGGTTCGGTTATCCGCGGATCAGGCTGAGCAATTAGCCAAAGTGATTCTGGAAAATTATCCCGGACCAAATGCTAAAATCAGCCGGAAATGGGTGGGCCGTGATGCGGTTAAAATTGCCAAAGAAATTGGTTTGAATGTACCCCCTGCAACACGCCTGCTTTTTACCGAAACCGATAAAAATCATCCTTTTGCTGTTTTAGAATTAATGATGCCGGTAATTTCAGTCGTACGCGCGTCCAACGCGGATAAGGCTATTGATATTGCTATTGAGCTGGAACGAGGTCTGCACCACACCGCGGCGCTGCATTCAAAAAATATCGATGTTATGCACCGCATGGCCAATGAAATTAATACCAGCATTTTTGTTAAAAACGGACCCTGCTTAGCTGGACTGGGATTTGGCGGCGAAGGCTGGACGTCAATGACGATTACAACGCCAACCGGCGAAGGGGTTACTTCCGCCCGATCATTTGTGCGTTTACGGCGTTGTGTTGTGGTTGATCATTTCAGGATTGTATAAACTTCAATATTAAACACTTGCATGTAACTCACAATGTAATTACATTCAACCTATGAAAACTAAAATTGTACGAATAGGTAATTCGCAGGGAATTCGGTTGCCAAAACTTATTCTCAATCAAATAGGGGCTGGAAGCGAAGTTGATCTTGAGGTAGATAATGATCGTATAATTATCAAACCAACCAATAAAATCAGAGACGGTTGGGCAGATGCTTTTCGTCAGATGGCCATAAATAGTGATGACAAATTAGTGGATAAAGAAACTACGTACACAAGCAGTACTTGGGATGAAGAAGAATGGGTTTGGTAGTTCAAGTAGGCAGATTTGATGTATTCCTCATTAACTTAGATCCAACCATTGGAAAGGAGATTAAAAAAACACGTCCATGTTTAATTATCTCCCCTGATGAAATGAATGAGCACATTGCTACATTTATTGTTGCACCTATGACTTCTAAATCCAGAAATTATCCATCAAGAGTTAATTGTAAGTTTAAAGGTAAGCTGGGACAAATAGTATTAGATCAAATTAGAACGGTTGATAAAATTCGACTTGTAAAAAAACTGGGAGTGATCGACGAAAAATCACAAATAGATGTTATAAAGTTCCTTCAAGAGATGTTTGCATTTTAAATTAAAAAAACTTCTGTTATGGTTAATCAGGATATTCTAAATAAAATTCGAAATGCCGGTGTGATTGGCGCGGGAGGCGCCGGTTTTCCCACCTATAAAAAACTGGAATCCCGGGTGGATCATATCATCGCCAATGGCGCCGAATGTGAGCCGCTGCTTTATAAAGACCGGGAGACCATGCTGCAGGAAACCGAAGCCATGTTTCGCGGTTTGAAAATTATGCAGGAGTTAACCGGCGCTGCAAAAGTTACCATCGCCATTAAACGAAAAAATGCCGATCTGGAAAATCATTTCAAAAGTCTTCTTGACCAATATAAATTTAATTTGTTCATTTACAACGATGTTTATCCAGCCGGCGATGAATATGTTTTAGTTTATGAAATCACCGGCAAACGAATCCCCCCGGGCGGCATTCCACTGCAGGTTGGCTGTGTGGTTGATAACGTAGAAACCATTGTTAATATCGCTCACGCAGTTGAAAAAGATAAACCGGTAACGGAAAAATATATTACCATAACCGGCGCTGTTAAAAATGCCATAACTACCAAAGTGCCGGTTGGCGTTTCTTTTAATAATTGTATTACACTTGCCGGCGGTTTAACTACCGATAAACCCGTTGCTCTGACCGGCGGGCTGATGATGGGCGGCCTGGAGCACGACTTGTCATTGCCCATATCCAAAACAATGGGCGGGCTGATTATTTTACCGGAAGATCATTATCTGGTTCAGCGAAAATCGCAATCCCGGCAAACCTATACGCGTATCGGTCACGGTCAATGCGATCAATGCTCGCTTTGCACGGAATTATGCCCGCGTTATATTCTCGGCTATCCGATTGAGCCGCATAAAGTCATGCGTACTTTGTTAATGACCGGAGAAGCAAAAGAACGCGGCAGCCTGTGGGCTCAGTATTGTTGTGAGTGTAATGTTTGTTCATTAATCGCCTGTCCGGAAAGTCTGGATCCCAAGAATATCTGCGTGGATAGCAAACAGCTATTAAAGGAAAAAGGACTTTCATTTACGGAAGCTGAACTCGATCGGGTTTTTCGTGATGTGCATCCGGCGCGTGACGGCCGGGAAGTTCCGATTACAACCCTATATCAGCGATTGGGATTGACTCCTTATGACCGGCATGCACACTATATTGAAACTAATTTAAATCCGAAGGAAGTTGCGATTCCATTAAATTCTCATATCGGTCAGCCTGCACAGCCTATAGTTAAAGTCGGTGATACCATACGAAAAGACGATGTAATCGGAAATATGGAGAATGGTGCATTAGGTTGCCCGGTTCATGCCAGTATTGATGGAAAAATAATTTCTGTCAATAATGACGAAATTAAAATATCTGCAAGTTAATGAGGTAATATATGTCAACAGGCTCAGCCATAGGAATAGTTGAGACATCCAGCCTGGCCAAAGGTTATCAGGTAGCCGATGCCGTGATGAAACGGGCTAATGTAAAAATGGTCGTTAATCGGACTATCTGTCCCGGAAAATACATGGTGCTTATCGGCGGGGATGTGGATGCGGTTAGTGCCAGTATTGAAGCGGGGATTGAAGCCGGAGCGCACACTGTAGTTGATCATTTTGTCATCCCCAATGTACATCCCGATGTGTTTCCCGCTATCAGCGGAGTCGCTAAAATGCCTGAGTTGAAAGCCCTGGGTATTATTGAAGGTTTTTCAGTCGCTTCCATTATTGAAGCGGCCGATGCAGCTATAAAAGCGGCTGAAGTAGAACTGATCAGTATTCACCTGGCAATGGCCATTGGCGGCAAAGCGATTGTGACATTCACCGGTGAAGTCGGCGCTGTGGAATCTGCCGTGGAAGCCGGCGCTGAGGTCGTTGAAAAAAGAGGATTATTGGTAGAAAAAGTAATAATTCCTTCACCCCGCAAAGAAATTCTTTCCGAGTTAATCTAAAATAAAAGCCCCGCATTGCGAGGCTAAAATCACAACAACAATTTAACAACTAATACTATTTAATACTCTGAAGTGTTTTCATATAATTAGCGCGCGTATAAGCTGCAGGTTCAGCAACGGACTTATAACTCATACTGCCTTTCATTTGCTCAATAGACTCATATTCTTTTTCCTGCATCCATTTTTTCATATCATTGAGAATCACTTCAACCTGTTTTGCGCCTTTTTTCAACAAAACACTGGCAAGCTGAACCGCATCGGCGCCGGCCATAACAGCTTTCAGGACATCATCGGCTTCATGAATACCTGTAGTTGCAGCTAAACTGGCTTTTACTTTTCCATGGAGAATGGCAATCCAGCGTAATGGGAAACGTAATTCATATGATGTGCTGAACTGCAGATCCGGAGTCACTTCCAGTGCATCTAAATTAATATCCGGCTGATAAAAACGATTAAACAGAACCAGGCCATTGGCGCCGGCATCATCTAGTTTTACAGCCATATTAGCAAAAGAACTGAAATAGGGATTGAGTTTGACCGCTACCGGAATGTCTATGTGGCTGCGAACGGTTTTCAAATCATCCAGATAGATTTTTTCAACTTCAACACCGGTCAGGAATGGATCGGTCGGGATATAATAGATATTTAATTCCAGTGCATCAGCCCCTGCTTCCTGCATCTGTTTGGCATACTTCATCCATCCACCCGCGGAAACGCCGTTTAAACTGGCGATGATTGGAATATCAACTGTTTTTTTCAATGCAGCAATTTTATTTAAGTAATCTTCACCGCCAATACTGTGAAACTGATCCGGTTCCGGAAAATAGCTCATCGCTTCAGCAAAGCTCTCCGTACCTTGGGTCAAAAAGGTATCCAGCTCCCGGGCTTCATGATTAATTTGTTCTTCGAACAGAGAGTACATAACAATGGCGGCAGCGCCTTTATCTTCCAGCAACTTAACGGTATCAACATTATTGGAAAGCGGCGATGCTCCAGCTATGATAGGGTTTTTTAAATCAAGTCCTAAATATTTCGTAGTTAAATCCATAATGATTTCCCTTAATTTTTAATAAAAAATGGGAGGATTTTACCTCCCATATTCAATATTTAACTGTTATTGTTGGAATAATCCATTTTTGCCATGTTTTCGTATACTTTCCAGTTTTTGCTTACCTGTTTTTGTGCTCTTTCCAAGAACTCTTTTGCAGCATCCGGATTCATTTTAGTTACCATTTTGAAACGTGTTTCATTATACATATAATCCTGGATCGGAATACTTGGGGCTTTTGAATCCAGTTGTAACGGATTTTTGCCTTCAGCAGCTACTTCAGGATTATATCGGAACAATGGCCAGTGACCTGAATCAACCGCCAGTTTCTGCTGTTGTAAACCTTGTTTCAGATTATATCCATGGGCAATACAGTGAGAATAGGCGATTATAATTGAAGGTCCGTCGTAACGTTCAGCTTCGATAAAGGCTTTCAAGGTCTGTGTATCACTGGCGCCTAAAGCAACACGGGCAACATAAACATTACCATAGGACAGAGCCAATAATCCAAGATCTTTCTTAGGCAGCGGTTTACCGCCTGCAGCAAACTTGGCAACAGCACCGGTCGGTGTGGATTTTGACATTTGGCCGCCTGTGTTAGAGTAAACTTCCGTATCCAAGACTAAAATATTTACATTTTTCCCGGAAGCGATTACGTGATCAAGACCGCCGTAGCCAATATCATAAGCCCAGCCGTCACCGCCCATAATCCAGACGGATTTTTTAACCAGGTAGTCAGCAATACTCATCAATGATCTTGCTTCGGAACCGCTCATAGATTTTAATTTTGCTTTTAACTGTTCAACACGTTCTCTCTGTTCGGCGATATCGGCTTCATCAACTTGTTTTGCATTAATTAAATCATCAACTAGCTTTTGTCCGATTTGATTCTGCATCGTTCGCAGCATTTCTTTAGCCTGTTCATTATGTTTATCAATTGTTAAACGGAAGCCCATACCAAATTCTGCATTATCTTCAAACAGTGAATTGGACCATGCCGGGCCGCGGCCATTTTCGTCCTGAGCCCACGGGGTTGTAGGAAGGTTACCGCCATAAATAGAAGAACAGCCTGTAGCATTTGCTACAATCATACGATCTCCGAATAACTGACTTGCCAGTTTAACATAAGGTGTTTCCCCACAACCAGCACAGGCGCCGGAGAATTCAAACAACGGACGCAAAAATTGTGCACCTTTTACCGTTTCGATTTTTAATTGAGAACGATCATAATCGGGGAGATGCAAAAAGAATTTCCAGTTTTCCTGTTCCTGTTCACGAATTGGAATCTGTTCTGCCATATTGATAGCTTTTTTACTGGTATCCACTTTATTTTTAACCGGGCAGACTTCAACGCAAAGCTCGCAGCCTGTACAATCTTCAACCGCAACCTGTAAGGTATACATAAAACCTTCCGGCCATTCTTTACCGCGTACAGGAGTAGATTTAAATGTTGCAGGCGCCTTATCCAGCAGTTTGCCATCATACACTTTCGGACGGATACAGGCATGCGGACAAACGTTGGCACACTTATTACACTGGATACAAATATCCGGATCCCAAACGGGCACATCGAGAGCGACGTTACGTTTTTCCCATTGAGTCGTAGCTGTAGGAAAGGTTCCATCGATCGGGAATTTGCTTGTCGGCAATTCATCGCCACGTCCGGCAATAATCATGGCCGTAACTTCCTGGACAAAATCAGGCGCTTCCACAGGCACAGTTGGTTGCATTTCTATAGTGCTGGTTATCTGTTCCGGTACCTTTAATTCATGCAAGTTTGCCAGGGTTTGATCAACCGCATTGTAGTTCATTTGAACAATTTGTTCACCCTTTTTACCATAGGTCTTTTTAATGGTTTCTTTAATCTTGGTAATCGCTTCTTCTCTGGGAAGTACACCGGAAATTGCGAAGAAACAGGTCTGCATAATGGTGTTAATTCTGACACCCATACCAGTCTCTTTAGCAACATGGTAGGCATCAATCACATAAAACTTAAGCTTTTTATCAATGATTTCCTGTTGGACTTTTTTCGGTAACTTATTCCATGTTTCCTCTTTGGGATAGGGACTATTTAAGAGGAAAGTGGCGCCTTTCTGGGCATTTTTTAATACATCTATTTTTTCCAGAAATACCATCTGATGGCAGGCTATAAAGTTTGCCTTGGAAATCAGATAGGTGGAATGAATAGGTTGTTTACCAAAACGAAGATGTGAAATGGTCATTGAGCCTGATTTTTTTGAATCATAAACAAAATAACCCTGAGCATAATTTTCAGTTTCTTCGCCAATAATTTTTATTGAGTTTTTATTTGCACCAACCGTACCGTCAGCGCCCAAACCAAAGAACATTGCTCTTACAACATCATCACTTTCTGTCGAGAAATTGGGATCATAATCCAGACTCGTTTTTGTAACATCTTCATTAATACCAACGGTAAAATGATTTTTAGATTTATCTTTTATCAACTCATCAAGTACAGCTTTAACCATGGCTGGTGTAAATTCTTTTGAAGAAAGACCATATCGACCGCCGATAACTTTTGGAAAGTTTGCGAATGGTAATTTACCTTCTGCCATTTGTTCAGTAAATGCACTCAACACATCCAGGTATAACGGTTCACCCATGGAACCTGGTTCTTTGGTCCTGTCTAATACGGCAACTGCTTTGGTAGATTTGGGAAAAGCAGCCATTAAATGTTTAATTGAAAAAGGACGATATAAACGCACCTTTATTAAACCTACTTTTTCGCCTTTAGCGTTAAGATATTCAACCGCTTCTTCGGCAGTCTCAGCGCCGGAGCCCATCATTACGATAATGCGTTCCGCATTTGGATCACCAAAATAATCGAATAATTTATACTGACGGCCAGCAATCTTGGCAAATTTGTCCATATTTTTTTGCACGATATCAGCAGCTTTGTCGTAATAGGGATTCACTGTTTCGCGTGCCTGGAAAAAGACATCCGGGTTTTGAGCCGTACCTCGAAGCACCGGCTTTTCAGGATTCATTGCACGCTCCCGATGGGCGATCACCAAATCATCATCGATCATAGCCCGCATATCATCCATAGTGAGCTGCTCAATTTTCTGAACTTCATGTGAAGAACGAAATCCATCAAAGAAATGCACGAAAGGAATACGTGTTTCCAGGCTGGCGTTCTGCGTGATTAATGCAAAATCCATAATTTCCTGGATTGAATTGGATGCAATCAAACCAAAACCTGTTTGACGTACAGCCATTACATCGCTATGATCACCAAAAATGGATAAAGCATGAGTAGCGACTGTTCTTGCTGATACATGAAACACCGTTGATGTGAGCTCACCGGCAATTTTATACATATTCGGGATCATCAACAATAAACCCTGTGAAGCCGTGAATGTTGTTGTTAACGCACCGGACTGTAAAGCGCCATGAACCGCACCTGAAGCTCCACCTTCACTTTGCATTTCGGTTACACTGGGGATTGTGCCCCATATGTTTTTTTGTCCTTTAGCGGAATATTCGTCCGCCCACTCACCCATATTTGACGATGGGGTGATTGGATAGATGGCAATAACTTCATTAATTTTATGCGCTACATATGCCGCAGCTTCATTACCGTCTATCGTTACCATTTTACGCTGCATACTAAACTCCCTCTTTTGGAAATGAAGGTTTATCCTATAACTTACTTATCTTTAAAGATATTTTTCACTATTCTTATAATATAACAATAGAATCCTGAATTTACACAAAAAATATGCCAAACAAAAAAAATCTGATTGTTTTTTTTAAGCTTATATATTTATTGCATTTAAATCTGTCAAATTTTGAAGAAAAAATCTGATTCACTTATCATTTTCTCCATTGATGATTATTATCGGCTCTATTTTCCTAATTTTAAGAACGATCATTTAAAAGTATCCATTTTTATCCTTCTTTTGATGTCCCGAATTAATTTTTCTTAACTGAAGTTTGATACCTGAATTCAGTTTTTAGTCTGTGATATTATCTATTTGATAACCCGAACGATTTCCTTTATATTTTCAGCGATGTAAAATATAAATTACTAAGGATGTAAAGAATGAAATTCATTTCAAACCGCGGACAAATTATGCCTTCTTCGCCTATCCGGCGCCTGGTACCTTTTGCTGATCAGGCTGTGGAAAAAGGCAGACATGTCTATCATTTAAATATCGGACAACCCGATATCCTGACACCGGATACTTTTTTAAATCCAATAAAAAATCTTGATATGCCGGTTATAGCATATGGACCATCTGCAGGATTTACATCCTTACGGAAAAAATTAGTGGATTATTATGCCCGATTTGATATTACTGTGGATTACTCAGAAATTCTTGTAACTACGGGTGGTAGTGAAGCCATCATTTTTACATTGATGAGTATCTGTGATGCCGGTGATGAAATTATTATACCAGAACCTTTTTATACTAATTATAATGGCTTCGCCGTTGAAGCCGGCGTTAACGTTGTTCCGATTACATCCTATATTGAAAATGATTTTCAATTGCCGCCTATCGAATCCATAAAAGAAAAAATTACGCCTAAAACAAGAGCTATCTTAATTTGCAATCCCAACAATCCAACAGGTTACGTCTATTCTAAAGCCGAACTCAAAGCTCTGAGCAAAATAGTTCAGGAGCATAACTTATTTTTATTATCCGATGAAGTCTATCGGGAGTTTACCTATGATGGTTTAAAACACACAACAGCCATGCATTTAAAGAATATTGAAGATCGGGTGATTATGCTGGATAGTGTTTCCAAACGTTACTCCGCCTGTGGCGCACGTATTGGTATGATTGTTTCAAAAAATAAAGAAATTATTGAGACGGCTTTAAAATTTGGTATGGCCCGATTATGTCCTCCCAGCATCGAACAGGTTGGCGTTGAAGCCGGTGTGGACACGCCCAGGGAATATTTTGAGGAAGTAAACAAGGAATACACAGAGCGACGCAATACAATGGTCCGCCTGCTAAGAGAAATTCCTGGCGTGGTGGCTCCGAATCCCAAGGGCGCTTTTTATATGATTGTTCGTTTACCAGTAAAAGATTCCAACGATTTTGCCCAATGGCTTCTAACCGATTTCCATGTAAACAACGAAACTGTTCTGATAGCTCCTGCTGATGGATTTTACTCAAGGCCGGGCTTGGGAAAGGATGAAGTACGTATAGCTTATGTTCTGAATGTGAATGATATCAAAAAAGCCATGCATATTCTATCCGAAGCGTTAAAAGTATATCCGGGACGTATTTAAAAAGAAAAATGCGTCGTCAGCAATTGCAGTTTGCGGCAAGTCCTGTTTTATCTATTATTTGACTATATTAGCGCTCTTTGCGCCTTTGTGAGAGGTTTTAAATTTGGGAATAAATATAGAAATAAAAGCGCGTTGTGATAATTTAGATGTTTTCAAATCAAAATTACTGCAATTGCCTGTTACCTTCGAAGGCGAAGATTTTCAAACGGACACGTTTTTTATAGTACCTCACGGACGATTGAAACTGCGGGAATCTACATTATATGGCAATATTCTCATTCCATATCTTCGCCCGGATCAGGAAGGACCTAAACAATCTAATTATGAAATAATCCCGCTTGCCGATTCTCAGAAAACAAAACTTTTACTTTCAAGTATACTTGGCATCAAAGGTGAAATAATTAAAAAACGCCAAATCTATTTATATGAAAATGTTCGCGTCCATCTGGATGAAGTTGAAGGATTGGGTAGTTTTATCGAGTTTGAAGCCGTTATAGATGATGATTCAGAAATTGGGATAAATAAGGAAAAAATAGATTGGTTATTGTCCTATTTTAATATTGGTGCCGATCATCTGGTAAAAACCGCATACATAGAGTTGTTTGGAATTTAAACTCGATTAAATCATATAATAATTTTGCCTTAAATTATTACTTTTTTAAATTTGAGTATTATCTGAATATTGATTGGATTACATGTTAAGTAAAATTGAACAATTTATAAAATCGAATTTTATGCTTGTCCAGGAGAAAAGCACACCGGATCAATTGGATCAAAAATTGAAAATTGCCACAACTGCATTATTTCTGGAAATGGCTTATATTGATTTTAATTTAGAGCCTGAAGAAGAGGTGCAGATATCAAAAACCTTAACTGAATTGTTCGGTTTAGATTCCAGTAAGGTGGCAGATTTAATTGAAATTGCCAGAGAAGAACGTGAGGACAAATCTGATATCTGGACATTTGCCGGATTAATTAAATCTAATTTTACGCATGAACAAAAAATTCATATTCTTGAAAAATTATGGACATTAATTTACACCGATGGTAAAGTTGATAAATTTGAAGATCGTTTAATTCGCAAAATTAGTACGCTGCTTGGATTGGAACATGGCGAAATGATCTCGGCAAAAATTAAGATACAAAAGAAATTAAATATTGAATAATACTACATGAGGTAAATAAAAATGAAACAATCATTTTATGAAATCGTGCTCGAAGGCAATTTTATGCTGGTCCGAGGTTTTGTTGTTGGCTTTTTATCAGCAGTAAAACCAAACGGCTTATATTTTTTCCACCGTAAGGCAGGTATTCGCCGCGAAACATTAAAAGAGTTTCTGCGGGATTTTTTTGAAATGGATAATCATGTTCATTTTTGTCTGGAAGCCGATTTAGTTGATAATTTTAAAAAGGCTGTTGAATCTTCTGAAAAACAGACCGAGATGAAAGTACATTCCATAAAACTAATAAAAAGCGCGCGGTTTTCATTTGCCTATGAATTTTTCAATGAAGAATTAGCTCAAAAGACCAAAGAATTGCTTTCAAATTTACCCGAAGATTTGGTTATTAAAAATTACAAGCCCTATGAAAGTAAA
>JAFGKZ010000122.1 GCA_016928315.1 Calditrichaceae bacterium
AACTTTACGGTAACTGATAATATTGCCGGTAATTTTACTGTACGGGCGGTAAAAAATGGTTTTCCGGGAGTCAATGGCGAAAGCGGACTGATTACGGTGGAACCTGCGGCTTTGAATTATGTGTTGATTCGTTCGGAAGCACGAAACGGCGGCATTGAAGTTGACGGCCTTACTTTAACAACCGATCAAAGTTATTCTTTTTATGCCGCCGGCTATGATCAGTATGGTAATTACAGAAGTGACGTAAATGTAAACTGGTCAACCACACCGGATTTGGAAAGCATTACGCTCAGCAATTCAGATAAATTCACATTTTATCCTTCACTGGCTAATGTAACAGGGCGTGTTCAGGCTGATCACGCCACAGCCACCGATGATGAAACGGGCGATATTACGATAAATACCGGCGCTTTGGCAGAGATCCGAATACAAACCAGCGATGTGGCTGACGGTCATGTCTATACCGATACTACCATCACCGCAAGCGAAAACCTTGTGCTATATGCCGTTGGTTATGATGTGGATGGCAACTATCTCGGATTAGCTTCCACACCGGCCAACTGGACATTGAATTATTTATCCGGAACACTGGCGCCCGCCAATCCGACTAATGTGGTTACTTTTAATCCCTCATTATCCGGTACCGGATCAATCCGCGCTGCCGCGGCTTCTAATCCTGGTATTTATGATCTTACCGGCAGTTTAACTGTAACCGCCGGTAGTATTTCCTATATAATTATTCGTGATGAGGCAAACGGTTCCGGCCAGATCATTAATAACAGAACCTTGAATTTAGGTGAAACTTTAACGCTCTATGCGGCAGGATACGATGTTGAAGATAATTTCGCGGGCAATGCTAATGTAGATTGGGCCGTAACAGATTCGTTAACAGGGCTCAGTTCCAACAACACTAATACCTATGTGACCTCTTTAACACCTTTAATGCCGGGCGGCGGTACAGTGGTCACCAGTAATTCCAACGGCTGGACGGATGACGTTACCGGAGATATTACCGTATTACCGGGTACGCTTTCGCGTTTGGAAATCAGAACGGCGCCAAACAATGGCGGTGTGGTGTTGCAGGATTCCACAGCACAGGCCGGTGATTCCTGGACACTTTATGCTGCAGGTTATGACATTTACAATAATTATTTAGGAGATATATCCGTAGCTTGGACAATTGCAGGCGATCCTATAGGCACATTTCAGAATGGCGATTCAACTTCAGTAAATGAAATCGATTTTACAACTGTAAATTTCAGCAGTATCCGTGTCCGAAAAACCATTAATGCCCAAAATATAACTGATTATTCAGGTATTATTGAAGTTACACCGGGAAGTCCGGATTCCATTGCTTATGCTTCTTCACATAATTTCACAGGTCCGGCAGGATCCACAATCTCTGATTCACTAGCTATTAAAGTGTATGATGCTCACGGGAATGCGGTGCCGGGCACAACGGTAGACTGGATTCTCACCGATATTACAGGCAGCCTGAGTCCGGCATCCAATATAACCGGTTTTTCAGGTATCGCCAGGAGTAAATGGAAATTAAAAAATACAACTGGTACCGATTCTGTTTATGCAATAGTCGCCAGCATACCTGATTCCCTCATATTTAGAGCAAACGTTTCAGAATCCTCTGCAAACAGTATGAACCGATGGGTTGATGCCAGTAATGATAGCCTCCGTAACGGAACCGTGCGTACAGCTTTAGCGCAACCATTTGTCATTGAGGTTGTGGATAGTTTAGACAATCCGGTTCCAGGCATATCGATTACCTTTCTTGTTTCAAGTTATCCGACTGGCGGCGGTGATTATTCTTTCACCTCTCCCGGGCCAAGCGGAACAACAGGAGCGGATGGTCATTTTCAGGCAACATTTTTACCTGGAAGTAAAGCCGGAACCTATTTAATTGCCGCTGTAAACGAGCAATTAAACAATAGCGGACAGGTTTTCTTTAGTGTGAATGCTGCCGCTGGCGCCGCCGATCATATAGTATTTATTACCGAGAGTGGAAGAACAGATACAGTCGCAACCACCTATGATGATTCTGTTCGTGTCCGTGTCGAGGATGCTTACGAAAATAGGGTCAGCGGAACAACTATTAACTGGGATGCTACCTCGACCGGAACAGAAGATCCTGCATCATCCATATCCAATAACTCCGGTATCGCGGCAACTATTTGGACATTGAGACAGCAAATCGGCACAGATACACTGTATGCGCGAAGTCCCGGATTACCGGATAATTTTATAACCGCTAATTTAGTACCGGATGCGCCAACAACATTATTAGCTGATTCCGGTAATTACAGAAGTTCAATTGCCGGCGGCACACAAATTTTACGTACCCGGTTATTTGATCAATATTCAAATCCTGCTGTTAATCATAGCATTCGTTTTCAGACAATTACTCCGGGCGGATTTATAAGTAATCCGCAGATTTTAACTGATGCAAATGGATATGCGCAAACCACCTATAAAAGCCCGAACAACCGAGACACATCATATGTTCGTGCATTTCTCAGCGGAGCAGACACCGCAAATTTTGAACTTTATGGTATTCGTTATGTCGGCGGTTCTTTAGACCCGTTTGTTGTTGCTCTCAACGATACTGTCACTTTTTATATGGATATCACAAATCCGGGGCCGGATGCGATAACGCTCGATACGGTAAATACTGTTTTTTCATTCGCCAACGATTTAATCACAACAAAACTGGATTCACCGGCAATTCCTTCTACCATTGTCAATGGCATTAATAGACTAAAATTTAAATCGACCATTATAGATAATAATTTATCAGGTGGTAATTATACACCTGAAATCAGCTTTGCTGGATTAGGTGAATATACCGGATTAAATGGTTCACTATCAACCAATCCGGGCGAACTAAGCATCGAACCGGTGCATATTGAATATGTCCGGATACCTGCGCCTAATATCTATCCCCGCGGCGGGCTGGTTCAGCCTGTGCTGATGAATGTAGCTAATACAGGTAATTATACTGTTATTATTGATTCAGTGAATCTTACTTTTTCTCCGCCAGGATACAATTTTCAACCTGTTCTGTTAACAGCGATTGATAGTCTTTTAGCGGGTGAAGAACGCACACTGCAATTTTCAATCATTATTCCAAATAATGCGCCTATTGATACCTTCATAGTAGATGGCTATATAAGTTGTACCTGCACCGGTTCAGGAGCTATCTTAGATGATAATACTGCCAATCAGAGCGATTACCTGCTTGTGACAGATGCCGTTAATCTGGCCTATGTCGACTTCTCACCAAAACAGCTTTCCGAAGGTCAATCAACTGAATTCCAGATGCAAATTGATAACAATGGAACATATGATATCCTGATAAATCGTGCTAATTCCAGATTGATGTTTGGTGCACAGCAATTTTTACCAGCCACCAATCAGGCGCTTGAAGCAGGCATCACGAATACAATCAACTTTGAAAACACAGGGCTCACATTAACGGCAGCCGGCAGTCCTTATGCGGGTATTTTCTATATTCAGGGTACCGAAAACGGCAATACTATTTACGATACGCTTTATACAGCGGATGGTGTAACCTATTTTGACAGTCTCACGGTGCAAACACCCGCTGCTTTGGAATTTGCATCCATCGAACTTTCTGATACTTCGGTAAGACAGGGCCAGAGTGGTGAATCGATTATTGTACGATTAAACAATACCGGTCAAACGGATGCTGTTATTGAAAATCCCAATGACGTAATATTTACCATTACAAATGATCCATCGGCTTATATTTTGACATCTCAGCAAATTTTTCCATATACCATTAGCGGCGGCGCCCTGGATTCTCTGGTCTATTCTGTCCGGGTTTCAGCTGATGCGCCTACCGGGATTGATTCATTTACTGTTGATATCGATTACCGGAATGTGAATACGGGTCAGGTATTTACTTTAACCGATCCGGCTTATTTTGACAGTTGGACTGTCTTTACACCGGGTAATATATCAATCACATACGTCCAAACTGATTTTGATTCCGTCAGCACGGGACAGCAAAATATTCCTGTAACTATTCGGATACGTAATAACGGCGAAACAGCTGTTCGGGTCGATAGTGTTCGTTTACGGCCAACACGAGGTGTGTATGTTCCGTCAACACTTTACAGCCTTCCCGGAAGAATATTGAATGCGACGGAATCCGATACGTTTAATCTTTCCGTTTCCTTACAGAGCAACTTAGTAACCGGTATTGTAACTTTAGACGCTTCAGCCTTCGGAGTTATTGTTAATGATTTAGTTGATATTCAGGATACCAACGCCGATACAACAGACAGCTGGCTCATTCAGCGGGCTGTTGAAATTTATGCCGAAGATAACCAGCCTGTACAAATTTCTGTTGGGCAGGATATTACACCGGAAGTGTTAATCGACAATTTAGGTTCAGCACGCCTGGTGATTGATAATTTAAACAGCTATGTTGAGGCAGCAGCGGCGCCGGCATTCCGAAGAAATATTACCTCGCCTGCCGTTATTGAGGGTAACCAGGATGATTTAATACTAAGCTTTGCATCGGGCGCTGAAAATATTGGGGCAGGAGATTATCAATTACGATTGCATCTTGAAGGTACTGAAAACGGCGCCTTCTATCAGGAAGAGTTTATTTTACCGAATAATTTAGTCATCCAATCACAAGCCGCCATGCTTATCGAATCCGTTACAGCTATTCCGGATAATATCAGTCGGGATACGGATACCACCATGACTATTTTAGTTACCAACACCGGCAGCGCAGATTTACAAATCGATTCATTGATATCAATTCCCTATGGAGAACCGGCATCCATACTACCCGCTCTGCCATATATTTTGAGCGGTACTTCATCCAATGCATTCACATTAGGGATTTATATTCCTGCAGATGCGGATACCGGAAATATTACATTGGATGCCCGCGGTGCCGGTGAGGATGTAAACAGCAACGCGCCTGTCTCAAGCGGCAGTGCTCTGATCACTGATAGCTGGAATGTCTTTACGCCATCTAATCTTGTAGTAACGGCTATAACCTCAGCGGATTCGATAGCGCGTTTAGGTGAAAATAATATTCCCGTAAATGTAACAATTCGTAACGATGGCGCCTCTGCAGCGCAGGTAAATTCAATTCAACTAAACAAGCTTATTGGTTTATATAATTTTATCTATCCGGTAACACCATTTACAGTCACCGGACACTCCGATACCACTGTAATTGTGGAAATTAATGTTCAATCCAACTCTGCTGTTGGCAGAGATACGCTTGTTGCCCAGTTAAACTACACCGATTTGTTTTCTTCAAAAAATTATAATTATACAAGTCCCGCTTATCTGGCCTGGCAAATAATCTCCAGTGCGGGTTCGGTAGTTATATTATCAGTAAATATGGATAAAGTTGAAGTATCCCAGGGACAAACCGATCCGGTTGTACAGGTGCGTTTACAAAACAATGGAAACTCATCCGCACGTATTAATATGCTGAATTTAATCTTTGCAAACGGTAACGGAAATTATACCATATCTGCCCCATCACCCGTAATGCCGTTTATTCTGGCCAGCGGACTTCAGCAAATATTTCAGCTTCCCGTAAGCGTTAACGAAGATGCCGCACAAGGAATAGATACGGTCAGAGCTATGATTAATTTCACTCAACTTATTAGCGGGGATGAATTTACCATATCTGAACTCAATGTTAATGATATATGGTATGTGCAACAGCGGCCATCGGTTACTATTGATAGTGTGCGTATTGTACCCGATTTAGCGTCATCGGGACAAAATAATTTAACCGGATCTGTATATATCTCAGCCGCACCCGGGCCTAATCGTGCTGATGCACAGATAGATTCTGTTCAATTAAACTTTTCTTTAATCGGTATAGACCAAACAGATCCGTTTAGCATCACCAGGTATGCGACGCCCACTTTGCCACACACATTAATTCCCGGTAGTAATAATCGATATGATTTTGATGTGGATATCCTGGTTGGCACAAGCCCGGGAGATTATGACGTCAACGGGCGCGTTGTCTATAGTGATGTTAATGACTCGCAGGACAGTATTACGGAATCTTCTGCTGATCCTGATTTATTAACCATCCAGGGATTTGGTTCATTGGCAATTAATGAAGTTACCGTGGTACCCGATACCGTTAGCCATGGACAATCGCATGCCCGGGTTTTTGTGGATTATCAGAATAACGGCGGCGCTGCAATCGAAATCCGCAATACAAATTTGGATTTTAGTCCCATTGATGATTTTAATGAAGACCTCGAAAATGCCAATACTCCATTCACTATTTTGGGGGGGCAGCGCGACACATTGGAATATTCCATTATTATTCCTTCGAGCGGTTATACGGGAAATATCGATGTGAGCGCTTCTATTTCCGGGCGAGATTTAAATACCGGTTTAGACGTCAATGTTGACTCTGTCAATGCGGCAACTTTCTTAATTCAATCACCTGCCAATGTAAGATGGGTAGATGGTTCAACAACACCAACAACCGCCCAGGCCGATACCAGTGTTGTATTCAGATTAAACGTACGCAATACAGGGGAAGCGGGCGTTATATTAAATCCGGTAACAACCACCCTGCAATTAGAAAATACCGCAATTAATATTCAATTATCTGATACCGGCGATACTTTTTTGGCGCCGGATTCAGCAATAACCAACCTGTCGTTTACCGAGACCCTGATCACCGGCATTTCAGAGGGTGAGTATAATTTAGCGCTTACCTTAAACGGTATTTCGAACGGCGCTCCTTTTTCAAGTACCATCGATGTTGGCGTTTACGCTTTTGGCGATAGTCTGATATCCATAACCTCAGTTGCTATTGTAAACAATAGAACATTTTTACAGGGTGAAACCGGTCTCGAAGTTATCATGACTGTGTCAAATAACAGTGAACCTGTGGCCATAGATAATGCGATCAATGAAACAACATTGCTTTTCAGAGAACCGGGTACAGGCGACAGCCGAAATTCTTTTGTGCTTAATCTAACTCGTTTGGATGCTCAGGATACATTGCAGACTATGGCCACCAATGAATTAAGATTCCGGTTTGATCTGGCTGCCGGATTTCCCGTTGATATTACCAATATTTTCGGCCAACTCAGTGTTGGAAATAATCTATTAGTAAAAGAATCTTCAACCTACGCCGAACTGGATGTACAAACCTCAGGCAATGCAACATATCTTGTCAATTCATTGTCCCCCGATATGGTGGTAGCAAGACAACAGGTGAGTTTTAGCGCTGATTTTAATAATTCAGGCTCATCCAATCTTGTCCTTGATCCGGATTCAACCTATCTGGAAATTGTCGGCTCAACAATTCCTCTTATGTATTTAGCCGGGCAATATACCATTTCGGGCAATGATACATTGACACTTAACTATAATTCTGTGACCATACCTCAAGATATACCATCCGGAACCTATGATTTGAACTGGTATGTGAATGGAACTGTAGCAAATCAATCATCCTATGAAAATACAGGAATCAGAAACGCACAGTTAAATGTTATACCGGGAGCAAATATAATTGTAGCACAAACTGATATTGTCTCCGATCGGGTACGTCAGGGAGAAACCGGTGTCAGCGTATCCTATTCGGTACAAAATATTGGTCAATCGGACGCACTTATCACAAGCATGAATCATACCTTCCGCAATAACGCTCTTGATGTTTCGGATAATTGGTTATTATCTACGGTAAACACCTTTCCGGATACTCTTTTTGCTGGTCAATTACGCGATTATAATTTAACTTTTAATATTACAAATGACGCCGTGCCGGGATTCCATCGTTCCAAACCGGTTATTAATTACTTCGATGTACGTACACCTCAATATGCATTGCAATCTGACTCTATTACCGCTGCAGATTCAGTTTCTGTGGTGGAACCGGCAAGAATCAGAATCGATTCTCTGGCTGCCTTTAAAGATATCTTAGCGCCAAATGCACCTTATGTAAATATCGATTCAACTTTTAATTTAAGACTCCTGGTATCAAATACCGGAGCGGATACGATACAATCAGCTACATTCAGGTTATACAGAGATAATGTATTGCTTCCGGGTCCATATACCATATACAATATTCCGCCGGCTCCGGATTCACAACGTGTTTTGATTTTCAACCAGTCTGCAAACCAATTGGGAACGATTGTATATCGGGTATCTGTCTTCCAGGCTTTTGATGTAGCAAGTCAGCCGATTGCTATAGATCAGCCTGTTGATAACCGCGAAGAAATTTATGTTCAACAGGCCAGCCAGTTATGGTTAACAAGCCGTATATCCAGCCCGGCCGGTGCTGCAGATGGTATTGTCTCGCTCAATCAGGAATTCACTTTTGAAGCGACTGTAAACCGCAATGGTCAATCTGCTATCGGCCCGGGGAATCTTGTCTTACGGTTGCCGGCAAATTATGCAATTGTTTCTTCTCCAGCTGACTCCATTCGCAATTTTGATTCGGATAATATGATTGTTGAATGGGATGTCGAACCGATTGGTTTAACACCTGTTGGATTGTTTGACAGTCTGCAAATATTTATGACTAATATTCCAATTGATTCCAATACGTCTGATCCTGTTGTTGTCAGCTCAAGGGAAAATAAACTGGGTGTGCAGGTTCAGGATGCGGCAGCTATTTCCATCGTATCTGATATTGTAGCGCCGGAAGGAGCAACCGACAGCAGTTTGACAGCTGGTCAATCATTTACGTTCAGGAGTACAATAACCTTTAACGGTTCAGTTGCCGCAACGGGCAGAACAGCACAAATTGTTTTACCTGCAAACTATTCGGTTGAAAACAATTCTCCGTTAAATCTTGCCGGGACTGATGAGGTGATTGTGAATTGGAATGTTGTGGCATCACCACAGGTGGATGGACTCGATACTATTTATATTCAGGTCAATGCCAATGATGCCAATGTTGGTGTTCCCCTGCAAAGAACATCCGATCCATATATAGTTACACTGGTTACTCCGGCCTTATTAAGTTTGGGTACTGCAATCAGCAATCCTGCAGGCGCTGCAGATAATATTGTATCGACCGGACAGGAAATTGTTTTACAGACCACTGTGAGCAATCTTGGCCAGGCCGGATTTGATACCAGCGGTATACTTCAAATGACCGCCAGCAACGGTGTTGTATTCAAACGACACCGGATTAGCGGTGTTCCGAATTCAGTAACAAATGCGATTGACAAATTCCAGGCTGGAATTTATACAGATACACTGATTGTACCTAACAATCAGACAAATGCAGAGATTACTGTAAAATTGTTAGAAGAAGATCTGCCCGCTGATGAAAATTCCGGCAATTCCGTTTTGGTACGCCGAGATTCCGCCAGTGTCGCTTTGCAGGTTATCAATCGCGCGAATCTTGTTGTGCATCTGGATAAATCCAGCGCTGTAAATGATACGCTTATCCGCACAACCAATCAAGCTTTCAAGATTAAGGCTTTTGTGAATAACACCGGAATAGCCGGCATTGATACATCGCGCTGGCTGCGATTAGATTTATCTCAGAGCGCTCTTCAGTTTAATAGTGATCAAGCTCGAAAATTCTATACAATAAACAATCCGGTTGAATGGAACGTGATCAGTCCGTCAACAGAAAGCACCGGAATTATTTATGTAGCGGATGACAGTCAGCCTGAAGATGAAAATGATGGATTAAATGCCTTCAGAACACCAGCGGAATCAATGGATTCGTTGTATGTTGATTTTAGAGCTGTAAATGATATTAACATTGCCAGCGTCTTTATTCAGAACAATAATGATAGTCTGATTGTATCTACCGAACAGGATTCGATCTTAATTTCTTCGGATATATTATTTGATCCCATTCTTGATGCTGACAAAACGGTTACACTGATATTACCTCCACAATCCGGTTTTGCCAGCCTGGATACTAATTTAACAAAAGAAATTACCAGTCAAAGCGCTATAGATCAGCAATGGCTGATTCGGGCACCGGCTTCCTCTATTAATTGGAGACCGCTTGTCATAAGAGCCCAGGCTAATAGCACATCCATACCGGGATTACCGACCAAAATAATGATAGATACGCTATACATTCGTACCGAACCAAAAGCCAGTTTGTCCCTATCTCTGCAAATTGTTGAACCATCGGGGGCTTTGGATGATTCATTATCA
Source organism: Calditrichaceae bacterium (assembly GCA_016928315.1). Classification (GTDB taxonomy): domain Bacteria; phylum Calditrichota; class Calditrichia; order Calditrichales; family Calditrichaceae; genus JAFGKZ01. The sequence continues at coordinate 10,186 of JAFGKZ010000122.1, forward strand.
TACGGACAGTCATTTAAATTGCAAGCCCTGGTAAAAAACAAGGAAAATGTAGCCGGTATCGAGGGTTCAGGTATGGCTTCTATTCAAATAAATGAATTTTTCAGCCTGATTGATACTCTGGGCATTAGCGCGGAAGTGCAGAAATCATTTACCGTCGGCGAACCATTCTTCTGGTGGATTCGTGTTAATGAAGCGGCCGCAGCCAGTATGAGCCGGGTTAATTTCCTCAGCATGATAAATAAAAAACTGACCGAACCTGCCGGACCGATTCAGTTGGGTGTTGCACCATCTAATACAATTGATGTAAACAGGATTTTCGAAATTAAGAAAACCTACAGCGGGGAAGCGGTTGATCTTGCCGTGCAGATTGATGAGCTGCCGCTTGATGAGAACACACTTAAGCCGGCTTATATTTTAAATAGTCTTGAAGCAAAAACAGTTTACCTGGAACAAAAAGCAAAAATATCAATCGCAGAAACCAGCATCCCCTCTGAAGTATCCACCGGCCAGACTTTTGAATACAGTGTCAGCGGTGTAAAAAATGAAAACCTGATCAATCCCTTTGCATACATTGAAATTCCATCCACTATTGGTTCCTCACCTGATCCAATTGCCCTCGATATGAACAATCAGGCAAAAGTCACCGTAACAATCCCGGCAAATTACCAGGGCACCGGTCAGGAGACATTCAGGGTATTTCTTGTAGGAACGGATATTAACACGGGATTGTTAACCTCATTCAGTCCAACTGTAGAAAATGCTGTTAACGTTGTCTTTCACCCTGTATTACAACTGAATAAGATTGAAGTAACTCCAGCTTACGCCGATACATCAGGTGTAATTTCCAGAGGCCAAAAAATGATTGTGCAGTTACAACCGGGATATGCTTTTAAAGATAACGCTCTTAACTGGGCTCAGCTCAACGGCAGCGGATCAGTATCCATTTCATCCAACATTGTAAACAATACGGATGAAAATACTTATTTTTCACTGGTGGAAGGCTCTGGAACGCAAACATTTACTCAGGCCTTTGAAACATTATCATGGACCATCAAAGCGCCTAAACAACGCGATCTGACCGCCAGTATAGAGTTTTCATTTAATCAGACGCCACTCGATGCTAATTCCGGCATTGCGGCAAATATTGATCAAAATCTGGGTAAAATTACCATACCAATCCGGGTAAGAAAAAAGAGCGTTACGGTTACTCTGCAAAATGAATTGATTAGCGGGGAATATTATTCGCGAGATACGGGCGAAGATTCGCTGATGGTTTTCACAATCAATAATCATTTTGATGATTCCCTTTATGTCAGAAATCTGGAATTGGCCTTCCACTCGGATTTGGGTGAGCCATCCGATGATAATCTATTCAAATCAACTACTTTAGCACGTATCTTCAAATCCATTCATGTAGCTGAATATGCCGATCCGGAAGCTTCCACGGCAAAAACGACTAAATCATTTATAAGCCCGGCCTTTGATTATACGTTGTCAGATACCAGCCACAATCCATTAAAATTATTCTTTGATGAAGATGATGTTTTACTGCCAAACGAAAGTCGTACCTATGTGGTTACAACTGCATTTCAGGAAAACACAGTCAGCCGCAGCTTCCAGGTGGTATTAACCGGTCTGCATGCCTACGATTTTGATTCGTCCATACTGCTGGATATTGTAGATGAAGAAGGTATTTTGTTGGAAAACAGCGATTTGTTTATATCCAATAGAATTACAGTTATTTCAAACAGTCTCAAGGATGATTTTTACAATTATCCGAATCCATTTGGCCGTGGTGCCCATCCATACACGACATTCCATTTCCGCTTGGAAAGACCTTCAGATGTACAAATACGTATTTTCACATTGTTAGGCGAATTGGTTTGGTCGAGAAACGGAAACTTTGATCAGGGAATTTCTGACGGTGAATGGATATGGGATGGTAAGAACGATAGGGGTAAAACCGTGCTGAATGGCGTGTATTTATGTTATATAGATATCAAACCAGTCAGCGGTGGTGGTAGTAAACGATTTTTAACAAAGATTGCATATATAAAATAAGCGAGATCGCCTATGTTCAAGATAAAATTTAGATCCATGGTATTAACCGGATCCATCATCATTGCAACATTTTTTAATTCTGCATCAGCTCAGGACGGCCAGGCAGGCACGGAAAGTAATTTTCATCTTGGCTTTGGGGCGCGGGCATTAAGCGCAGGCCGGGCATTTACAGCGGTTGCTGATGATCCAAGCGCCATCTATTGGAATCCCGCCGGTTTAGAACAGGTATATCAGCAGAGTTTTACTTTTTTCCATTCTTCGCTTCCGGAAGGAACCATGTTTAACTTTATAAGCTATGCCTTCCCAACCTTAAATATAGGGACCATCGGTTTTGCCATTGGCCGGATAGGTACCGGTGATATTGTAGCGCGAAATATTGATCAGGTTTCCAGTGAGCAGGAGTTTTCCTGGGATGAATACCAGGCATTTATTGCTTATGCAAAAAAATTACCATGGAATATCACTTCGGGAGCTACGGTACGCATTATCAGGCGGGGTTTCAGCAACCTGGATACCGAGCTGTATTCCGGTGATTTAATTGATTACGGTGTTGGTTTTGATCTTGGTTTTATGTATACGCCATCAGGCTTTACTTCCCCATTTTTACGGGACTGGAATTTGGGATTGAACATTCGCAATTTATTCGCTCCACAGCTTAAAGAAGGTGATCAAATCGATGCATTTCCGCTCAGTATTCGGTTTGGTATTCTGCGTAAACTTTATTTTTCAGGTGGTGGAAATAATATTAATGTTATGCTTGATCTGGATTATTCACAGGAACGTGATATGATGTTTAATATGGGTTTGGAATATAAATTTAAAGAACTGGGCATGCTGCGCGCAGGTCTTGATGGTAGTTCACCCACCTTTGGTGCCGGAGCAAAATATAGCTTTTTGCAAATAGATTACGCTTTTGGCGGCAGCAAATATTCTGAAATTATATCTCCGTTACATTCAGTTTCATTGACTTTCAATTTTGGATTAAATCGCGATGAGCTTCAGGAAATTGTAGAAGCCAAACGCAGAGCTGAAGAAGAACGGGTAATTGCTGAGATTAGGGAAGCCGACCGGCAAAAATTTATTACGGAACACATGAAAAATGCTGATGAGTACTTCGAAAACGGCGAGTGGCTGGATGCTATCGTTGAATATCAGCAGGTCATCAGCCAGGATCCATTTAATAATCACGCACAGATAATGATTGATTCCGCCGATGTTCGGTTACAGGATCAATTTGACGCAAGGCAGAATGTGGCAATTGAAGAAGCTTTGGATAAAGAAAGAGCTAAAATTAATCAACAATTTGTTAATGAACGATTCGAAAGAGGCCGACTATTATTAGAGCAAAAATTGTATAATGAGGCATTAATAGAATTTAACCGGGCTTTAGAACGTTCTCCGGGTGATGAAACAATTATTGGAGCAATAACGACAACACGCAGACGTTTAAACCAGGAAATTACAAATCTATTACAAGCCAGCCGCCGTGAATACCAAGGCGGAAATTATTCAGAGGCATTGCGGCTTATAACGGACGCCCGAATGTTAGGCGGAGATAATGCTGAAATTCTTAATGAAGTTGAAATCTTAAGTCAAAGGTATAAATTAGCTCAAAAAATTCAGCAGGGTCTTGGTTTATATGAAATCGGTGAATACGATCAGGCTTTACAGATATTCGAACAGGCTATGAGTATTGATCCTTCTGATGAATTATTAAGACAGTATTATGAAAGAACGAGGGTAGAAACTGAAGGTAAAACTGAAGAATTGCCATCTAATGTCGAAAGACGTTATTTAGAGGGTGTTGACAAATTCCTTAAAGGAAAATATCAGGAAGCGATCATCATTTGGGAAGAGATTCGGAAAGAATATCCTTATAACAAAAAAATAATTAGGGCTATTGAAGGCGCAAAGGAGCGCATGGAGCGAGCTCAAAAATAACTTGGATATAATAAATGTTTAAAAATGTAAGAAAAGAGGAAATTACTGTTCCTGCACAAATGACCTATTTAATTCAGGTGCGGGAATTTATCGAACATATTGGTAAACGTTATAAATTTGATGACAAAGTAATTAACTCCTTCAAACTTGTTATTGATGAGGCCTGTACAAATGTAATTCGTCATGGCTATCGTGATATCAAAAATGGCGAAATTACAATCAAAGCTATTATTCGCCGATTGAGTTTGACCATCCTTATCATTGATCAGGGTAAAAGTTATGATCCCAGTCAGGCATCTACGCCAGATTTGGGTAAATACGTAGATATCGGGAAAAAGGGCGGACTCGGTATTCTGATGATGCGCAAGCTGATGGATGATCTTCAATACGTGGTAACTGAACGTGGTAACGAGTTTAGACTGACTAAAAATCGCGAGAATGTACATGAGCCAAAGATTATACAAAAATGGCATGATTTAAATTTAAAAGCAAAATACTCACTGGTTGCTTCACTTATAATAACATTAATTGTCGTCGGTTTTATCTTCATGCCTATTATCATAAATACCGAGACTAATATAAAAGAAGATGCTCTTAATGTCTCTGCATCCAGTTGTCTGTCTCTTGCAGATAATGTTATCAGCAACATGATAAATGATAATGATATTAATATGTTTGAGGCGGCGGATGCACTGGCGCAGAATTATAAAGATATTATTAAAGAAGTATTTATTCTGGATACGGATATGCGTGTTCGGGCTCGCAGCAATGTGTTTCTAAGCAGTACCTTGGGGCGTTATAGCATTCCTGAAGATGCTGTCCTGATTGATACCGTGAACACCGTACCTGTTTATAGTTATTATAGGAGTGCAGATTCTACTTATATCTATGATTTGAGTGCAGAAATACGCGGGACTACCGCCGGCGAAGGGGCCTTGCTTGGTTATGTGCACGTATGGATTGATCAGGATACGATTAAAAATAAAGCAAATGCACGTAAATATATTTTATTGGCAATAATGGCTGTGATTTTAATTGTGGGGTATATCGGATCCTATTTCTTAATCCATAGAATTCTCACACCTTTCCATAGCCTGGCTGACTGGGTTCGTCAGGTAGTTCACGGCAAAGTAGATCAGGATGAAATTGATATTGATGCATCCGATGAGCTGGGTGAAATTGCTCAGGCTTTCAACGAAATGACCTCTAAATTTCGTAAGGCCCAGGTTAATTTAATGGAACAGCAGAAACTGCAAAAAGAATTGCAGGTTGCCCAGGAAATCCAGCAGATGCTGCTGCCCAATGATTTCCCTAAAGTAGAAGGTTATGAAATTGCATCATTTTATGAGGCAGCTAAAGAGGTGGGCGGTGATTTATTCGATTTCGTTGAAGTTGATGAAGACACAATTGGTATCTGCGTTGCGGATGTTTCCGGTAAAGGCGTTCCCGGTTCATTAATTATGACTATGATCCGAACGGCTTTACGTCTGGAATCACGCGGCAATAAAAATCCGGCGGATGTACTTGCCAAAGTAAATTCTTTTGTTGCGGATGATATGAAGCGCGGTATGTTTGTAACCATGTTCTATGTTATTCTGGATTCAAGAAACCGGATAATTCATTATGCCAGCGCCGGTCATAATCCAATGATTTTATACCGTGGTTCTACCAAACAAACATATTATCTAAATCCATCCGGTTTTCCTGTGGGAATCCAGTTACCGGATCCGGGATTATTTGCAGCAAAAATAGAAACTGACTCCATTCGTCTGCGCGAAGATGACATCCTCGTTCTTTATACCGATGGTATTACTGAAGCAATGAATTCTCAACGGGATCTGTTCAGGGAAGAACGTTTCCTGACTTCAATCCGTGATAATGCACATTTGGACGTTGGTGAATTTATTAAAAGCATTAATGCCGATCTGAAAAATTTTACGGGCGGCGCTCAGCAAAATGATGACATTACGTTTGTATCAATCAAAGAAAAACTAATGCACAGCGATGTTGTGTTCAGAATACAAAAAGAACTATCCAAGCTTATTTCTGACGGGATGAAGGTCAAAGACGCACTTGACCAGTTGCGTGTGTCCCCATACCACTATTATAAATATAAAGATATTATTGATCGCGATGGCATGGATGGTTTAAAAACCTTTCTCGAAGATCAGGATCATATTGAAAAGAAACATCTATCCCTAGAGGTTAAAACAAAGATATTCGATATTATCAGTAAGAATCCAACCTATGGCGCCAAACGTATCGCTGATGAATTATCAAAGAAAGAATACGGCAGTTTATCACTTGATCCCCAGCGTATTTATAATGAATTAGTTAAATTACGATTAAATACACGAAAAAAGCGAGAACGTCATTTAGAAAAAGGTAAGCGTACACACTTTAAACAACCCGGCACCCCGCTGCTCACCCTTGATGGCAATGTTATTCTCGATTTTCAATCTTCCGAGCACGAAATCGCAAAACGGGAAGGCGGTACAGCTTCCGCTACATTCCAACCGTCTGCAATCGATTCCAGACCGCAAGTAAGAAAGGAATTTGTAAAAAGTTATAAAAAAGAAGAGATAGCAAAGGAGACTTCCGAAGACAAATCCACGGAAGAAACTGTACGGGAAGTAGTTGATAAAAAAGATGAGAAAATTCTGGAAACAAAAGCTGTTGAAACGTTTGTCACCAAAAAAGAGCAAGAACTAAAACCGGAGGTCAAAGAAAGCAAACCAAAGGTAGCGCCAGTTGTTGACAAATCTAAAATAGAGACAAAACAACAGCCTGAACGATCCAAAGTAGAAAAGAAAGATGAAATTAAAGAAGTAAAAAAACCATTTATTGAAGAACCTGCTGCGGCTGAAGATAAAAAAACTGATGTCACCGAAACAACTGAAATCGATCTGATACGTATACCCGAACCTGATGACACCCCATTAGAAAAACCAATAGATACAAATAAAAAATCAAAACCTTTAGTAGAAGAAACAGCTCATAAACGTGACGAAGTGCTTAAAGAAGTCACATCCGTTATTGATGAAAATGCCGTAAATAATTTTTATAGTATGATCAGTGATGATTTAAAAGCGCTTGAGTCTATACGTAATTCTATTAACCCTAAAAACGATTTAGAAAAAGACATAAAAAAAATCAAATTAATACTCAGTATTGCATCAAAACATCCGATACTGAAAGAAATAAAAGATATCCAGTTAATTTTTATTCGGAGCTTGGACGCATTTAACTTTATACTTGATAATTTTGAAAATTTAGATAACAATCTGATCGTACCAAACGCTAAAGATTTGTTGAATTGTTTACGAAAAGACAATAAATTAGATGATTATAGTAAGATATTTGAAACTATTAATAAAATTGGACTTATTCATCATAAATTAAGCCAAAATGCGACACGGAGTAAATCAAAACAATCGAATGAGATGGATCGAATTCGTAAAAAAATAGCGGAGAAAGAGATAATCTCAACACAAGCGATTCTGGATTCAATTATTAAGCAGGAAGATAAATAAACTGAACTCTGTAAATTTTAATGCAATAATCGCAGATCCCTTACGAAGGAGGATTTGATGGAAGGTATTCAGGTCTCGACTGAAATTGCGGGCAGCCGAAATCATATATCAATAATAAAAGTTGGTGGGTATATAGATACAACAACCTCATCGGAGCTGGAACGCGCACTCGATTCGTTACTAAAGCAAGGCCGTTTTTTTATCATTGTTGATTTAGGCAATGTAGATTATATCAGCAGCGCCGGATGGGGTATATTTATCAGCGAGATTAAATCTATCCGTGAAAACGGCGGGGATTTGAAATTAGTGCGCATGGTGCCTGATGTGTATGAAATATTTGAATTATTAGAATTCCATCACATTCTCGATGTATATGATACTGTGGATGAAGCAATAAATAAATTTGAAGTGCTGGAAGCCGCTGGAAAATCGGTGGCTAAAGAAATTACTCTACCGAAGCCAGAAGCTCCTTCTGCCCCTGCGCCTGCTCCGGCACCACAACCAGAACAAGTGAGTGCTAAACCTGCCGATACCTCAACAGAAGAAGTGATTACCGAAGAGGAACTTGTCTCTGACCCGGCGGATATGAGTATTCCGGAAAAGATTAAAATAATAGTAAAAGAAAATCCATCATTAAGTCCCAGGAAAATTAAACAAGAATTATATACGGCGCGATTTGGATACAGCCGTGTGGGATGGTTTGCCGTAAGAGCTGAACTAAAGAAACTTAGTCTGCTAAGCAGATCAAAAAGATACG
>JAFGKZ010000123.1 GCA_016928315.1 Calditrichaceae bacterium
AATTATCCTTTCCGTATGACCTATGAGTATGGTTCCAATCAAAAATCCCAGGATATCGGCGTCGATCCGGTCGTGGTGTTTACCACAGTCAAGGCCAGGGTACAATTGGAGTCCAGCCTGGGCGACCCCCTGGATACGGGCTATGTACAATATTACGCATCCGGCTGGCGGGATTTGGGTACGACGGTCAACGGCGAATCGGCTAAGGAACTGCTGCCCAATAATTATCCTATCCGTATGACCTATGAGTATGGTTCCAATCAAAAATCCCAGGATATCGGATCGAATCCAATTGTAGTTTTCCCGACGGTCAATACTATCGTTCAGTTAAAGGATAGTTCCGGCGTTTTAATCGATCCGGGAACGGTAAAATATTATGCTTCCGGCTGGCGGGATTTCGGGCAGACGTCCGGCGGCCAGGCGGAAAAGGAACTGCTGCCTAAAAATTATACCTTCCGCATGATAAGCGATTTCGGAACCGAACAAAAAGCACAGGATACCGGCGTTGATCCCATTGTGATCTTTCAGGTAGCCGGGGCGCCGACCTATCCCGAACTGGTATTGCAGCAGCCGGCGCAGGGATTGATCACTAATGACGCAAACATTGCCGTAAGCGGCAGCGTGGATGACGCCAATACTGTGGTAACCGTCAACGGAGAGCCGGTAACCGTGCAGGCAGACGGCTCGTTTACTACAACTATCACAGCCGTAGAAGGGCAGAATACCATTACGGTGGTTGCCACTAATGTTGAGAACAATTCACGGACGGAAATCCGCAACATTATTCTGGATACTACTAAACCTGCGATTGCGGTCTTTTCACCGGACGATGAAACTTATACAAATGAAGATTCTATTCAAATCGTCGGCAATGTGTTTGATTCAACCGAAACAACTCTGACTATTGATGGACAAAACGCCATACTCGATACGGATAATAACTTCTTTTTTGATTTTAATCTGCAAAACGGTTTGAATGATATCCATTTTGTGGCACAGGACGCGGCCGGAAATTTCAGATATGATACCTTATCCGTATACCTGGATACTACCGCGCCGGTTATCGGCAGCGTAAATCCGGCCGAAGGTTCAACCGTGGATATCAGCCGGCCTGTGATAGAAATAACCTTTTCCGACGATCTTTCCGGACTTGATTTTAGTACATTAAATGTTCTACTAAATACCGATAATATATCAAATGATTTTGTGATTAATGGCAATATCGCTTCTTTTTCAACATCAGCAGAATTGCAGGATGGTATATATACACTAGACATATCCGTTAATGATAATGCCGGTAACAGTCTAAATAACCATATTTCAACTTTTACGATCGAAACAGAAGAACTGCCTTCAGATCCAGTAGAGGTTGCTACACCTTTAAAAACTACAGAAGTTACATCATTTCTCGATGCCAACATGTTTCTTTATAGCGGACCGGATCCAATACAGACCGGGGCAGATTCAGCAGCTTTTGATGAACGTCGCACAGCAATATTACGTGGTAAAACGCTTAATTCAAATGGAGAATCAATATCCGGTGTGACTGTAACCATTTTAGATCATGATGAATATGGACAGACTTTAACCCGATCTGATGGCTATTTTGATATGGCGGTAAATGGCGGCGGAATATTAACCGTATCATTCGAAAAAAATGGGCTGTTCTCCGTACAACGTACTGTTGATGTGCCGTGGCAGGATTTTGTTGAATTGGATAGCGTTGTTATGATCAATGAAGATACTAAAGTAAGCTTAATAGATTTTTCGGAAGATGTGCAAGTACATCGTGGTAGTATTGTATCGGATGATGATGGAACAAGACAGGCCAATCTGTTTTTTAAGCAAGGGATGCAAGCGCAAATAATATTACCGGATAGCAGCATATTAAATCTTGATTCAATGCATGTTCGGGTTACTGAATATACTGTCGGCGATAATGGACCTCAGGCTATGCCTGCGAACCTGCCTGATAATATTGCTTATACCTATTGTGTAGAATTGAGTGTTGATGAAGCGGTAGCCATGAATGCAGAGAAAGTAGAATTTGACAGTCCGGTTTATGTCTATGTTGATAATTTTTTAGGATTTCCTGTTGGATTGGATGTTCCTTCAGGTTATTATGATCGCAAATTAAAAGGTTGGGTGCCCTCGGAAAATGGTAAAGTTATTGAAATTGTTGGTATTAATAATGGATTGGCAGAAATTGACGCTGATGGCGACGGTATTGCTGAAGATGCAAATTCACTTTTAACATTAGGCTTTAACGATGCCGAAAGAAGCAGACTAGCTGATATTTATTCATCTGGGAGTACCTTGTGGCGGGTAGGAGTGTCTCATTTTTCTGCCTGGGATTTTAACTGGTCTTATGGATTGCCGGGGGATGCAAAAGCTGCAAATCAGGAGAAAGCTTCCAACAAAGAAGATCAAGTTGAGAATCCTTGTAAAGGAGAAGGATCAATAATTGGAATTCAGGATCAAGATCTACGTCAACAAATACCAGTTGTCGGAACTGAATTCTCATTGAACTATTCCAGTAAACGGATGTATGGAAGAATTCCATATCTGGATATTCCTCTGAGCGGTTCTTCAATACCTGCAAGTTTACTTAGAATAGATTTATATGTAAAAATCGCCGGTAAAACTAATAAATTTAGCTATCCGCCTATTTCCAATTTAACTAAACGATTTATTTGGGACAGGAAAGACGTTTATGGACGTATAGTATGGGGTTCTCAAAAAGTAAAAATATCCATAGCATATGTCTATGAAGCAGTATATAAAACATCCAGTGAAATTAGTAAGGATTTTGCGCAATTTGGAGATGCAGTAACTGACGTACGAACAAGACAGGAAATTGAAGTATGGCAAAAATATAATACGACCTTAACTTCATGGTATAATCCCAATATGGAGTTAGGTGGATGGAGTATTAATGTAAATCATAAATATGATCCTGTTAATGGAGTACTTGCATACGGCGATGGAACTTTTAGAAATGCAAATTTTTTAGGCAACAGTATTACTACAGTTGCCGGGAATGGAGAATACGGATATGATGGCGACGGTGGAATGGCAAATGCTGCCAGTATGGGTTGGGTTACTGATGTAGCCATCGGTCCTAATGGTAATATTTTTATATGCGATCCGGATTATAGTGTTATCAGAATGATAGATTCAAGCGGTATAATTAGTACTGTAGCAGGCGGTGGAGACGGAGGTGGAGGTACTATTATAGGCGCAGCAGCAACTTCTCTACCAACTACCAACCATGTTGAATTAGGTGATGGAGGACCGGCTACAGAGGCTTCACTTTTTTATCCAAGTCAAATAGCTGTGGGTGGTGACGGCTCGCTTTATATTGCCGACACTTTTAATAATTTAATAAGAATAGTGGATCAGAATGGTATCATTTCAACAATTGCCGGAAATGAAGATTGGGGCTATAGTGAGAACGGCACTTTGGCTATTGAATCGGAATTAATGTTTCCAATGGGTATTGCCATAGGCCCGGATGGTTTAATTTATTTTGCTGATGAATCTTATGTAAGAAGGATAAATGCGGATGGAACGCTCACGACAATTGCCGGAAATGATGAGCCATCCGGAGTGCCGGAAGATGGATTATTGGCTACAGATATCGGCTTGTATTATCCAAATGCCCTTAATTTTGATAAAGATGGTAATTTGTACATTGCAGATAATACACTAAACCGTATTCTGAAAGTGACTCCAGAAGGTCTTATTTACGTCGTGGCCGGATCGGGAGCAATTTATTACCCGGGTTCATATATATTTCCTCCTGGTAGAGGAGACGGAGGGCTGGCAACGGAAGCGATTATTTATGAACCGTCAGATGTGGTATTTGGTCCCGATGGAAGTATGTACATTTCTGAATCTTCAAATAACAATATACGCAAAGTAAGTCCCGGCGGTATTATTTCCCGCTATGCTGGTAGATATTCTCCAAGTGATGAGGCTAATCTCCCTGAAATTGGAGATGGAGATTTTGCGCCTTCCGCTTATTTAAATTATCCGCAAGGAGTTGCTGTTTCACAAAATAGTGAACTGTATATAATAGATGGCGGACATAATAAGCTTCGTAAGGTTAGTGAAAATTTATTTCATAGTAGTAATAATATAATTGCTTCTGAAGATGGCAGCGAACTTTAGTTTTTTACAGAAGACGGCCGGCATTTAAAAACAACAGATGCTTTGACAAATACTACTTTATATGAATTCTCATATGACACCAGCGGTTATTTAACAACCATTAAAGATATGGATGGGCTGTCTACCTATATTGTAAGACACATTGGTCTATCCTCGGTATCGGATACCATCTACTCGGAAACTAATCCTGATAGTATTATTTTTATTTATTCATCGGGCAACGACAGCCTGGGAAGCCACATTGCTGTAATTGGTCCTTTTGGTCAAAGAACCATTTTGAAGTCTAATGTTTTTGGCTATACTTCTTCAATAATTAATCCGAATGGCGATGACATATTTTTTAACTATACTGCCAGCGGTTTAATGACTGGATATCTGGATGCTAAAGAAAATCCCCATCAGTTCACCTATGATATTTCAGGAAAACTTGTATTAGATGAAGATCCTGCCGGTGGATTTACTGCCCTGGATTTGAATGATTTTCAAAATGGCACTGAAATAACCAAAACTAGCGCTGAGGGTAAAAGCACTACATATAGAACTGAAAGTACTTTTGACGGATCTATTAAAATGACCAATACGTTTGAGAATGGATTACAGAATATATCCAAACAGGGAAGTAGCGGTATTGACAGCCTGTGGCGGCCGGATGGTACCGTTATTACTTCAGAATCCGGACCTGATCCCCGATTTGGTTTGCAGGCGCCTATTACAAAGCAGAAATCAATTTCCATGCCTTCCGGTTTAACAATGAATATTCAAAATAGACGGACGATCAGTGAAATGACCGGTCTGGAAGTAACCGGGTTAATTGACAGCGTTATCTTGAACGGACGAGCCAGCGCCAGCGCTTATGACGGCAATCAAAACCTGTTTACCAACACTTCGCCGACCGGACGCCGGACATTCAGCTATACCAATGATCTGGGCCGGGTAGTTAAAGACTCGATTCCCAGTTTATTGCCGATATACTATACATATAATGATTCGGGTTTTCTGGTTCAAACCCGGCAGGGTGACCGGATTTCGGAATTTTCTTATGATAATCTGGGAAGGTTGCAGACGGTCAGCGATCCGATGGGCAGAATAGACAGTCTTTATTATGACAGCGCAAATCGTTTAACCCGCCAGACGCTTCCGGATGGCAATGAAATTTTATATGATTATGACGCCAATGGAAATATCACATCGATTACACCCCCTGGGAAACCGGCTCATACTTTCAGCTACACGCCCGTTGATTTAACGGATAATTATATGCCGCCAACGACTCCCGATAGTTCCGGCTCAACGCATTATTTCTATAATTTGGACAGGCAGATTGTAAGGACCCTCTTCCCGGACAGCGCTATGATCGACGTTGTCTATGATACCGCCGGATGCGGCTGCGGCGGGGGCGACCGCCCGGCTAAAATATTATTTGACCGCGGTGAGATCGCCATGCAGTATGATTCCACTACCGGAAATTTGGTACAAATAACCTCACCGGGTAATGAAAACTTAAATTATACTTACGACGGCTCGCTGCCTTTGTCGGTACAATCCAGCGGCAGCGTAAACGGCACGATAAGCGTAACCTATAACAATGATTTCCAGGTAACCAGCCAGTCCATAAACGGCGCAAATACCATAAATTATGATTATGATGACGACGGATTGCTTACCCAGGCCGGCCAATTGAATTTGTCCTATAATAATTTAAACGGGATGCTTGAAGGCGCTACGCTTGGTAATGTCACTACCGACTATACCTACAATGAATACGGCGAAATGACCGGCTATACGGCTAAGTATAACAGCAGTACAATCTTCCAGACCAGTTATCAACTGGATGATTTGGGACGGATTACCGATTTACATGAAATCTCGGACGGCGACAGCAACAGCTATCATTATGAATATGATTTGGTTGGACAATTAAAGGAAGTCAGGAAAAATGATACTCTGATTTCTGCATATACTTACGATTCGAACGGTAACCGTTTATCTCATATTACAGCAACCGACACAACTTACGGCGTTTATGATGAACAGGACAGGCTGCTCAGTTATGGCCAGATACACTACGGTTATACCGCTAATGGAAGCTTGAGATATAAAGCGGAAGGATTGGATACAACCTGGTACACGTATGATTTATTAGGCAATTTAACTGAAGTTTTGTTACCCAATGGCGACCATATTGAGTATGTTATTGACGGGAACAACCGCCGGATTGCCAAAAAGAAGAATGGCGTAATTACAAAGAAATGGTTGTACCAGGATCAGCTAAATCCTGTGGCAGAATTAAATGAAAATAATCAGATTGTTGCCCGTTATTTTTATGGACTAAGAAGTAATGTTCCTGACTTCATGTGGAAAGGAGGCGGTTATTATCGTATAATCTCTGATCATTTGAGCAGTGTGCGGCTGGTAATTAAAACGGATGGAACGATTGCCCAGCGCTTAAGCTACGACGCCTTTGGCAATGTACTACAAAATACAAGTCCCGGATTACAGTCTTTTGGTTTTGCCGGCGGGCTGTATGATGAGGATACTAAATTAGTTAGGTTTGGCGCCAGGGATTATGATGCTGAGATTGGGAGATGGACGGCCAAAGAACCGCTTGGATTTGCAGGAGGTAATAATTTCTATATTTATTGTTACAACAATCCGGTAAATTTGGTAGATATCTTTGGATTACAAGCTAAACTACCTCCTATTCCTATACCTGGTTATTTGTTTGCAAAATTAACTATGTATATATATGAGAAGGCCAGAGAAATAAGAATAGAGGCAACAAATAGATATCCCGGAGTAATTAATAGTGATCAGAGACATGAATGGGCAAGCTATACAATGACTAAAGAGTTTGGAGGTCCAATAGCAAGGATGGTAGGTCTCAGCAATGAAATTATTGGGTATTATCGATGGGATATTCCAAGACTCGGTTCCCGATTAAGGGGAGAATCAACTTGGGCATTTCAATTACGAGATTTAATGGCAAATGAAAGAGGAATTTATAAAGCAGAACAGGAATTGAGAAATGAGAAAAAATGTAAATAAAAAGAGACTACTAATGGATAGTAAGATTCAAATTACATTTTATTTATTATTGTTTTTAGTTATTTATTGTTGTGAATCATTAGTTACAGATACTGATAAAAAGTTACTAAATGAATTAAAGGAAAAATATAGGGATAAATATAAATTTGAACTTAAATATGATTTATATTTATTTGTTACTTTTAAAAATACCAATAATGGAAATGATATAGAAGATATATATCGTTATTTCTTTCTGAGAAATGATAAATTACGTGAAGAAAGCTCATACATTTATCTGAATGTTTATAATACTGATGAAAAATTTTTATATCAGCTTTATTTTTATGAAGGTAAAATTATTAGGAGTAATATAGAGACTTATTCTTGAAATTCTAATAAAATATACTAATGACCTTCCGGGCAATTTAATTGAAGTATTCCCGTCTGACAAACGCCCGTCTTAAAAACGCCGGGCAAGCCGGACAGACCTGCCAAACGGCGAGGATATCAATGACACTTGCTGAAAACAAATGAAATGCAGTTTGAAGCGTCAGTGAAATTGATCCCGATTTTTCTTAATCGGAACAGAATATATCATTGACGGCAACAACCGCCGGATTGCCAAAAAGGTTAACGGTACTATAACTAAAAAATGGCTGTACCAGGATCAGTTAAACCCGGTA
>JAFGKZ010000124.1 GCA_016928315.1 Calditrichaceae bacterium
AAGGAAACCGCCGTACACGCAAGTACATACGGTGGTGTGAGAGGTCGGCGGCACAATTTATTTATGTTCCGCCTCCTACTTTAATGATTGATTCAGTTACTGAATTAAATATTTTCACTAATCCCTAAAATAATATTATATTTAGATCAGTCTTACTAAAACACAATATTAAAAATGAAAAGTAAAAAACAAATTGTTGTAGTCGGCGACCGGGTGCTCATCAAACCGGACGAATCCAAAGAGCGCACGTCGTTTGGATTGTATCTGCCCCAGGGCGTCGAGACAAAAGAAAAGGTACAGGGCGGTTATGTAATTAAAGTCGGCCCGGGTTATCAACTGCCTGATGCCAATTCGATCAACGATGAACCATGGGAACCATCCAAAGCTGAAGCTAAATTTATGCCTCTGCAGGCAGAAGAAGGTGACTATGCTCTCTTCCTGCGCAAAGCTGCCATTGAGATCGAGTTTGATAAAGAACGTTATTTAATTGTCTCGCAGCCTGCCATTCTGCTGTTGATGAAAGATAATCTTCTTGATCACATTGCCCCGGATGAAGATAAAGACTGATAGTCTTTTTTGTATTTGGCTATTTTTACACCTACGATGCAGGCATCCTCTTTAAATCGTCTAATAAATGAAACCTGATCATAAAAAATTGGTATATAGAACTTACATGATTTGGAATTATTTGTGCCGATAAACGGTTATGTACTAAAAATAATCAGGATTTATAAATGAGATCAGTAGTATTCGCAATTGTAATGTTGGTTTTTTTAACCCTGTTAACCTTTGGGGCAAGGGCTTTGCTGCGCCATGGAAATAAGAATATATGGGAGTTTTCTTTCCTTGATAAATTTGCCAAATATCTGCCTTATACCGGATGGTTTTTCTATCTATTGTTTGGAGCGGCGCTTGCCTTTAAATGGAAGTATTTACTTTTCACGGGGGTAACCGGTCTTTCTATTGTTATGATAGTTTCTTTAATTATGATTTTAACAATGCCGGTCTCTTTACTGATGGGCAAAATCAGTAATTATATCCCTAAAAGAAAAAAGAATTCAAATATACTAAAATACAATCAGGATAGAAGATTATTTTTAAAAACAGCGGCAGCCGCATTGCCCGTATTTACTATCGGTACGACTACCAATGGATTTGCCGGAGCATTTCAGAATGTTAAAATACCCGGGATTGATATGTTTTTTGAGAATCTGCCCACAGAACTTGATGGGTTTAAAATATGGCATCTGAGCGATCTGCATTTAGGTTACTATTATCAGTTGGATGATTTGGAACGATTGCTGCTGAATGCTGAAAGTGAATCGGTTGATTTAGTCGTAATTACCGGCGATGTCGCCGATGATTTGAGTCAGTTGACCGACGCCCTGAAATTAATCGATCAAAAGAAATCGACTTATCCTAAACTGGTTTCGGTGGGCAATCATGAATACTTCCGCGGCATTCAGGAAGTGCGACGCCGTATTGATACCAGCCCGATCCCTTTACTTCTGAACAATCATCATATAGTTAATGTTAATGGCGTAAAATTACTTATAGGCGGTATGGATGATCCGGTTCGGATGCATACGGATAATGTGCCGTTTTTTGAACGCAGTATTAAACAAATACTCATCAATAAGCCGGAATACGATTTTAGCATTTTAATGAGCCACCGCCCCAAGGCATTGAATGTCGTTCCTGATTTTAATATCGATCTTGTTCTGGCAGGCCATACCCATGGCGCCCAGCTTGGATTCAATAACCGCAGCATTTTTGAACCCATGTGGGAAGAAAACTATCTCTGGGGAAAATACAGTAAGGGTAAATCACAACTTTACACTTCTTCGGGTGTTGGTCACTGGTTTCCGTTTAGATTAGGCTGCCCGGCAGAAGCCCCGATCATCACACTTAAAAAAGCGTAATTTTTTTTCTATTCTTCTTCATTTTATTAAATTGCTGAATATTCTTTTTCCCCTTTAAGCAGTATGGGGAAAATGCAGATTATTCTTAATAAAAATTAATAATCCAAAAGGTCGAGGAATTTATGAATAAACCAGCCAGCACAACAGTAAAAATTTTGGACGAAATTAAAAATCGCTGGAGTCCCAGAGCTTTTAGCGATAAACCGGTTGAACCTGAAAAACTTAAACGCATTTTTGAAGCAGCCCGCTGGTCAGCCTCCAGTTTTAACGAACAGCCCTGGCGGTTTTTGGCAGGTATTAAAGGACAGGGCGAAACCTGGGATAAAATTTTTTATAGTTTGAGCGAATGGAATCAGAAATGGTGTAAAACTGTGCCGATATTAGTTCTGCTTGTGTGTAAAAAATCATTTACCCGAAATGATAAAATCAATGCCTGGGCGGAATATGATTTGGGACAAGCGGCGGCTTATATTTCCATTCAGGCTATGGCAGAAGGATTGTATACGCATCAGATGGGCGGTTTTAATCGGGACACCGCGCGGGAGACATTTAATATTCCGGAAGATTTTGAACCGACGACTATGATGGCTATTGGTTATTATGGCAATGCGGATGCGCTACCGGAAGACATGCAAAAATCAGAAAAAGGCGAGCGGTCGCGAAAAGAAATATCTACAATCGTATTTGCTGATAAATGGAATGAGATGGCTGCATTTGTTAAATAATCCTGTTGCTGATTCTTTCATTTAATCCAAATTCATTTTATATTGTCCTTACAATAAAAGAACTGAAATACAATATAACAGACTGATCTATGCTTAAAACCGATACGACTCTGCGGCGCAACTTCATTACCGTTGCCGTGTTTACTAGTATATTAATTATAATTGGCATGATAGGTTTTATTCTAATTGAAGGCTGGTCTCCGATTGATGCCCTGTATATGACGTTCATATCCTTTTCAACAGTTGGTTTTAAAGAGGTAGCAGAATTAAGCCTTGCCGGCCGCTTATTTACTATGTTCATAATTGTGCTGGGCATGATGGTTATCGCTATGCTCTCGGCCAGTGTTACCAGTTTGTTTGTTCGAAATGAATTGTTATCAAAAAGAAAGAGACAAAAAATGAAAAAAGAAATAGCTAAATTGGAAGGACACACCATTCTGTGCGGTGCGGGCGATACCGGAACGACCGTAATCGAAGAATTCATTCGGGCAAAAAAACAGCTAGTCGTTATTGAAAATAATCAGGAGCTTGTGGATGAGCTGGAAATCGATTATCCGGAAGTGTATTTTTTAAACGGTGATGCCACTAAAGATGAAGCGCTGCACGAGGCTAATATCGAAAAAGCCGGCGGTTTAATTACTACACTGTCCATTGACGCAGATAATCTATTCGTTGTCGTATCAGCCAAATCAATTAATCCTAATATGATCATTATTTCGCGATCGGTGGATTCTCATACCGAAAATAAATTATATAAAGCCGGGGCCAGTTATGTTATCTCACCAAATATTGTTGAAGGTATGCGGATGGCCGCGGTTATGCTGCGTCCAACGGTGGTGAGTTTTCTGGAAGTGATGATGCGCAGCGATGAATTCTCCTATCGGATGGAAGAAATCACCATTCCCAAAGGCGCAAAGATTACCGGCAAAACTTTGAAGGATGCTGAAATTCCCCAAAAAACAGGGTTGATAGTCATTGCTGTAAAACGGGCAACTGATTCCCAAATGCTGTTCAATCCCAGTTCTTCTACCATCTTCAAAGAAAATGATAAAATTATTGTACTGGGTGATCCGGAAAAAACAGATAAATTAACCGCACTCCTCAGTCAATAAAATTTGAATTTCATCCAATCTCGTATTATAATACACCCTTGTGCATAAAAATGTGAAATTTAATTTACGTTTTTTGTATTAGAAAAATCCATACATCAATGTGTTATTTGATCATTATATTATATAAAAAATAAATGGAGGTTGAATGAGCCAGCATCATGAATTAAAAGGCCAGTATGATCTGGAGTATCTTGGTCTCAGGAATTTAAACACGGTTTACTGGAATCTGCCAACGCCCTGGCTTTATGAACAGGTTGTACGGCGGCGTGAAGGCTTGATATCGCACCTTGGCCCTTTGGTAGTCCGTACAGGCAGTTATACCGGCCGTTCACCCAATGATAAATTTATTGTAAAGGAAAGTAAGAACAAACAAAAGGTGTGGTGGGGCAAGGAAAATCGACCATTTGATGAGAAAAGATTCGATTCGATTTGGGCGCGTATGCAGGCTTATCTTCAGGGAGATGATGTATTTGTCCAGGATTGTTATATTGGTACAGATAAGAAACATCGAATGCCTGTCCGGGTGATAACGGAATATGCCTGGCACTCGTTATTTGTTCGCAATCTATTTGTCCGCATTGAAAATGATGATGAATTAGCCGCTCATAAACCCGAATTTACTATTATTGATTTACCCAAATTCCACGCGGTGCCGGAACTGGATCATACCAACTCAGAAGCGTTTATTCTTTTGAATTTTGATAAAAAATTAGTCTTAATTGGCGGCACCAGTTACGGGGGAGAAATAAAAAAATCAGCTTTTACCTTAATGAATTTTATGATGCCCGATAAAAAAGTTTTACCGATGCATTGCAGCGCTAATATCAATAAATCAGGCAAAACCGTCATTTATTTCGGGCTTTCCGGAACAGGTAAAACCACGCTATCCGCTGATCCGGACCGTGCGCTTATAGGCGATGATGAACACGGCTGGAGCGATAACGGTGTATTCAATTTTGAAGGCGGCTGTTATGCCAAAGTGATCCGTTTATCGGAAGAGGCGGAACCGGCTATATATGCCACCACGCGTAAATTTGGCACCATTCTGGAAAATGTGGCTATCGACTCCTATCATCGCAAACCGGATTTGAATGATGACACCTTTACCGAAAATACCCGCGCCGCATATCCCATCACAAATCTGGATAATATTAAAGAAGACGGAAAAAGCGGGCATCCAACGGATATTGTGTTTCTCACTGCAGATGCGTTTGGCGTGTTACCGCCGCTTTCCAAATTAACGCCGCAACAGGCGATGTATCACTTTTTGCTGGGCTATACGGCTAAGGTTGCCGGAACCGAACGCGGCGTGACTGAACCGCAGGCGACGTTTAGCACATGTTTCGGAGCGCCGTTTATGCCACAGCATCCCAGTGTGTATGCTAAATTACTCGGTGAAAAAATTAAAAAACATAACGTGCGCTGCTGGCTAATTAATACCGGCTGGACGGGCGGGCCTTACGGTGTAGGCAAGCGCATGTCGATTCAACATACACGGGCGTTGTTAAATGCCGCTCTGGACGGCGCTCTGGCTGAAGTGGAATTTAAAGCCGATCCGATATTTGGTTTACAAGTGCCGCTTAAATGTCCGGGTGTACCGAAAGAAGTATTAATACCAAAGGACACCTGGAAAGATAAAAAAGCCTACGATAAAAAAGCCAAAGAGCTGGCTGCCAGCTTTAAGGAAAATTTTAAAGTATATGAAGAATTGGTGGGTGATGATGTAATTAAAGCCGGTCCACTGATATAAGCTGGAATTTTGTCTTTAAGAAATTAAAAATCAGATCCTTATAATAGGATCTGATTTCATCTATGATCAACTGAGAATCATTTTTTTTAAAAATTAATGGCTACTGAAGCATCCATCTCAAAAAGCAGCTCATCCCTGCAAACATCGGCAACCATGATAACCTGTGGGATTTCTGATAAACCAATTTCTTCTGCTACTTTCTTGTAGAGAGGTAGATCCCTGGCGTATTTTAAAAATACAGTAGCTTCATAAATATCCTGCATAGTTGCGCCTTCAGCCTTAACCAGGTTTTCTATTACTTCAGCGGTTTTTATGATCTGGGCACGGGTATCTTTCTCGAACAGACTGATACCTTTATCATCTATAGCCGCAGTCCCGGAAACCAGTACATGCTTAATTCCTTTGTCGTAAACTGAAGTAGCTCTGGAAAAAGCCGATTTATAACGATAGGGTGATTTTTGTTTCACCCCGGCTGTTTGATGCACTTCCTTTTTTAAATCCTCATGAGGTATCACGGCTAAAATATCCATAACCCCGGCGGCTCTCATTGGATTTTTTCCTTCGATTCCTGTACTGGCCGGCATATAAATATCTTCGGCCAGAAAACCGTTGTTGGAATCCGGTAACATCTTTAACTGCTTATATTTTTCATTGCGCACTTCATTAAAATGATCGTACCAGTCCAGAATATCAGCCAAATATATCCAGGTACGGACGACATTCTTATATTCCGCCCCCTGTGATTTCAATATCATCTCCGCACGATCAAACATATGTTTGGTTTGGGATTTTTTCAAATCATTATTATAATATGATGTTTCGGTGCCATGAACATTTTGTAACATCAGGAAGGTATTGCCGTTTTGTTTCCAGCCTCTTCCGCAGGCTTCAGAATTATCATAGATTGTCCAGACTTTTTCATCCGGTCCTTCGGGGTGAACGGCACGGATTTGCAGGCCAGAAAACCCAACACCCCAGCAGGGCTGACCCTCAATATAAGTCAGCGGCAGATTATCTTGTATTCCGCCTTCATCCAAAATCAGTTGACGGGAATCGATCACTTCTTTTTGTAAGGACACATTGCCAAACAATCGTTCATGCACAATCCGCATATTCTCTTCAAGCAATATTTTTGTTAATTCATGGTAGATAGTTTTAACAGTTGTGTTTAAATCTTTGGGTTTTTCTGTTACGGAGGCAGTCAAATATAAATTTTGATCACCTATCTTATTTATATAAATAATAAAATCGTCTTTCTTAATAGTCGCTTTACTGCTCATTAGATTTTTGTTCTCCATGCTGAATTCAATACAGGCCGGCCTTCTCATTGCTGACTGTGGAAATGATCATCCTTATCCTGATTTTGTTTATTTTTTTCCAATTCATTATTTTTAATCCGGGCTTGAACTTTCGGATCAAGCTGTGCTTTTAACATATTATCATTATCATAGGCCGTACGAGCGAGCTCCTGCGGCGAAACAGTAACAGGTCCTTTAATAAGTTCCGGTACATTATAGTTTTTAAAAAATGTGTTATAAAAGGCAGGATCTTCCTGGGGCATGAGAAACGGTTTACCGACCCTGCCGTTTTCATTAAAATGGCTGAAATAAATTCGGCCGAGTTCGCCGTCTCTGCGTTTACTGGCAAAGGCAAACCAGCGTCCATTACTTGACCAGGAATGAAAGCTGTCACTATCATCACTATTACATTCCAATCGTCTATATCCAAAGGTGTTCAAATCAATTAAGTATACATCACTATCGGGTAAATAAATCGGAAAATTTCCATATCTTCCCATGGTTACTAAAGCATACCGACCATCCGGCGAAATACGCGGTTCAAGAATAGTCAATCCTGTTTTTTCTGCGGATAGTATAGTTTCAGCCTGGCCCCACTCTCCATTTTTTTCATCGTAGGGAATGCGCATTAAATCATAGCGGATACTATCGTAATCCAGATGGCCTTCTCCATTAACATCGCTTACATACGTATTAAATCCAGGAGCGCTGGAATAATACAGGTATTTTCCGTCTGGAGACCACCAGGGAAAGTTTTCCATTCGTTCAGATCCTGATATCTGTGGCGATGTAGTTACCATATTCTTCTTAATATCATACACTATGATATCAGATCCTTTGTCCAATACATCCCTGGCCACACCCTTAGCATGAAAAAATAAGATTAGGTCGTTGGCAGAAAAGGCAATCTGGTTACCATTGGGATGCCAGGATGGATAGGCGCCGGCCTTATTGAAATCGGTGCTGGTGTTTATTTTTCGGGGTTTTCCGTCCTTAACCAATAATGTGCCGGAAGCATCGCCCGCTCTCAGGTGCAGCACCATATTATCCGGATCATTCCCACGGAAATTATGACAGTTCATACAACTTTGACCGGTTATTTTATTTATCAGAATAGGCGATTCATTAAAATTTTCCAGATTTCGCTGATGGATGCCAATCTCATTCCAGTAGTTATATGCAGGCATGATGAGCCTATAGGCAATGTGACTGTCAATTGGGTCTTTTGAAATGGAATTTTTAATTGATTTATATTTTTTCCAGTTTTCGTTATCTCCTTTTACATAAATATCAAAAGCAAGTTCATTGCCAGTATTTTTTGTTAAAATATTTTTCCACTGATTTATCGGGATTTTTATTTTTGATTCTCTAGAATATATTTCGATGGGATCTTCATTTATGGAATATATTTTTATATAATAATCAGTACCTTGCTCTTTAATAATAAAGTTTAGCGGAGCAATATTTGGAGGAATTTCCACATTAATATAATCAGGATCCATTACTGGATACTCTGTCACCTCATTAATATTATTATCTGCATCAAAATTGCTATAAGAACACGATGCTGTTATAATGATAAGAAGACTGAAGAAAAATACTTGAATATATATTAATAATTTAAACATATCCTATACCTCTTAATGACCAACATAATTCATAAGTTACTTTTTCGCATAGAGTAAATAATACCAATATGAATTTTTAAATTTCTTTTTTAAATCTTTCTGAGCGCTGATTTTATTTCCATTATGCATTGCAATAATTTGCTGAAACTCCCGGAAACGCGGTAATGTGGTTTGATCAGAATGAGCAGATTGTATTCTGAATTGTTTGGGATATCCCAGTGCCTTATAAAGAATCATCGCTTCTTCAAAATGTCGGGGAATTAATTTGTAACCAAACGTATCCATTTTATCAATATTTTCTATAAATTTATTAAGGTCGCCTTTCAACAAGTAATACATCATCAGGTATTCAAATGCCATTTTGTTTTGATTTTTTTGATTCAGTATGGCGGCCACATCGTTAAAAGGATTGTTCGTATCCATGATGAAATCTGAATGAGGTGCATTCGATTTAATTGTTGAAAGATATTTATCTTTAGCTAAAATCCATTTATTTCCAATGTAGTCTTTATACTTTGCAGACCAGTTTTTATAAAAAACAGTTTTATCTAAAAGAGAAAGACAATTACTTGCAGCCTGTTCATTGCCCTTCAAAATGTTTAACAAAGCCAGCCGCTGTATTATCCACGGGAAATTTTCGTTAACGGCCAGGGCTTCATGGGCCATATGTTCAGCTTCATTTAAATGGCCCATTTCGAAAAATAAGTCGCTACGTTTCAGAGGATAAATATGTGACACGCTTGAAGGAAGTATTAATCCGTTTTCTCCCCATACCTGGCTGAATGCAAACATAGAATCTGGCAATGTACCTAAATGATATAACGCCCTGTTTAGTTGGAAAGCAATTAATATATTATTATTTACTTTATCTTTGGCACAGTCCAGAACTTTGTTCCACTCTTTATTATGAGCATAGTATTCAATCTGAAGCAGCGATTTATTATCCTTGTTACCCGCAAAACAGGCAATGCCGATAATCAGGATAATTAATATAACTGGTTGAAGAATTAGTAGAATTCTATTATTTGACAGATTTAATATTTTATTAATGATCGTATTACCTTTATCTGTTTTTTGCTCAGGACTAGAAGCATATAAATAGTACATGAAAGCAACCGGATAAAACAAAAATAAAATATATTGGATAATGTCTGGTGACAGATTATCCTTAAAAGTAATAAGATTTAAAAATACATCTTTTGCTGGAATCAGGAAAAAAAAGGGCGCAAGATATAATACAATCAAGCCAATAAATAAATACATGAATGCGTTGAGTAAATTCCGCTTATGGATCAATTCATACAGTAAGCAAATAATGGCAAATAATACCATGGATCCAGCCGCTATATGAAATGTTATAATCATATACAACAGGGATAAGATAATACGAATATATTTATTTTCAGGGTTTAACCTGAGATAGAGTACAGTAAAAAGTAATGCTACTAACAACCCAATATCTACTGACAATGCAAAATCATAATAACTATGCAATGATAATAATAAAAGTGCTGGAAAGTATTTAATGAAGATAATTTCTTTTTTTGTTGTAACAGATTTAATAATTGCCGAGGTGCATAATGTAATCAGCCATACAATACCGACTATGAACAAAGCTCCAATCCAGGGGAATATATAGAACTGGGAAATAAAGGCATCAAAATATTTAGTAAGGCCGCCCGGATAACTTAGGAACTCATCAAAAAAACGGCGATCGATAAGAAAAACAGGTTGCTGCTGCTGATAATACAAAGCGGGATTGACAAACAACCAGATATAAAGGTAATAAACACCAAAAAATATAATAGAATGAATAATTCCCATAAGGCTGATACTATCATTTTCTTTTGAAAGTGACAATTTCATTATTTCCTCCAAAGGGGGATAGATGCTGATTGTTTACTTTTGTAAACGGATTGGTTATCAAACCTGTGAAAAGTAATTTCAGCAAAAATCTTTGCTACATTTTTTGTTTAAATAGTCCTTTAATATAACTATAAAAGTTGGGATTTAAAAATCTAAGCATTGGTTAGTATTGGATGGACAGGATAAATTATGGTTTCATATCCCGCAGTCGTTTAAGAATATTTACAAACTTTGTATCATGGATTTTTATTAAGAAACGAGATATTTAAGTTTTTTTCGTAAATCCTGATAAAAAACATCAGAAAAATATTTGTTTTAAATATAGACTTTGATTAAATCTCTTAAAGAATTACGTTTATTCACTTTATAAACCATAATCTAATACTGAATTGGATTTTTCAATATTTATATCAGCAGTACTATTTTATATTCCAATCCATTCAATAAATATAAAGTAATTTTTTGTTCTTCAATTAAGGCATAAGGATATATACTTTCACTATCACTCGAATAGTCTAAATACAATTCAGACCAGGAACCTTCCAGGTAATAATAACAATTAATGGATGGAAAATCTGCCAAATGAAGTTCGGCAATATTTACATCATGCTCATCGGAGGTGCATATTCCGCTATACACATACCGTGTTGCAGATCCGGGAGGTCCTTGCGGCCCGGTTGGACCGCGTTTGCCTTCACAGTTTAAAAGCAATACGGCCAGACAAAAGGTTATTAAATAAGTGAATTTCATTCTATGCCTTTCCTTCAAAAAATATAGAATTAAAAATCATATTTTTTTATACTAATTAATTTTACTTAAATATCGTGTTAAATTCAACAGGAAAAAAATTTTGTCATGGGTATCCATTTTTCCCTATTTTTATTCATGCAGTTAAGAATAAACATAATGATTAGGATTATAACTATTCTACTTGGACTCTCGCTGGCGGCAATAACAACTGCGCCGCTTCTGATGCAATCGGGTAATTTATTTCTCAATTACTTCGGCACAGTTATCTATTTTTTAGCTGATCCGATATGTCACCAGTTGCCGGAACGCAGTCTTTTTATAAATGATTTACCTATGCCGGTATGTGCCCGCTGCTTTAGTATTTATCTCGGCGGATTTTTTATTTTTGCTTTGGCCTGGATAAAACAATCATGCAAGCAATGGCCTAATTGGATCTATTATGCGGCCGTTTCTTTATTTAGTATCGAAATTTTATTGGAGCATGTTAATCTCTACCATAATATAATTGAATTGCGTTTACTCAGCGGTTTTATCCTTGGGCTGCTGCTGTTTCGTATTCTTTTAGAAACCATTATTAAAAAAAGGTTCATTTAAAAAATGGATAATCGTTTATTATATCAATCCGCAATTATTGGCGGTATTATCGCTGCGTTAATGGATTCTTTACCATATATCAAGTTTATAAACGCCTGTTGCTGTATGGGTATCGTTCTGGGTGGATTTGCAGCATTCTATTATTATCGCAGTCAGTCGCCTAGTGAACCGATAGAATTCCGATTAGGCGGCCTGATTCATTTAGGTTTACTTACCGGTATATTCGGCGCTATTGGAAGCTTTATCGCTCATTACATCGTCTTCAAAATGGTTGGCAACTGGGATATTGAATTTCTTAAAAATATGATGGATAAGCTGGAAGAATTTCCTCCTCTTTGGGATGAATTATATGAAGAACTGGAATCCGGGAAATATGACGGATTTGCCGGACCCATTATTTTGGTTCAATCGCTTATTATATTTCCGATTTTTACCTTTATAGGTGTGGTTCTCGGCAATAAATTTTTAGGGAATGCTTTTAAAAAACCGCAGGCTTAACCGGCAACTTCTTCCAATTGTTCCGTTTTTTCTGCCAACTGAAGGGTTTCGATCAGCTCATCGATTTCACCTTCCATAACTCGATCCAGTTTGTATAACGTTAAACCAATTCTGTGATCGGTTACACGGCCTTGTGGAAAGTTATAGGTGCGAATTTTAGCGCTGCGATCACCCGATCCCACCATGGATTTACGCTGGGCGGCAATGGCGGAATTCTGTTTGGATACAGCCATATCCAGCAGGCGGGTTCG
The DNA here is from genome assembly GCA_016928315.1 of Calditrichaceae bacterium. GTDB lineage: Bacteria > Calditrichota > Calditrichia > Calditrichales > Calditrichaceae > JAFGKZ01. Next base: position 12,395 of record JAFGKZ010000124.1, read on the forward strand.
CAATACCTTTAAGGCTTTATTTTTATTTTTCAATTGGGATTTTTCATCCTGGCAGGTCACAACCAATCCGGTTGGTATATGCGTGATACGCACGGCAGAGTCGGTAGTGTTTACGCTCTGGCCGCCCGGACCGCTGGATCGGAACACATCGATACGCAGTTCATTAGGATCGATTTCGATGTCCACTTCCTCAGCTTCCGGTAATACGACAACAGATACAGCAGAAGTGTGCACCCGGCCCTGCGTTTCGGTTTCCGGCACCCGTTGGACACGATGGACGCCGCTTTCAAATTTAAGCCGGGCATAAACGTGATCGCCCTCTATATTAAAAATAATTTCTTTAAAACCACCGCGTTCGGATATACTTGAACTCATCGTATCGGTTTTAAATCCCTCTGTTTCACAGAATTTTGAATACATACGGTACAAATCACCGGCAAATATGGCGGCTTCGTCACCACCGGTTCCTGCACGGATCTCCATTATCGCATTTTTATGATCATCCGGATGTTTGGGGATGAGCAGCAACTTCAGTTTTTCTTCCATTTCCTCGATTTTTTCTTCCAGTTCTTCCTGCTCTACCTCGGCCATTTCAACGAGTTCAGCATCTTCATTTTCTTTAATGATTGCCTTATTGCCTTCGAGGTTATTTAAAGCTTTTAAGTAGGGTTCACCGACCTCGATTATTTTGGATATATCGCTATGCTCGCGGGAAAGTTCACGATAGCGTTTTTGATCGGAGTGAACGTCCGGATCGGATAGCTGCTCATTTAGTTTATTCAGGCGATCGATTAAATGTAAAATTTTATCTTTCATAGATTAATCCTACGCAGTAACCGGTAATATCTCTGATTTAACTTCCGGTGGAGCGGCAAGTTCATCTTTTAAATCTTCACCGAGCGCTGCTTGTAAGGCGACAATGGCAACTTCCAACTGTTCATCATCCGGCTGCTGCGTCGTAATGCGCTGTAATGCCAGTCCCGGATATATTAGAGCCTGGACAATGGCATTATCAACTTTTTTTGCCGATGCTTTTAACGCCTCGTAACTTAATCCTGCAACAAAAGGAACAAGCGGTAAATGCGTGGCTAATCGAATCAATAAATTAATTTTTCCCAACCACATTAAAACGATCGCATCGACAAATGAGAAAAAGAAAATGCTGATCAATAATACAATCACTAAAAAGCTGGTACCGCATCGAGGATGAAAGGTTGTAAATTTTTGTACATTAGCAGGCGATAATAAAACCTTATCTTCAAAAGCGAAAACAGTTTTATGTTCAGCGCCATGGTACTGAAATAAACGATGGACATCCTTCATAAATGATATGCCCCAGACATAGGCCAGAAAAAGCAGAATTCGAATAATACCCGCAACAAAATTAAATGCCAGCGCCTGGGTCTCGATATCGAATACATAGGTTGCCAGCAGCAGCGGTAATCCCATAAAAGCGCCGATACCAATGGCTAAAGCAATTGTTATCGTAAGGATAGCGCTCAGGGTGCTCATGCCAGCTTTTTTATCGCTCTTCTTCTCCTTTTTACCCTCAGCGATTTCTTTTTCTTCTTCATCTTCCATAGCTTTGTCCGCTGACCACTGCAGGGTTTTAATACCGATAATCATTACTTCAAAAAGGGTAATGGCCCCGCGGAGTATGGGGATATTTAGAATTTTATAGCGCTCTGATAAAGATTTAAATTCCTGAGATTTAACCTCTATAATACCGCTCGCTCTGCGAATAGCTGTCGCTATGCGTTTCGGTGAACGCATCATCACACCTTCAATTACAGCCTGTCCGCCAACCGGCATTATTTTTTCTTCATTATTATTTGCCATGCAGCACTCTCGGATTTTTGGGATTAAAAAAACGGAATGAATCTTTTGAGGATATCATCCCGTTTAGTAAAATTTTGCAGACTGTAACGTAGTTACTTGCGGTTATATTTCTTCATGAATTTTTCAACACGACCGGCAGAGTCAACCAACTTCTGTTTACCGGTGAAAAATGGATGACAGTTGGAACAAATTTCAACTTTCATATCACCAACAGTTGTATGGACTTGAAAGGTGTTTCCACAAGCACAGCTAACCGTCCCCAGTTCATATTTAGGATGAATCTCTTTTTTCATTTCCAAACTCCTTGACCAAAAATTTAGCTCACAAATATAAGGCAATCTGTTAAAAATTACAAATATGTTTTTAAGAATTCATATTGCGCAGAAAATCCGTATTGCTTTTAGTTTCGGCCATCTTCTCCAGTAAAAATTCCATACCTTCGATAATATTCATTTCATTGAGTAATTTCCGCAATACCCAAATACGTGAAAGTTCTTCACGACTGAGCAGGAGTTCTTCTTTGCGTGTTCCGGATTTATTGATATCTATGGATGGGAAAATACGGCGATCTGTCAGACGACGATCAAGAACCAGTTCCATATTACCGGTACCTTTAAATTCTTCAAATATTACTTCGTCCATCCGGGAACCGGTATCGATTAATGCTGTGGCCATAATGGTTAAACTACCGCCTTCTTCCACATTTCGCGCAGAACCGAAAAACCGTTTTGGTTTTTGCAGAGCATTGGAATCCACACCGCCGGATAAAATTTTGCCACTGTGCGGTACAACCGTGTTATGGGCGCGGGCTAAACGGGTAATACTATCCAAAAGTATAACCACGTCTTTTTTATACTCAACCAGACGTTTGGCTTTTTCTAAAACCATATCCGCTACCTGAACATGGCGTTCAGCCGGCTCATCAAATGTTGAACTGACTACTTCTGCATCGACGGAACGTTCCATATCGGTTACTTCTTCCGGGCGTTCATCGATCAATAAGACCATCAATTCAACTTCAGGATGATTTTGTGTAATGGCGTTGGCTATTTTCTGAAGTAAAATAGTTTTACCTGTGCGGGGCTGGGCTACAATCAAACCACGCTGTCCTTTGCCAATCGGCGTTAACAAATTCATTATTCGGGTCGAATAGTCTTTGCGGGTGGTTTCCATATTGATGCGTTCATTAGGATAGAGCGGTGTCAGTGTGTCAAACAAATTGCGCTGGCGAGCCTTGTCCGGGCTTTCAAAATTTACCGCTTCAACCCTGAGCAGAGCAAAAAAACGTTCATTATCTTTTGGAGGACGTATCTGTCCGGTAACCGTATCGCCGGTACGCAAGCCAAACCGTTTGATTTGCGATGGCGATATATATATATCATCAGGACCAGGCAGGTAACTGTAATTCTGCGAACGGAGAAATCCGTAGCCGTCCGGTAATATTTCCAGCACACCTTTCGAAAAGATAAGCCCTTCCTGTGCTGTCTGTTCTTCGAGAATTCTGAAGATCAGCTCGGATTTCTTTAAGCCAGAAAAGCCGCTGATATTCATATCCTGAGCAATTTTGGATAGCTCAGTGATTTTTTTCTCTTTTAACTCTTCAATATCTAACATGATTAAGACCTCTTAGTTATAAAAAATATGTGAAAGACGAAATTAAGATTATTTCTATTGATGAATTTTCGATATTAGTTCAAGGTAAGTGAAACTGTATTCAGGCACTTGTCACAAAATATTGCTCAAATATATGTATGCTCCTTCAATATGTCAAATTATTTTGGTTTTTCAATAATGCGCCAATGAGATAATGACTTCCAATGACTAAAAGTGTATCCTTTCCGTGCAGTTGCTTTATGCAGGATTCGTATGCTTCATTTAAATCTTTAATGAGTTTAATTCGACTTTTTGATTTTTTTAATGCTGAGACTAAAAGTTGGCCGTCCAGTTTACGATGCGTGTCCGGCTCGGTTATGATAATCTCTCGGGCGTATTGACTGATTACTTCTGCAATGGATAAATAGTCTTTATCCTGAACGAGCCCAATTAAGATATGCAATGATTCAGAGTTGATTAATCCGCTTAGATAGTGCAGTGTTTTTTGAATACCGATAAAATTATGACTAACATCGAAAATAATATTCGGCTTTTTTCGAATCAATTGTAACCGTCCTGCCCACTGATTTTCAGTTACTGCTTTTTCAAACTGATCCGTTTTGAATGTTATACCTGTATTTTCCATATACATACGGCTGGTGAAATAAGCTGCGGCTATGTTGTTCAGTTGAAAATCGCCCAATTGCCGGCAATGAAGCGTCTTAAAGATTTGCTGATTATAATCATCCTTAAGCGAAAATATCATTCCTTCGAGAGAATCGGATAATAATTCAACGTTTAAAACTCCGGGCAGGTAGATAAAAGATTCAGCGATAGTAGATTTTTTTTTAAGGACATTTAACGCTTCATAATTCTGTTCGGCGGAAATTACCGTGGTCCCTTTTTTAATAATACCGGCTTTTTCTCCGGCTATTTGCTCAAGTGTGCCGCCTAATTGTTTTTCATGATCAAAATGGATGGGCGTAATAACCGCTATTTTCGGATTGACAATATTGGTGGAATCCAGCCGTCCGCCCAATCCGGTTTCGATAACAGCAACATCAACTTGCTGATTATGAAAATAATTAAAGGCCATGGCTGTGGTCGTATCGAAGAAAGTGGCTTTTCTTGCGAGAACGGCAGTTTTAATCTGCTGCCAAAAATCTATTACGCCTTCTTCGCTAATCTGCGCACCGTTAACTTGTATACGTTCGCGGAAATCTGCCAAATGCGGGCTGGTGTATAATCCGACTTTTAATCCGGTATTTTCTAATATTTTTGCAATAAAAAAACTAGTAGATCCCTTGCCATTGGTGCCAGCTATATGAATAACCGGATAGGCCTGATGAGGATTGCCCAGCTCTTTCATTAAAGCCTGTATATTATCCAACCCCAGCTTAATAGCATATTGCTGAAGATCAAATATTTCATTTACAGTTTTTTGATAATTAAACATACATTGCTTTCAAAGTAATCACTT
>JAFGKZ010000125.1 GCA_016928315.1 Calditrichaceae bacterium
AAGGAAACCGCCGTACACGCAAGTACATACGGTGGTGTGAGAGGTCGGCGGCACAATTTATTTATGTTCCGCCTCCTACTTTAATGAAATTTAAATTGAGAGATATACAGCTAATGCCTATATTTGCGATAAATTAACAGTTATTACTAAATATCGATGCCGTATGAAAACACATATAAAATCAAGCGATTTTAAAACGAAAGAAATGTTTCCAGGTGTAACGCGTCAAATCATTGGACATGATTCCAATCTTATGCTGGTTAAAGTATCTTTTACAAAAGGCTCTATCGGATATAAACATCAGCATGCCCACCAACAGGTATCATACATACTTTCCGGTAAATTTGAAGTGAACATCGCCGGAAATATTGAAATTCTGCATGCGGGTGATGCCTTTATTGCGCCAACCAATGCAGATCATGAAGTTAAATGTTTAGAAGACGGGATTATCATTGATTCTTTTTCTCCAATGCGGGAAGATTTTTTATAATAAAATAAACGAATATTTTTTCAGTGGAGTCATTTTTATGTACAGAGAAGTAATTGTTAAGAATATAATTGAAAGCGGCGTAGTTGCCGTCATCCGTTTAACCGGTAAAGAGAAATTAACGAAAATTATTGAGGCACTCGCAAAAGGCGGCATTAGGGCTATGGAAATAACCATGACTACACCTAATGCCATTGAAATTATAAGTGAAATATCCAAAAAAGTAGGAACTGATTTTTTGATTGGAGCCGGGACGGTACTGGATTCAGAAACAGCCCGGGCGGTCATATTGGCCGGCGCTCAGTTTGTTGTCAGTCCGGTAACCAACATAAAAATGATAAAAACCGTACATCGTTATGATAAAGCAGTTTTTCCGGGTGCATTTACACCAACAGAAATTCTGCATGCCTGGGAAAATGGCGCCGATGTGGTAAAGGTATTTCCGGCAACAGCGCTTGGTCCGCAATTTTTTAAAGATATTCATGGACCACTCCCACAGATTCGTTTGACGCCGACCGGCGGCGTCTCACTTGAAAATACGGGAGAATTTATTCGCTGTGGCGCCTGTTGCGTTGGCGTTGGCACGGCTCTGTTAAATAAAAACCTGATATCTGATTCTGACTGGTCTGCTTTATCTGAGAACGCGAAGAAATTTGTTGACGAAGTTAAAAAGGCCAGAAGATAGACTAAATTTAATCAGTAGTAAATATCGAACAAAAATTAGTATTTCATTTGCCGGGAAATTAGTATATGATGGAGAATAAAATTGATTATTGAAGAACGGGCTTATGCACGCGCCGGATTTTTAGGCAATCCGTCGGATGGTTATTTTGGTAAAACCATCTCTATCAGTGTTAAGAACTTTGGCGCTCATGTATCCCTTTATGAAAGTCCGGAATTAATTATTGAAGCCCAGCCTGAAGATACGAATACCTATAACAATATTCATTCTCTTGTTGAGCGAATTAAGTTACACGGATATTACGGCGGTGATCGTTTGATCAAAGCAGCTATTAAAAAGTTTTTTCAGTATTGTCAGGAAAATTCAATCCAGATTGAGAATAAAAATTTTACCATCCGTTACCGATCCAGTATTCCACGGCAGGTAGGACTTGCCGGATCGAGTGCAATCATTACCGCTACAATGAAAGCATTGTTGCGGTTTTATAATGTTAAAGTGCCAAAGGAAATGCTGCCGACAATCATTCTTAATGCCGAAGTTGAAGAATTAGGCATTAATGCCGGATTACAGGATCGTGTTATCCAGGTATATCAGGGTTGCGTTTTTATGGATTTTGAAAAGCAATATATACTCAAACACCGCTACGGTCATTATGAATCTGTCGATCCAAAACGATTATCCAATCTTTATATTGCTTATAAAACAGAACTTAGTAAAGTATCTGGAGCCGTGCTGAACGATATTCGAACACGTTATGATAAAGGTGATATAGAAGTAATAAATACCCTTTCTGAAATTGGTAATTTAGCCTCAACCGGTAAAGAACTCATTAAACAGGGTAAAATGAGTGAGCTGAAAAAAATTATGGATACAAATTTTGACCTTCGTTCCAGAATAATGAATATAAGCGAAAGTAACAGGGAACTGGTTGAAACGGCACGAGCGTGCGGGGCATCTGCAAAATTTGCCGGTTCAGGCGGATCAATTATTGGAATTTATGATGATAATGAAATGCTTACACGTTTAATTGTGGAAATGAAGAAGATAAAAGCCCGTATAATTAAACCATATATATTATAAAATAGAGAAGGCATAAAAAAATGATTAAAAAAGCTGTAATACCTGCTGCCGGATTAGGAACGCGATTTTTACCGGCAACTAAAGCTCAACCTAAAGAAATGTTACCTATTATTGACACGCCAACGATCCAGTTTGTTGTACAAGAGGCGGTCGATTCAGGCATTGATGATATATTAATTGTATCCGGGAAAGGAAAGCGGGCCATTGAAGACCATTTCGATCGTAACCAGGAGCTGGAAAGTATATTACAGGAAAAGCAGGATGAGGATGCCTATAATGCCGTTCGTCATATCGGAGATATGGCCAATATTCATTATATACGTCAGAAAGAGTTAAACGGCCTTGGTGATGCTATCAGTTATGGCCGCCAGCATGTTGGCAATGAAGCTTTTGCTGTGCTGCTTGGGGATACGATTATCGATTCGATAATACCAGTTACCCAGCAGTTAATTGATTTATATGAACAGTACAATCAATCCGTTGTGGCAGTTGAAGAAGTACCACAAGAAATTGTATTTCGATATGGTGTTATTGGTGGTAAGAAGTTAACAGACACATTATGGCAAGTCACAGAAATGGTTGAAAAACCGGATGTAGATAAAAGTCCATCCAATTTAGCCTTTGCAGGCAGATACATTCTTACGCCGGAAATTTTCCAGGCGCTGGAAGATACACCGCCGGGAAAAAACAATGAGCTGCAGTTAACCGATGCTATGATCCGGATGGGAGAGTTCCAATCAATATATGCTCATAGAATAGAAGGAAAGCGCTATGACATCGGCAATAAATTAGATTATTTAAAGACTATGGTGGAATTTGGACTTAAACGGAAGGAATTTGCCGATGAGTTGATGGGATTTCTTAAAAATATTGTAAAAAGCTGATTCTTTATGAATCAGCTTTTACGACTTCTTGCGCCAACGGTATTAATATTTCAAATCGTGTAGATTGATTTGGTTCTGTCAATACACTGATTTCGCCGCCAATTTTATCCAATTTTTTCTTAATGATATTCATACCTATGCCGCGCCCTGCAGTGATGCTAACTTTTTCAGCAGTGGATATTCCGGCATGGAAAATGGTCTCACAAATTTGATCGTCATTCCAACTGTCAATCTCTTTTTTAGGCCAAATACCTGATTCTCGGGCCTTGTCTAATAATTTCTTAGTATCCAAACCACGGCCATCGTCTTCATAATGGATTATATAAGCATTATCCTCAGCATAGCCGGATACGGTTATTCTGGCTTTTTCAGGTTTTTTTAATGCTTTTCTTTCATCCTTCGATTCAATACCATGATACATGGAATTTCGGATAAGCTGTACTAAAATATCACGGATCAGCAAACGTCGCTGGAAGGGAATCGTACTGCCTTCAAGATTTTTATAATCAAACTTTACATCTTTCTGACATTCTTCATTAAGCGATTTTACCAATCGATCCAAAGTATTTAAAAGGAGTTGGTGCTCATGGCTGCGTTTTGGTCTGAATTGATCATGTATTTTTCCAATATGATCGATTAACTCTTTCAATTCATCATAGGTTTGGTGT
>JAFGKZ010000009.1 GCA_016928315.1 Calditrichaceae bacterium
AACTCCTTGTTTTTATTAGACTAAATAAAATTTACGGAGTTTTTCCCATGTTTCAATAAATTAATAATTCAACTGGTCATTCATATTCTCAATTAATTACTATTAAGAAATTTAGATGAATTATAACAAAAAAAGGTTACAGTAATTTCCGGGATTAATATATTTTTGCTTCTTCTTCACCTCGCAGAACGCGTAAAGCGCCAAGCGCCAGAGCTTTCATTTCCTGTTCACCCGGAAAAACATAAACAGGGGCGATAAATGCGATACGGTCAATAATTAAATCCACAAATTGCTTACTTTGGGCCAGGCCACCCGTTATTGAAACCGCCTGAACATCACCTTTTAATACCGCGGCACAGGCGCCGATTTCCTTTGCCACCTGATAAGCCATCGCCTCATAAATTAGCGCAGCTTCCCCATCACCTTTATTTACACGGTCTTCCACAACCCGCAAATCATGGGTTCCCAAATATGCAATCATTCCGCCGTGTCCGAGTACTAATTTTTTCATATCGGAATGGGTGTATTCTCCTGAAAACGAGGCGCGTATCAAATCACCAACAGGTACCTGACCGCTGCGTTCCGGGCTGAATGGACCGTCTCCATCAAGTCCGTTGTTAACATCGATAACCCGTCCGCATTTATGAGCGCCTACCGTAATACCACCGCCCAAATGAGCTACAATGATATTGATTTCAGCATATTTTTTGCCAATCTTTAATGCCGTTTCACGACCGATTGCTTTCTGATTCAAAGCATGATAAAGACTGCGTCGGGAAATCAGCGGCATCCCTGATATTCTGGCTAAAGGTTCAAATTCATCAACTACAACCGGATCGACAATATAGGCATGACAACCCAGAGCTTTACTGATGGCATAGGCAATCAATCCGCCGCAATTAGAAGGGTGGTCGCCCAGATGGCCGTGTTTCAAATCGGCAATCATCTGTTCATTCACGATATACGTGCCGCCTTCGATAGGTCGCAGCAAACCGCCGCGCCCAACAACAGCGCCAATGGAATTTAAATCGATATTATTCTCACGCAGCACCTTCACAATAATTTCCATTCGGAAAAGATCCTGATCAGACGATTTATTAAATCGCGACAAATCTTCTATATTGTGCGTAATAACTTTATGGAATTCTTCCTTTTCATCTACAAAAAAAGAAACTTTAGTGGTTGTAGATCCCGGATTGACAACCAGGATAGCGTATGATTTATCGGGCATAATAAAATCCTTTAACTAATAGTTAGAGCCGCTGCAATGGATAAAAATTTGGATTGATCGGAATCCGCTCTCGAGGTTAATACGATGGGTGTTTTAGCTCCTAAAACAATTCCGGCTACCTGCGCATTACCCAAAACGGTAAGCAGCTTATAAAAAATATTACCAGATTCAATATTTGGTACGATGCAAATATCGGCATCCCCGCCAACGGGTGATATCAAATTTTTAACTGCGTTTGCATGTTCGGATAAAGCATTATCCACCGCCAGAGGTCCGTCAATAATCGCATTTTTAATCTGTCCGCGTTCAGCCATTTTTGCTATGATTGCGGCATCGGCGGATGAAGGCATACCGGCGGCATTTACTTTTTCGACCGCGGAAAGTATAGCTACCTTGGGCTGCTTGTACCCCAAAGAAAGCGCCGCAGTAACAGCATTATTGGTAATGGCAATCTTTTCATCCAGATCCGGCGCTATATTCATAGCTGCATCGCTCATCATCAATAATTTACGGTAATTCGGACTTTCAAAAATCGCTAAGTGCGAAAGAACCGGCGACATTCTTAAACCGGATTCCTTATCCAGTATGCCCTTTAAGAATAATTTTGTGCTGCATAAACCTTTCATCAGAACCTGAGCTTCACCCCTATTTACCATTTGCACGGCCTCGGTTATGCAGGATTTTTCATCTTCATTATTGATAATGTCATAATTGGACAAATCCAGGTTTTTTGCTATGGCAATCATATCTAATAGTTTTCTTGAACCAATGAGTGCTGCTTCCGCTAAGCCGCCAGAACGCGCCTTTTCCAGCGACAATAGTACATCACTGTCTTCAGCCATAGCTACAACAATCTTTTTCTTTTTCTGTGTATTTAATCGATTTAATAATTCATTAAAATTTTTTAACATGTGAATTCCTTAATCCGGATTATTCATAAACATTTGCCACGAAGGCACTCAATCCTTAAAAATAATAAGGTTATAAGAATTATACTTAAAAACAAAGTTTTAGTGTATGAAAACTTATATTCCTGCATAACTCCAATATTTTAATAACTTTGTGCCATTGAGTCTTAGCCTGTCCGGTGTTGGCCGGACGGGTGGCTGCGAACTATTCAGGTTAATCAAATTTACCTTCGGACATGGCAATCCCACCTTTTTCCTGATGCCTTTTTGATTCCAGCAAAGCATGTTTTGCCGCATTTATTAAACCATTTAACGTCACACAATTTTCAGGATAATTTGCAACACCAATAGTGACGGCTAACTTTAACTTCTGTTCCGTAAACTCGGCAGTTTTAAAGAGCAGATTAATCCTTTGAGTAACTTTATAGGCAATGTCACAATTTGTAGCCTGAAGAACTATCAGAAATTTATCTGCGCCAAACCGGGTAATCGGATCGTAGGGTCTCAAATTATTTTTCATTAATACTACAAATTGCTGCAGCAATTCTTTGGCAACATCCAGGCCGTATGTTTGAATTATCCCGCCATAATGAGCAATATCAATCAATATAACAGATAAACTTTCATGCAGCCGGTGCGAACGATGGAAAAGTTCCTGCATACGGGGATAAAACTGTTCGTAACGCATGGCGCCTGATTCACTATCTTCCAGTTGTAATCGTTTTAATTTTTCAGTCATCCGTTCATTAAATATGCACATACTGATAATACGGGCATACATTTGAATCAGATACTGCATCTTTTCGGAAAAATGATTTGCCTTATCACTATCCAGGTACAAAAAACCCAATGGCTGTTGATTGGCTGAAAGCTGTACCGCAATACACGAAACAAAATCATTTTCCATTTTTAATTCTTCAGCCAGATGCGTTGCTTTAGCATAATTTGGAATATGGATCGGTTCATTCTGCCAGATTAGGTTACGCATTACAGGACTGATAATCTGCTTGCGATAATCCTTGCAAAATTTCCAGGATAAATTGTGAAAATTGCTAATTTCCAGAATATCTGTTGTCTGATTTATTTGTACGATGGCACAGGTTTTACAGTGAATATTTTTTACCAACTGTTCAACTATGTTGTGCATTATACGCTCAGGACTATGTAAACTTACCACCTCATCAAGAATTGGCAGCACGCCCCTGGCGCATTCAACAAATGAATTTGTATCGGACATGACTATTTACCTCCATATAATTTATATGAAGCAAATAATTAAATGAAATAATATCAAGCCATATCAAGCACTCCAATTTAAAAATAAATATCCCAAAATATAAATATGTTTAAATATTTCTTTAAAACTAAGTTACCAATCTACTCCGTATCTGTTGCTGCAATGGCGCTCATCCGCACGATGGTTTCCACATCGCAATGCCGCTGCAATACATGTACTGACTTTTCCAATCCTAATAAAATTGGACCGATGGCTTCCGCGCCGCCCAGACGAGCCATCAATTTATAGCTGATGTTGCCGGCTTCCAGGGATGGGAATATAAAAATATTGGCTCGTTCCTGGAGCATACTGAATGTATAATTCGTTGTCATGAGCTCAGCATCCAGAGCCAGATCGACTTGCATTTCACCGTCAATAATAATATCAGGTCTTTTATTTTGAACTATTCGGGTAGCTTCAGCCATTTTATGTGTGCGCGGATGACGAACACTGCCAAAGTTGCTAAACGACAGCATAGCGATTTTCGGTTCCGCATTGAAAATCCTTTTTACAGCATCTGCCGAAAGAATGGCTGTTTCCGCCAGTGTTTCAGCCGAGGGATCAATATTCACCGTTGTATCAGCAAAGAATATCATTTCATTTTTAAAGACCATAGCATACAGTCCGGCTACAATTTTTTTCTCTTTTTCAACTTCTAAAATTTGCAGAGCGGGTCGTATCACTTCAGGATAATAATGGTTCACACCGGAAATCATGGCATCGGCGTCACCCATCCGCACCATCATAACACCAAGATCATTTGGTTCCTGCTGTAAAATTCTCTCAGCTGCCGTCAGTGTAATTCCCTTTCTCTGACGCAATTTATATAGTTCTGTAGCATACTCTTTAGTCTTATTACATTCTTTCGGATTAATAATTTCAGCTTTATTTATGTCAAGTTCATTTTCTTCGGCTATTTGCTTTATTTTATCCGGATTGCCAATGAGTACAGGAATTCCAATTTCTTCTTCAATAATAATTTGAACAGCTCTGAGTATTTTTATTTCCTCGCCTTCAGGAAAAATCAGCCGTTTATTTAATTTTTTCGCTTTATCAATTACACTGCGCATAATTTCATAAGACTTGCCGAGTTTACTTTCCAAAATATTCAGATACTCTTCCCAGTCTTCAATTGGTTTTCTGGCTACGCCAGATTCAACCGCTGCTTTAGCCACAGCAAGCGCTTCCCATGTTAATACGCGCGGATCGAAGGGTTTGGGAATGATATATTCTTTGCCAAAGTGAATGGGTTCGTTGCCATAAGCGCGGATTACCGAATCCGGCACATCTTCTTTAGCTAAATTGGCTAAGGCCTTTACCGCAGCAATTTTCATATCCATGTTGATAGCACGAGCCTGCACATCCAACGCGCCGCGGAAAATAAAGGGAAACCCCAGCACATTATTTACCTGATTAGGATAATCGGATCGTCCGGTTGCCATGATAATATCATTTCTTACGCTGGTAGCGTCCGGATAAGTAATTTCAGGATCGGGATTAGCCATGGCAAAAATAATTGGCTTATCAGCCATCGACTTAACCATTTCTTTTGTAACCAGGCCGGCTACGGAAACGCCCGCAAAAACATCAGCGCCCTTTATAACATCAGCAAGATTGGCAGGACCTTTACCATTAGCCAATCGTTCCTTATAAGGATTCATGCCTTCTTTACGGCCGGGGTAAACTAATCCTTTTGAATCAACCAGATACAAATTTTCCTTTTTTACACCCAGACTGATATAGAGATTAGCGCAAGCAATGCCTGCTGCACCTGCTCCGCTGAACACTACTTTAACATTTTGAATTTTCTTTTTCTGGAGTTCGAGCGCATTTAAGAGAGCGGCGCCCGAAATAATCGCCGTACCATGCTGATCATCATGGA
>JAFGKZ010000126.1 GCA_016928315.1 Calditrichaceae bacterium
CCATTTTCTTTGCAGTAATATACAAAATTATAACCCTTAATCATAATATTTATAATATGTTATGACTTTTTAAGGAAACCCTAATTATATCCTCTTTTTAATAATCACCGCATTAACTAAGAGAATTCCCAAATACTGCACTGTATAATCTTTATTTCACCGTCTAATGTATAAGCATAAATATTATCATAAGGCTTGGTAGGAAATATCAGGTTAGTTAAAACGATCTGTCCGTTTTCAGCAAATACTTCTATTGAAGACACATCAACAATTATATTCAAACTCAATTCTTTATTTGAAACAACTAACGGCGCAGAATTTTCTTTTTTAGCAAAATCCAAGTTAAAATCTGTCAAACCCGATTTACTGCGGTCAATTAATAAATTGCTCTCATTATAATTGTATTTCACTATCACACATTCAGAAAGAGCATTTTTAAATATAATCCCAAATTCTGTAGCCATATTATTCTTAAGATTTATTTTCAGTTCGAATGGCGTAATAATTTTATGCTTTAACAGACATAGTATATTTGATGATGATATTTTTTGCTTTTCAATTTCTGTCTTTTTATTTATAATTTTTTTTCTTTTGTAAGCAGGGATGGAAAAAAGGTTGATTTTATCCGCCTTATATTTTAGACTAAATTCTCTCGGAATAGTCATCATACCCCGCCAATTTTCAGTTGGAAGATCGTTGGCATATTTCCAGTTATTCATCCAGGCGATACATATTTGTCTCTGATCTCGATCAGGAAGATTTGAGAATGTAGTCGCCGCATAACAATCACTTCCTTGGTCAAGCCATAAATTTATCTCAGGATGGTTATCATTTACAAAACTATGTCCATCAAATTCTCCGATAAAATATTGCACGCCGGGACCATTCATCGGTGAGCCATCCAGAACACTTGCCAGCATTACCCACTTTTCCAGGGATTCTTGTCCATATACATTCAATTTAAATAGATCCGGACATTCCCAAATTCCTTTTTGACAGCCTTCACCTTCGCCGAATTCACTTAAAAAATTCCAGTTCAATAAATTCTGAGAATTGTATATCCGCACTAAGTGACCGGCTGCTAATATCATAATCCAGCGTTCTGATTTCTTATGCCAAAACACTTTTGGGTCGCGGAAATCTTTTATTCCCGGATTTGCAACAATCGGATTATCAGCAAATAATGTCCAACTCATTCCACCATCGTTGCTAAATGCCAGACTTTGTTCCTGCAAACCTTTATTGTTCTGAGTGAATATCGCTACAAAAACATTTTCCTTGCCTGACTGAAGTTTACATGAATTCATTTTATCAACAACAATGCAGCCGGACCAAATATCACCATTCTGGTCAGGATAAAGCGCAATAGGCAGATGTTCCCAATACAACAGATCTTTTGACTTGGCATGCCCCCAATGCAGAATTCCATTATGATCGATTCGATCCGGAATATGCTGATAGAATAAATGATATTCACTCTTATAATAGACCAGTCCATTGGGATCATTCAGCCAGCCCGTTTTAGGTGCAAAATGAATTTTTGGACGGAACCGATCTGTAATTGTATTTTCCAAATTAATAATCTTTAATATTTTTTCATGCGGCTTACCAGCGCAGCCACATCAACAGTAACAAAACCTGAAACTGAATCGGACATGGCATAAGGTAAAATAATCTGTCTATTGTGAAGTATTCCTCCACAGGAATAAACCACATTCGGCACATAGCCTTCCCGTTCATCTTTATTTGGACTAAGTAATGGTTCCTTTAACTTAGCGATAACTTTAGATGGATCATTTAAATCGAGCAAACAAGCGCCAATTACATATTTACGCAATGATCCCACTCCATGTGTAAGTAGCAGCCATCCTTCATCCAGCTCAATAGGAGAACCGCAGTTGCCCAATTTACCAAACTGCCAGGGAAATTCAGGTTCCTGGATTATTTCTGAACTTTCCCAATACAATATGTCCTTCGAGAACATTATTCTAATATTTTCCCCATCTTGTCTTGAAATCATCGCGTATTTGCCATTAATTTTCCTAGGAAATAAAGCCATACCTTTATCACTTATAGCGGAGCCTTTCATTGAACGGATTGTATATTTTTTAAAATCCCTGGTACAAATAAGTTTGGATTTGATCAGCTTTCCATCATACGCAGTAAAAGTGCCATAATATGAATTTTCATTATTTCCATCCTCAAATTTGACAAAACGGACATCTTCTATACCATTCGATTCATCCCGGGTTAAGGGAAATATCACCTGTTCATTTAATGAAACATCGTCATTAAACTCAAGAACACTTTTTTCAATATCTGCAACGCATAATTTAGGTAAATTGCAACTTGATTCCCGATCAATTAAATCTAGCTCTCCATTTTGACCTATATACCCCTCAACAAACTCAATACTGGAAATATGGCCTTCTCCTGTAGCGCGCAAACTTATTAATATTTTTAATTTATCTTTATTATCCTGAACCGGATGTATAACTAAAGACGGATTAAAAAGCGCTGCAGCTTCTATGGAGTACTCCATTACAAAATAGCTGGCCAATACTAATTGCTGAGTTTCTGTGAGTTGATGATTGTCAGGCAGATGTTGCTCTATCTGGTTAAATGTATCCTTTAAAATATTCAGGAATGATTTGTGTCTGTTTGAAAATTCTTTCATAATATCATTATAGGTTTTTTGAGTAGATTCTTCATCCAGTTTTATAATATTTTTATAAATTCGCTTAATGCGTTGTGTTTTTTCTTCATTTGATGAAAAATGTAGTGGTAAACAAATCACACGTCTTTTATCTGGTTCCAGTTTTAAATTAAATCTTTTTAACAAGCTAAAAACTCCCTTCCATGATTTAAAAACTCATCATCAACCTTTAAGTCCGGATGTCGCCATACTTTCAATGAAATATCTTTGGAAAAATGCATATACGATTATTATCGGCACAGCTAATAAAGTCGCTGCAGCCAATTCAGCGCCTAACTGACTTTCAGCTTGTCCTCCCGTCTTGAATAATGTTACCAGCTGGGGCATGGTCATTAACTCCTGGGCACGGATTACAATGAGCGGCCAGAGAACATCATTCCAGCTGCTCATAAACGAAATAATACCTACGGTTATAATAACCGGCTTGGATAGGGGCCAGATAATTTGAAATAAAATTCTAAAATCGTTACAGCCATCGATACGAGCGGCGTCAATCAGGTCTTGCGGAATATCCATAAAAAATTGCCGGAAAAGCAATATGCCAAATGCCGTTATCATCCCCGGAACTATCAGCGATAAATAACTGTCTACCCAGCCAAATTGCACCATTAATATATACATGGGAATCAATGTAATCTGAAACGGTATAACCATAGTAAATAATATTACGCTTAAAATAATATCACGGCCAAAGAATCTTAAACGTGATAATGCATATCCAACAATAGACCCAAAAAATATAACAGAGAGCGTAACAACAGTTGAAACAAATAAACTATTCAGAAGAGCGCGTCCTACCGGAATTTTATTGAAAACTTGCTGATAACTGGCGCTGGTAAAATTACCTGACCACAAACCTATATTGCTAATTTCAATTTCAGGCTTAAACGTGGCTGAGATCATCCATAGAAATGGATATACAAAAGTAAGCCCGCCTATAATTAATACAATATATATCCAGGTTTTTTTCATCTACTTATTCTCAACTATTTTCTTTTGAATCAATACCACAATCAGTACAATGAAGGCGAAAAAGAATCCAAGGGTGGCGGCATAACCCATATGGCTAAAATAAAAAGCCTGATTGTAAATATAAAGCATTGCAGAGAGCGTACTATTCATAGGTCCGCCTCCGGTCATTACGAATGGTTCTATGAATAATGAAAATCCTCCAATCGTGGACAGAATAATTACCAATACCATCGTGCTGTTTAAAGACGGAATGGTAATGTGGAAAAACTGCTGCAGGGGAGAAGCGCCGTCAATTTCAGCGGCTTCATAAAGATATTTGGGAATTCCCTGAAGGCCAATCAAAAATAACACAATATATAATCCCACATTTTTCCAGGTGGCCATAATTGCAATAGAAGGCATTGCCCATGATGGATCATTAACCCATGGAATTCTTGTGAACCCAATTTTCATGAGCAATAAATTAAACAAACCCGTTTCATAATTATACAACTGGTTCCAGAGAATGGTTATTACTACGCCTGAAATTATAACCGGAAGAAAAAATATCGCTCTGAAAAAGCCTCTGAATTTTATTTTTTGATTTAATAATACAGCTAATAAAAGGGCTACTATTATTTGTAAAGGGATATGGATTAAGAGAAAAACAAGTGTGTTACCAATGGATTTAAAAAACAGTACATCCTGAAACAATCTTACAAAATTGCGCATTCCCACCCATTCCATTGGTGTAACAATATTCCATTTATGAAAAATAAGTATAAAAGAAAATATCAGTGGAAAGGCTACAAAAAGAACAAAACTGATCAGATAGGGCATGCTCATCAGATAGCCTATTTTCTGACTCTTTTTTATTTTATCCGTAATGAATTTCATTGTGGGTGATTCCATTCCATAATAATCTGCGCTTTTTTAGCTGCATTTTCTATCGCCTGTTCGGGACTAATCTTTCCATATAAGACACAGGCCTCATATTCCTGTGATATACCATCTAAAATTTCTTTAAGATCAGAAACTCCATCCACACCACGCGTAAATGGCGCCTGTTCTGCAAACTTTAGCAGCATTGGATTTTCATTGAAATAATTTTGATATAAAGAATCTGTAGTTAAAGTATTTCGGATGGGTATTTGTGTACATAATTCAAGCAGTCTTAAATCTGCATGAGCGGATATTAATGTTTTAGTAAATGCCCAGGCCTCATCGGGAAATTTTGTTGTACTGAATATGGAAATATTTTTATGATCACCATATGTATAGCGTTTGCCTGAATAATCATCAGGTAATGGGAGCGGCATGACACCAAATTCAAATCCGGGAGATTTAAATCTTTCAATATAAGCAATCATCCAGGGACCGGTAATTTGTGTTGCCAGTCTTCCATTTATAAACTGGTCGCCCTGAAACTCTGTTAACGGGCTATAGCCTTTTTCATATAATTCCCTGAGAAATCTGAAAACCTTTATCGAAGCATCATTATTGAATATGATATTTTTTTTATCAAACAGAGTTAATCCACCGGAAGCTCCTATATAAAGGGGAAAATAATCAAATAGTCTTTGCCACCATAAAGAACGTATATTCCGATAGACCATCCATTGATCCACAATGCCATCGTTGTCATCATCTCTGACAATTTTTTTTGCTGCGGCAAGAAAATCTGAATAAGTAGGTAATGGCGGTTGTACACCGGCTTCTTCAAACAATCCCTTGTTATAAACCATCATTATCGGATTTGTTTTCCAGGGCAGTTGATAATAATTGCCATCCGGCGCTTTAAATGACGCCAATAAATCCAGAGGCACCCGCGCATCCATTATTTGCTCAAAATCAGGAAACATATCCAGACGTACCAGACCACCGGATAAAATAAAATCATCCATCGCCCCCGGCCACATATTGGAGCAGACATCCGGAGTCGTTCCACCGGCAATAGCAGCCAATAAGACTTCTTCCGATGATTGGCTGGCTGGAATTGGCTGCAAAATTACCCGAATATTTTGATGTTTTGCATTCCATTCATCTACTAATTCTTTTGCCAAACTTATTTCTCTGGGATTGGAAGCGCACCAATACGTTAACTGGATGTTTGCGTTATTTTTCTGGCTAGTTTTATAGTCATTGTCTGAACATGTAAACAGAAATAATATCAGAATTAATATATTCAGTTTTCGCATCATCATCAGTTTAATATAATCATTTTATTGGTTTTCAGATACGAGCCAGCCTTTAATCGGCAAAAATATAATCCACTTGCCAGATCAGCCGCATTAAATGTAATATAGTAGTTTCCAGCAGGTTGTTTCTGATCTACTAATGTTTTTATTTTCTGTCCTAAATAATTATATACTTCCAGTTTAACCTGCTCAGCTTTCGCTAACTTATAATGGAGTTGAGTCGTTGAATTAAATGGATTAGGATAATTATTTTCAAGCATTGTATATTCTGGTATTTGCGTATAGTCATGATTGCTGATACTGCTGGTTCGATCATAAATATCTTCTATTTCTTCGGCACTCAATCCCCTGTTAAAAATCAAAATATCATCAAGAACGCCATTAAAGTTATAGCTGGAAGTATTAGGGAGTGCCTGGCCAATGGTTAAATCAATGGAAGTTTTTAAAATTTTTCCTGAAAAAGTTGAAGCCTCGTCCAATGTTCCATTGACATAAATCTCAAAACGACTACCACTATATACACAACCTATATGATAATAAGTATCCGTTAATAATTTGGTCTGGGAATCGATATCTTTTGTTCCTGTTGAAGATTTTACAGTCCAGCGAATCCCTTCATTTGTAATAGATACTTTCCAGCGATTTTCCCAATTACCATGAGAGATCGGATAGGCTTCCCTATCCTCGTACATCGAGTCTATACGCATCCAGAAGAGAATGCTAATAGCATTTTCAAAATTTAATGCGGGTGTATTGGGAATTATGATATATTCATTGACGCCATTGAAATGATAGGCTGCATTGGGATTACCGAAGCGATCCTGCACAGAATTTGCCCCAAAAATCTGTCCATGATTATTATAACCACTGGTATCAAATGCATTACTTGAAAAGGAATAAGCTACAACCAAATGTCCGACAGAAATCCCTATACTGTCTATTGCGCTTGCCCCTTTAAGATCTTCAACTGAACAAGTAATATAATTGAATCCGGATTCTTCAGGAGCAGTCCATTCAACACTATTACCCTGCCCGGATATACTTCCCTTTAATGCGGACCAGTTATAAGTCAGTGTATCCCCATCTGCATCTTCAGCCTGACATGTTATGGTGCATACTTCACCGAGGTCACTTTCTGCGGGTGTACTGATGATTTTTGTAATCAGGGGCGCCTGATTGTCAAGCACTTCCAGATTAATTTCAGATGAATCCAGACCATTATTACCATCGGATACAATACATTTAATAACAACACTTCCTGCAGTTGCCGGAGCTGTCCATTCCACCGTTGCGGAATCTCTCAGAATAGAACCATCCGAACAATACCATTCATAATTTATCATATCCAAATCAATATCTTCAGCGGCAGCAAATACAGATATGGTTTCATTTTTAAGAACCGTTTGTTTTTTTGAAGCAAGACTTTTCAATCGTGGTGGAAAATTGGTTATAGTTAAGCCGGCATTATAATCGACCACAATACTATCAATTATGAATTTATTTAGCTCATAGCGCGGCTCTCCCGCCGAAGGCGTAAGCACAGCCATGATAGCGGCATCTGCATCAATATTAATTTCAACTTCACCACTAATATTATCCTCTATAAAAACATTCTGTACTGCATCGTATATATCAAATTCACCAGCAGGTAAGTTCAGAACAAAAGTGGTATCTGTATCATAAGGATTATATAAAAGATATGACGGATAAGCTGAATCCCCAAAAAAATCAGTTTTAAGTAAATCCAATTTCAGAATTTGATCCACATTGGTCGTATCAATAATACTTCCAAGTATTCCAACATGTGATGCGCCATATAAAGCTAAATTTGTCTCTGCCCAGCCGCCATCCTTTGCATCCCCTGTAGCGTACGGACTGATACCCGAAAAAGGTTGTTCCTCGCGTAAGGCTTCATATGCTATGTATGAATTTTGGTCGTATGCCCAAGCCCAACTTTCACTATCCTGATTATATCCTGGAAGATAATTGGAATATAAAAGTCTCGAAGAATTTGCCAAATGCAGTAACCATTTGGCTATGGTTCGGGCAAAACGATCATCATACCGCACCATGGGCGCCAGTGCGCCAGCCTGCTCAAATCCATTCATAGTAAAAGCATATCCACTGCTTTGTGCTTCTCCAATTAAGCCATCCGCATCATATCCTCCCCAATTACCCAGAGTCATACCCCATGATCGCACATTATCTTCTGTGGTAAAACACCAATTAAGTAATTTTTCAACATTATAATCGGTTCCCAATTCAGCATTCATTCTTGCTGCCATATAGACGCCATAAGGTAATTGCAATTCATAACTTGGATTAGTATTCCATTGACTTAAAAACTCCATGGCCCACTCGGCGCCGATTCGATATTTTTCCTCGTTTGTTTTTATATAAGCCATGTATAAAATCCAGGCAAGCGCGCCGGCGGCTTCCGGTTCCTTTACACCCGTATTCAAAGGCGTCATATCGGCTAATTTCCAGGCTCTGTAATTCATATAAGGTTTTTCCCAGGGTGTCTGAGACGCTCCCATTTTTTTAACAGCTTCCAGCCAACGGTCCGCTACAGTATTAAATTGATAGTGAAAATCACCTTCATCAGGATATAAACTATAAAGCTGATAAAAGAATATATTGGGCATGGTATCATACCACCAGTCCGACCCGCTACTCGTGATAAAGTTATTCAAATAAACATTTTCTTCAGGACGTTTGTTGAAAAATTCTTCACACATTTCGACCCAGTTAGTTCCTTCCTGATCACTCTTATCAATTCCAACCAAGCTTGCGCTTATCACAGCCGGTAAAACATTGATAGCTTCCCCCTGCTTGGTATCATGTGCGCCTACGTAGGAATCCATTTCAAAACGATTATGATTAGGATAGTTCACGCCACCCGCATCAGTCCAGATAAGTGGTAAATAATCCCCTGATGCGCTTAAGTTAAACACGAGTGAATCATAGCCAATTGACACTTGTTTCCAATCGCGCATTTGATAGAGCTGAAAAGTATCAGGTATCATTTCGATGCGATCTATGGAAATTTGCTGAGCAATTAGAATGCAAGAAAATAAGTATATAAATGTTACAAGTGTTTTCACAATCAGGGTATCTCCATCAAATTAAAAACCATTTCTTCTTAATAACACCTGCAACCAATTGCGGTCCGGAAACGACTTTATTACATATCAATCTATTAATCAATAATTCAAAAACGTAATCTAAGAGAATATCTTTGTACGTCCTCCAGTCTTCCGAAATCAGCATAGGCATAATTTATGCTAAACTGTAAATTTCCAAATAACTTAAAATTTAAACCACCACCAAGAGTTAATCCTTCTTCACTATCTTCTAAAAATAAATTCCGGTACCCCGCGCGCAGGAAGAATAAGTAATTCCATCCATATTCCATACCTAAATGCATACTTTCGGTGTTATTATTAGGATGAACAGCATCCGTTTCAAAAGTAAGCAAATGCTGATCATTATTAATAAAGTCCATGGCAACGCCAATCTGAAATACCAATGGCAGCGGCCATGAATCTGTTTTCAATTCCGAATAAATTTGATCATTATTGCCGGATTGATAGGGATCAGGATCATAAAAAACAAGAAGATCGTTGCCAGACATTTTCATATCGGTGCCAAAATTGGAAAGGGCTGCTCCAATTCTCAATCCCTTAAGCGATGTGGAATACAAGGTACCGATATCAACAGCAAATCCACTGGCTTTTTCTTTCCATATCCTTTGTTGAATATATTTAACATTAAAACCTAAAGAAAATCTATTTGTTAAATTATAGGCATAGGCTAATCCCAATGCTAAATCAGAGGCTTCAAATAATTCGCCGGTTCCTTCAGGACGATCTACCGTGCGGACTTCCATTTCACCCATATTCAATGCAGTTATATTTGCGCCGATTATACCAAATTGTGCCATGGGAAATACAATGCCTGCATAATCATAAGTGATATCCACCAGCCATTCTGAATGAACAAATATGGCTTCGATATTTTTTAATTGTCCAATACCCGCGGGATTCCAGTACATCGCACTGACGTCATTTGCCGTCGCCACAAAAGCGCCGCCCATGCCAATTGCCCGCGCTCCCACGCCTATTTGTAAAAATGGTGCGGCGGTGGTTCCAACATTGGATACATTCTTTTCATCCTGAGAATAAACCAATCCCCAGAAAAGAATCAATGCAACAAATATTTTTGTGAGATTTCCCATATTTAAACCTTCATAGTTTTTCATTTTCCACACTACTTATTTTATGATGGCAAATTTACCCATTTGTTCACCAATTCCCGGAGCTTCTACATGATAAATATACACGCCATAAGCGATAGCCTGACCATCTTTAGACAATAAATTCCATGATTCCTGCCCTACATCTATATTAGTATCATGTTCGATTGTATCAACAAGATAACCTCTAATGGTATAGATCCGGATGGTACATTGGGGCGGCAAATTTATAAAATAGATTCGGCGCTCACCTCTTCCGGACCGGAATGTCGTTTTTGGTTCCCATAAGGCAGTGGCCACATAAGGATTTGGCACAACAGCAATATTATCTAAATCTGTTTTAGCTTTTTCCTTATTGAATTTCTTTCCACTTACATTAAAGCTGATTTTGTCAGTATCGCGGAACGGTTTTTTTGTGACTAATTTAAAGATGTCTCCATTTTGTGGAGGCACATGTTCGGTGACGTAAGGATCGGCTTCAAAATAGAAACGCCATGATGTTTTGATACCTAAAGCGTTTGCCGGATCCGGATCATCAACCCATATAAGCGCCCACTCTGTGGAATCCGGATTCTGGTAATCAAAATAGGGACTGAATGTTGAATCTTTTTCATAATATTCAACAAATTGAAAATGGGCATTCACATTTTTTGTAATATCCATAATCCGAAATTTACAAGGTAAAACAGGCGGATATCCCAAAACATTTTCAGCTGTATCGACAATGGTATCTGAAAAATGTACCTCATAATCTGCCGGATAATTAATATTATATTTACTAAACTTGCTGTGCAGGTTCACACGCATACGATAATTTGTATTTCCGGTAACCCAGCCTGTATTATCAAAATCAATTTCTGTTTCATCATTTTCTACGGTTACAATAAAACCATCGACAATGGGTGATTGAGCGACCTCGTTAATCCAGATTGTATCTGTTTTTTGCAAGTGGGAACCACCGGTTATATCATAGATCATGAAAAATGGATTCCCATGATCATTAAAAAAAGTTGTATCACCAAATTCAACAGCATATTCGTGATTATCTTTGACGGAATCCGGCAGGATGAAGTCTATATTTATATTTCCTGTTCCGATTGTCTCACGTTGAATATCCCCATTTAACTTCGCCCCTTCGTATCCTGCAGCAGGCAACCCCGGTGTTACAACCGCTGTATTAATATCCAGTGTAATATTTCCGGCAATATCCTGTTCGATTTTACTTGTGCATTCTGAAGGCTGTATACCAACGATATCACCGGTGCCGCTCGTATCGATAAGCCCCTGATCGTAGCTGACGACAGCATAATAATAGGTTTGTCCATTGGTTACATCGCTATCAATGAAATAGTGACGTAAACCGGAATCGGTTCCCAAATTAAAATGAGCGCCCAGCAAATCCACCGGATGAAGACCCTGAATACCATTTTTAAGATCAAACTGAGCGATGGGCTTACCAAACGTTGCCCGGCCATAAGCATCGGTTATTACACGGGCATCAAGAAATTCTTTTTCCGTACTGCGATAAATCCGATATCCTTCAAAATCATATTTTTGCAGAAAAGGATCCCAGGAGTTTTCAGCCCGACTGTCCCATGTGATAATTACTTTTCTATCTCCGGGAGTAACTGAAAGAATTCGTGGTTTATCCGGCGGTTTGGCAAAACGGTAATCAGCATTATAAATCTGCTGAATTGTGTTCTTTGTTAAAACAAGATCTTCAGCATCATTGCCAAACAGTAAGGCCATGGAGTAGTTTTTTGTATCACCCGGCTCCAAAGGAAACGGACCTGATGAAAAAAACATACCTAAATTAGCTGTCACCTGCGAGCTATGTGGAGGCGGCGCCGATCTAAAAACTTCCCAATTTTGTTTTTCATTCCACAATTCATAAGTGTGTACAGGAAATATGCGAAAACCTGTTAAACCGATCTGATCCGCTTCATCTTTATCAAGAAAATCAAAATTCGGTTCACCGGCTGTCGGCATACCATCTGCTTCACCTTCATCAGGACCAGGGTAACCAAAATTATTTGGGCCAAGTCCGTCTTTGCCAACATCGTCATTTAACGCTTCACCTTCATCCCACTGTTCATTCTCATTATTGTCAGAATAACCAAGCCAGTCAGCATCTTCATCACTGGACCAGTGTGGTTGCGGTTCACGTTTGAAATATTCTCTATAGTCATCTATGTTATCTATGCCATAGGGTTCAGTATCCAGCCAGGTTCCCGGACCATCAGAATCCCGATTTTCATCGATAATGCCGTCATCATCATTATCCAATCCATCATTATCTATACCGGGACTTTCAAGAAAAGCAAAACCTGCAACACCTACCGGATACCAGTTATTTGGCGTACCATAACCATCACCATCCCAGGCCCAGGCAATATCCAGCAACGTGTTATAATCTCCGGTATCGTCGGAAGAATCATCTGTACCGCCAACGCCCCAGTCTATATAGAAACAATAATATGTACTATCATAAGCGGTTGCGCCCTCATTGGTAATAAAATAGACCGCAAAGATAACATCTTCCGCTAATACCTGCGACCATTGGAAATACCTGGCTGCTACCTCCAAACCTAATCCACGGCGTTCCGGATTACCCGGGTCCGGATAAAAATCCCACTCTTCATCCGGATCATCATCGAAAACAAAGAAAGTTTCAAGATCCGCGTTAAAAACACCTTTACCAAAAAATCCATTCCAGTAAACAACATCATCAGTTAATCCATTGCCATCATCATCATAGTCATTTCGTACTTCATTTTCATTAATCCAGCCGCCTTCCCTATCCGGCCAGGAATCCGGCCAGGATTTTGGATCATTACTGATTGCAGGTTTATCTCCTTTTACATTAAAATAACCCGGCAAGGGCGCCCAGCCCCATAACTGATCTTCCGGTCCACGATCCACAAATTCTCTGTATTGGGATTCCAACGGATAAATAACATTACCATTATTGTCTCTGGCTTTTGCCTGCACTACCAAAGCAACGCCATCAACATACTGATGCCCGGTTCCTTTCGGCCATTCACCGGATGGAGAATCAGGCCAGTGCGCAATTTCTCCCCAGTTAATAAAGACAGTGCGCACAAGATTGCCATCCATTGTGCCCATTCTTCTTAGAGTCGTATTTCCAACGCTGGGATCGGGCTCGCGTTGAGCATATAATAATCCAAAACTAAATATTAAAATACTGATAATAATTTTTTTCATGGATTTTTTCATTGTATATCTCTTTTATAATCCGATTTCTAAACCAATTAAAACCCTACGCGGGGCTGAATAATAATTTGGACGAACATAATATTGATCCAGGGTATTTAATCCACGAGGCCTGCCTCCACCTGCATACAATGGCTCAGTTGTATAGGTAGCACGCCCTGTATCTCCAAAAACTTCCTGCTCGTTTAACCGATCAAAAAGATTATAAATCTTAATAAACACTGAATATGATAAGTCACGCCACATTAATTTTTTATTTAAATATAAATCCACATTTATAATATCCGGTTTCCTACCCCCATTTTCAATATCAGGCTGACTTATTCTTTGGCTAGGATTATAAGGCATACCCGTTCCATAACGGGCGATCACGCTAACAACAAGATTTTTGGGATTACCTAATCTTAGAGCGCCATTAATTTGATGACGTCGATCCCAGTTTAAAGGAACAAATTGAGTAACGGTCTGTTTCCCGGCTTGTTCATCCAAAAATGCTGTGTTTGGATCCGAAGCATTTCCTTTAGCAATCTGATAAGTATAATCAAGATTTAAAGCAAATCCCTGTGAATAACGTTTCTCAATATCAAGAGTCAATCCACGGATGAAACCATAATCACGATTAAAGTAGCGTGCGTATCGGAAGCCTTCCTGTGTAGAATAAATTTTTGTACCGATCAGATTTCTTAAATCCTTAAAGAATACTGTAAGGCTTATACCATAGAGATCGCCAATCTGCTGCTGAATTCCAAGTTCATAAATAGTTGTTTGTTGTGGTTTAAGATTAGCATTACCGATAATATTTTTTGTGGATTGGGGAGGATCTGAAACGCTGCTTTGTAATGGATCAATGTCAAATTCCGGATTTGTATATAAATATAAAAAGTTAGGCGCCTGAAAAAAGTGACCATAAGAAACATGGATAGCGCCTGTAGCAGAAATTGGATACGCTAAACCTAAGCGCGGACTAATTTTATAACTTATTTCTGGTTTATCCTGATCAGGTCCATCCGGATTTTCAAAATCGTTGGGTATTTTTCCATCCGGATCAAAATAGTCGAATCGTACTCCCGCATTGATTACTAAATCCTCATATTCCATTTTATCCTGCACAAAGGCAGCCAATTCTAGTGGATGATGTTTATACCTATTATTCTGAAAACTTGTTAGGGGCGCTATTCTCGATTCAGTCTGCGGAATAACTTCAAACTCATGCATCCATAACCGATGCTGTTTCATTTCCAGGCCGAGTTTTAACAGGTGATTACGTGTAACCTGGCTAGTCAAATCAACTTTAGCCAACAAGGTGCGGGTATTCCGCTTAAAATGCCACATTTGCTGACCACCCGTTGCAAAAGCATTGGCGCCGGCATCTTGTAGTCTTTCTTTTACGACATATCTTGAATCAAAGAAATCATCATATACATATTGTTTAAAATCAGTATATAAATAATTAACCGCTGCATCCATAAATGTGGTTGCACTGAATACATGATTCCACGATAATGTATTGATCGCCGACCATTGTTTATATTGATAGCTTCCATCCGGATTCAAACGAAACTGATGTTCATATTCATGCCAGTTCCGATTTTGATACATAACTTCATAATTAATTTTATCTGTATTGATTGGTTTGAACGTGACCTTCAGGTTTCCGCTATATTGTTTCGAATCATTCATTGCTACTTCGTCAGCATCATTGATCAATTGAGCGGCTGTTTCTTCGGTAAACTGATAAATATTACCATGCGCCATGAAGTCTCTCTCTTCAGGAA
Organism: Calditrichaceae bacterium; assembly: GCA_016928315.1. GTDB lineage: Bacteria > Calditrichota > Calditrichia > Calditrichales > Calditrichaceae > JAFGKZ01. Next base: position 15,130 of record JAFGKZ010000126.1, read on the forward strand.
TTTCAACAAGATTGAAATCCGGAGAATGATCGGAGGGAGCAAACACATCTTTTGCATAAATAAAACCGGTATCGTAATTATATCGCCCGCTGGCGAAGAAGGATACCTTATTACCCAGGAATGGAACCGGACCTCCCAAAGTGCCTTGCAAATTATAAACCGGCGTAATATCCGGATTCCAGAAAATATTTTCATTTGAGGTAAAATAACTGCCACCATAGGTTGATAAGCTTAGTTCATAATTGGATGGACCATCCTTAGTCACCACGTTGACAACTCCGGACATAGCCTGGCCATATTCGGCATTGAAGGTTCCGCTGATAACATTTAATTCCTGAATGGCATTAGTCTCTACATTAATCGCCGCCTGACCAGAATAAACATCATTCATGGGAATTCCATTTACCATATACATGACTTCACCGCTGCGCCCGCCTCTGAAATGACCTTCAACCACCCCAGCCTGCAAATTAACCACATCATCCAGATTTTCAACAGGAAGGGTTTCGATTACATCCTTCCCTACAGATGATTCTGTTGAAGTTAGATCTTTTTTAAATAAAGGTCGTTCAGCTACAATTACAATTGCTTCATCAAGTTCAAGTGTGGCCGGCTGCAATTCAATATCGATATGACGTGTTTTATCAATATTGATTTCCACCTCAGTAACACGCATGTCACGATAGCTAATGTAGGATGCTAATATGGTATATGTACCCGGAGGGATGCCAATAATAAGATAGTTCCCATCGAGATCTGTTGCAGCGCCAAATGATGTATTTTCAACCATAACATTTACGCCTGGAAGACCTTCTCCGGTAGAAGCATCTATAATATTTCCTACAAGCTTTCCAGTAGTGCCCGCATGAATACTTGTAATGAAAAAAAATATTAAAAAATAAACGTATCTTGTATTTTGTAACAGGCTTCTCATGCTATTTCTCCTGCTGAAAAGCAATTTTAAAGTATTATTCACAGCATATGTCCACTATGTATAACAATTAAAAGAGGAGATGAACTCAGCCATCTCCTCTCTCACTAACCTAGGAGGATTATTTTATAAATGTCATCTTCTTTGTAATGACTGCATCTGTTCCCTTCAATTGGTAGAAATAAACGCCGCTGGAAAGCATTTCACCAGCGTTGTTACATCCATCCCATATTGCATGGAACGTACCCGGATTATGATGACCTTCGATTAAAGTTCTAACTTTTTGACCTACTACATTGTATACGACCAAAGACACACTGCCCGCTTTTGGAACATAGTATTCTATATTGGTAATTGGATTAAACGGATTCGGATAGTTATTTCTTAACATATATTCAGTAACTATCTTCGCGCCATGTTTTCCAAATTCTTCTATGGCAGTAGGTATCAAAGTTGCTTCCTGGAACGCAAAATCATCATACCAAACGCTGCCGGTCGGGAAATTATTGAAGCGGGCGCGCATGCTAAAGCCCGCTGCTTCTTCCGGCGCCTGGGCTATCACAGTGATTTTTGTCCAATCCTGGTTTTCTTTGCCGGTTCTTTGATCAAGATATACAAATTGGTCACCGCCAACCAGATCCCAATTAGTTTCCAATGGGGCTTTATGGAAGAAGAAGCAGAGTCCCAAACGATTGTTAATAAATTCTGGTGTCACCGCCGTTCCAAACATACCGTCTTCTGTGTTAATACTCTCAGTTTTTGTCCAGAATGATATCACATACCATTTACCAGCTTCAGCGGCAACGGGTTCGCTATAGAATACCATTTCATCATCATTATCATCTTCTTCTTTTAAAAGAAC
>JAFGKZ010000127.1 GCA_016928315.1 Calditrichaceae bacterium
ATCATAATGTTTATAAGTAAATGAATTTATTCCAAAAGTGCAAGTTATTCTTTGCACAAACATTAAAGCCATTTTGAATTAAACAAGAAATTTTTAAGTTTATTTATATTTGTAAATTGTACCGCTTTCATCCCTGCTGCCTGCGCTCCATCTACATTAATCTGACGGTCATCAATAAACAGGCAATCACCGGGACGATGCCCAATATTTTCTGCTGCAATGCGGTAAATTTGAGGATTGGGTTTCATATATCCGGCTTCAAAGCTTAAAGTTGGATTTTGAATTGTATGTAAAAAGGGATAGGCATTCAGTACATATTGCCAGTGTATGGGATCCGTATCGGATAATAAACCGATTTTATAATTTTTTCTTAATGCAGATAATAATTCCGGCATACCTTTAATCGGTTCAAAAATATCACACCATTTCTCTTTAAACTGATCATAGGAATAATTCAGGTTAAATCTTGCATTCAATGCATTATGAAATGACTCTCCGTTCATTTTACCTGTACAAAATTCCTGAAACAGATCATCATTGTAAGCCGCTTCCATTACTTCGTGTGCCGTGCTGCCCATCTGTTCTTTAACCCGGTTGATAAGCATACGATCAAAATTTACTTTGATAAGGACATTGCCCAGATCAAAAATAATCGCTTTAATATCATCATTAACGAGCGTACTCTGGTTCATAACTATTCTATACTCTCATCTTTTGGTTCTTTAGGCCGAACCGTTATAGTCTTTTCTTTGCTAATATGTACCGTTCCCGGCTTGGCGCCTTTTGGTTTATGCACATTTTGAACGAAGCAATATTTCACAGCTACTTTCCCTCCCTGGCGCATTTTGGAAAACCAGGCGGCTAATTCGGCTGCTTCCCTGATGCTTTCTTTATCCGGCGGCATTCCCGAATCAGCGCACTGCAGGATAACATGGCTGCCCGGCGATCCGCTTACATGAAACCACAGATCATTGGCTTTCCCGACTCTGAAGGTCAATTGATCATTGCTGTAATCATCCTGGCCGACTAATATTTTGAGACCTGTACTGCTGTGAAATTCTTTTACTTTCATTTTACGCTAATATATTGGGTTTTCCTATCGTCATCCTGAATTTACTTGTCCAAAAGGGACGCCTCTTGGCGCAGGATCAGCCATCAAATATTCAGTTGCTGAAACAAGTTTAATATGACGCATATATCTTAATTAACTTGAGTTCGATCTAAGAATAATCCCAAATTGAAATTCGTTAAATCACGCTTTGCTATGTTGGTAATGTAGTTATTGGGTTAATTTGCACTATTTGACCCTCCTCCGGCTAAAGCCGTACCCTCCCTAATTATATTAGGGAGGGATGTCCGAAGGACAGGGAAGGTCAGTTGTATAGCCATTTCCAACTAACTTACCGAATTTATCTCATTAAATTTCTTAGATCGAACTCAAGTTAATTAGAATATTTATATGTTAATCAAATTTTATCCGGCAATTTTCCATAATACTGATAACTGATTCTTTTAATCCAATCACAAAATCATCATTTTCATTAAGCTTTGTTTCGGCAATATCCAGTAAATCATAAAAAGTATTCCAGCCATCTGCTTCCTGCTTATATAAATTTTTGAAGTAGTTTTCATCATTATCGAAACGATTGAACCATTCTAACAGTCTTTCGCTGCCCAATTTTTGAAATTTAATTAAAGATTTATGATCACCTGTTTCAGACAATTCCAGCATTTTAAAGGTAAAACGTAACATTACAATCGTTACCGGAATAGGTGAAACAAACGCGCCGGTAAACGGATCAATTTCCGATTTGATCTGATCAAAATCCCATGGTAATGCCCGGGTATATTCTGAAAAAACCAGAATACGAATATAATCGCCAATCAGCTTACCCATGGCGGAGGCATCAATCGCCTCACTTGCAAAGGTATGTTTATCATGACGCATGATTAAACCGGGCTTATGCAAATAACGCAGCGCCGGACTTTGTTTAAATAACACCGAAAGCAGGTAGGCCTGATCTTCCGCCCTGCCAATAATGGATGGGGTAAATGGCCGGTGTTTTCTCAGAGCATCGATCAAAATGCCGTTGGTGCCGCCGGTAACATGAATACGCTGGATAACTTCGTTGGATTCATCACCCTTGTATTGCATCATCATCTCGGCTTCTGTAGATAAAGCCTGAGGAATTCTGCTATTGAATATCAAAGATTCCGGAGTATTGAGTATGTTATCAGGAAATGTTATGTCTGGTACAAACAGCGATTTGTGAATATCATTTTGATTAACAAGCGCGCCTGCTATCATACTTAAATCAACTTCTTTCCCTAAACTGTCCAAGCCTTTGGCGCCCCATAATGGCGTTTTAAAATGATCAAGCGCGGAATGGCCTGTTTCCTCCAATAATTTTTGCTGTGGGAAAACCTGGTCCAGATCAATCTTAAAGGTGGCTTTAGTTTCCGGATTGATGAATACCTGCCAGAAAGCCGCAATAGCTTTTAAAAAGGAATAATGCCTGCCGTACTCGCCATCCACCCCAAAAATACTATAAAGAATTTTTTTGTTCGCACCCGGCATATAGTAATCAATCAAAGGAATTAAAATTTCATCAATAATTCTGTGGGTGTCTGTTTCCGTAAAAATAAAAATATGCAGATTGTTAAATTGATCATTTTTTTGTAATTCATCTTTAAAATAATCTTTAATCACAGCATGCAATCCGTCATGCGTCGTCGACGCGGAAAGCAGGCAGGTTAATTTACAATTCTTAGAAATCCGACCGGTCGACTTTTCAAATGCAACCATTTCATCAAGTCCGCACAGACCGTAAATCGCCTCATTCTTTTGCCCGGCAATTCCCAGAGGAATGGGATGATCGTACCAGTATTTCTGCTTTTCCTTTTTTATTGATTGTATTTTCCTGTGAATATCAGCGGATAAAACAAGTTCATCCAATTGCCACGCATCTAAGGGAAGAGTGGCCAGAATATTTGCTGTAAACACTATCTGTTCTTCAGGATGCAAAATGGGTTCAGGATTTATTTCCGTTATCGTAACTTTTCTTCTTTTACGCAGATCATCAACCGCCTTGTTTCTGATTTCAGTGCTTTCTAAACCGGAGCCTTCGGGAAAAAATAATTCAAATATTTTATTAATGAACTGAGAAGAGCTTTCTTTAACCAAATCTTCTGAAATCAACTCTGATATCTTTTTTAAGCGCCGGTAAGAATTAGAGTCTGAAGAAATATGATCTGAAATTTCCCGCTTAATTTTTTTCAATCCTTCTTCATAAAACCGAATGACCGGTAACCAGCAATCGTCCTGCTTATATCGATTAAATATAGCTTTTGCTTTTTTGTAATGACCGGAATTATTTTCCGATAAAAGCGTAAGAAACGCGGCGTTTATCCGGCAAGCAACTGAAATATCGGATAAATCATCATCGTGCAGTTCATTAAGAATATCCGTATCCGAATGTAATACTTTCTGAATTTCAGGCTCAATAATATATTTTATGATACGGCTTAAATACGGAATCATAAATCAGATATTAGTTAATTAAAAATGTTAAAGTAATCAAATTAAATTTATGGAATGATCATTTAAATAACAAAAGTGAAAGATTTTTTTACATATCCGGTTCCGATTTCAGATGGATTTGCAATGTTAAAAGATTTGATTGAATTATTACCTGACCATATTTTTTCTGATAATCTTCAAATATAAATTTTTCGTTATTTTTTCCAATGATCTTTAAATAGGGATCTAAATTTTCAATGAGATTTTTAAATACAGTCTGCGCCTTTTTATTATCAGGATAGGGAATTACAATTTGAGTGTACTCTTCATTTGCATCCGTCCTATAATCCGCTGCAACGCCAAAAATCTTTCCATTCAATTGCAGGATATCGCCCTCTCCGAAGGTATAAATGGGCTGCAAGGCATATTGTCCGCGAATTATTTTTTCCGAGCCTGGAATTTTATTTTCCACAGGCAAAATATTTAACAGTTCGATTGGATCAGATTCAGGAATTGTGGATAACAAATGATTCAGCATTCCCGGCATGGCTGATTCAGCTATGGCATTACCTTTAAAGTTATTGAGCTGGATATAGAAATTGTTTTTTACAATCAGTGACTGATATTTATTGCTTGAATTCCGGGCTTCAATTGCCGGTGACGGCGTTTCCCGGCCGCATTTCATAAGATAGATACCCAGAGCTGCTTCCGGACATTCCATACAATAGACTTCCAGGCTGAGTCTGGCTTCACCATTGGAGTAATCCTGTACAAGCAAAGAATCGAATCCAAATTCCAGGAATAATTCCGCTCCGCCGTTGATGTGCCCGTACAGATCATTTTTATAGAATGTTAACTGATAATCAGATTTAAACCACCCCTGCAAAAAATTATTTTCCGGCAGTGTAACCGATGCACAAATAGCAATTTGAATCGAAGAAAGTATTATGATCAATATTAATGTATATTTCATTTAATTTCCTACAGCGATTATTTAAATACTTTTAATATAATGATATCTTTTAAACTATTTCAAGAATGATTAATCTATTCTTAAAAAATGTGGCGCCTTTCTGTGTTTTGTTCCCTGCTCGTAAGCATAAGCTATTTCCAATAATACCGGTTCACTCCAGGCACGACCGAAGAAGCAAATACCAACAGGCACTTCACCAACAAATCCCATCGGCACATTTATGTTTGGATAACCGGAAAGCGCCGCATAAACCGATGAAGACAACATAAAATTATCACCATTGATCAGGTCTGTTTTCCAGGCCGGCCCGCCGGAGGGAGCGATAATCGCATCTAAATTGTATTCATTGATTACTTTATCAATCCCATCCTCACGATATGCTTTAAGCATATTCTTAACAGCCTCTTTATATTCTTTGGATTCAAGATCGCCTTTTTGCTGGGATTCTTCCATCGTTTTAACATTGAAATAAATCATTTCCAGACTGTCAGTTAGAGTTGCTTTGATTGCTTCTTCCAGGTCTGACACCGGCGCGTTTTCTCCCAGCCGGGTAAAATACTTCCTCAATCCGTCCTTAAATTCATAGGCCATTACTTCAAGAGAATTAGTATAAGCTGATCCTTCTACAATCTCATCCAATTCAATAATCTCAGCGCCCTGGTTTTTCATGAATCGAACAGCCTGATGCATCAATGTATCAACTTTAAAATGTATTCCCTCTCTGGATTTTAAATAAGCAATGCGTTTACCCTGTAATCCATCTTCTTTTAAAAATTGAGTATAATCCTCATAAAATTTGCCGTCGCTGGTCACTGTTTTCTGATCACTGGAATCCACACCGGTGATAGCGCCTAATAAAATGGCTGCATCTTTTACTGTGCGCGCCATTGGGCCGGCCGTATCCTGTGTATAGCTGATCGGTACAATTCCGGACCGGCTCCACAAACCCACCGTTGGTTTAATGCCGACAATACCATTGGCATTGGACGGACAAATAATCGATCCCCAGGTTTCTGTTCCAATCGCGATGGCGCATAAATTTGCCGAGACCGCTACAGCGGAACCCGAACTTGAGCCGCAGGGATTTCGATCCAGCACATAGGGACTTTTAGTCTGTCCGTTAATTCCGCTCCATCCGCTGGAAGAAAACGAAGCCCGGTAATTAGCCCATTCACTTAAGTTGGCTTTAGCAAGAATCACAGCCCCGGCATCGCGCAGCTTTTTTGCCACCCAGCTATCCTGCAGCGGATAGGAATCTTTCAGTATTCGTGAACCGGCCGTGCAGGGCATCTGATCATGCGTGTCAATATTATCTTTAATGATAACTGGTATTCCGTGTAAAGGTCCTCTGCTCCTGCCCTCAGCTAACTCCCGATCTAATTCATGGGCAATATGCAGGGCATCCGGATTGATTGTAATGATCGAATTGAGTTTGGGTCCTTTTTTATCAATCTCTTCAATACGATCGAGGTAAAGTTCAACAATTTGTTTAACCGTATATGTACCGTTTGCATAGCCTTGCTGAATTTCTGAAATAGTAATTTCATCCAGTTGGAATGGCTGAATATCGTTAGTGCAATCATCAAATTGGCATGATATAAATAAGAATAGTATTGGGATTAAAAATATATAGATTTTATTTCGCATGTTAAAATTTCCTATCCTGATTAATTCATAAGTTTATCTCGCAAAGCCGCTAAGTCGCATGGAAATATTTATTTAGAAGTTTCTTTTAAATTAACAAAAATTTAAAGTCCATTTTCCTTCATAAACTTGCAAATAACAAGACGTTACATCTTTGCGTCATAGCGAGAAATGAATAATTCAGGCTATAAAAATTAATCTATGATTATTGGTTATCTTTATGGATAATTCCAATTTCCTTCAACCACTTCTCACAAAGCTCAGGCCAATTGGATACTTCATACTCGGATGGCCAGATGCCATAGCCATGGCCGCCTTCTGGAAACAAATGAAAAACGGATGAAATACCAGCATCCTTAAGCGCCTGATCATATAAAATAGCGCCGCCTACCAGACTGCTGTCATCTTTAGTTTGTACAATAAAGGTCGGCGGTATTTCCGCCGAAATTTTTATTTGATCAGCCAGACTGTGAGTTTCTTTATTTTCCAGATACGCCGGATACATTAAAATACTAAAATCCGGCCGGCAGCTTTCTGTATCAGCGCTATCTATTTTTGTATAAAGCTCTCTTTCAAAATCCGTACTCAGTCGCGCTGCCAGATGCCCGCCGGCAGAAAATCCTATTACGCCGACGCGCTGCGGATCAATATTCCATTCTTTTGCATAATGTCGAACTAACCGGAGAGCCCGTTGTCCATCTTTAAATGCAGCCTCTTTGTTATCAGGAACCGTGTACTTTACCAGCACGGCTGTTACGCCGATACTGTTAAACCATTTAGCCACATCGATTCCCTCTTTATTAATGGCAATATAGGCATAAGCCCCGCCAGGGAAAATTAAAACAGCCGGCGTGGGATTTTCGGCTTCACCTACCGGATAAATAGTGAGAGAAGGATTTGAAATATCGGTTATGCGAAGAACGCCGTCACCGCGGGAAGGCAGCGGTTTTTCTGTGGATGTCATTGAATCCTCAAGCATTGGCCAGAGCCTTAAAGTGACAGCCTCATTTATAACCGCAGATTTTTCGCAGCTTAGGAATATTGTAACTATGATTAGAATATGGAAAAATTTAATCGCTGAAATCATTTTCATAAAATTCTCTTTCTTTAAAACTAATTATTAATACTTACTTCTATTTTAAAAACACCCCCCTGTCTTTGACATCCCCCCTTACCAAGGGGGGACTGAGGGGGGGTCATATTTTCATTTTTTCATAAAACTTTTGACATTCCATAAAACTAATTTTTAATACTTTAATTTTCAAAAATTACTCAGGAATTCTTGTCTGTGTTTTTCCGGCGATGTTCTTAATTTACACAGTAACTTTCGCAGGGCAAGCATTACATTTAGTCTTCAATCTGAGCAAGATACTGTTGTTTCACCGAATCTTTTTCCAGAACAATTATGGTGAACACACCTAAAATGGTACCATAGGGTATATTCAGCAGATTGATGATCCCAATGGTAAAACTAAACCAGCGCATTTGTCTTAATTTCATCAACCGGCCTGAGACTATTTGGCCGATACCGAATAAAATTCCGAGAACAAAGATTATCACAAAGACAGCGAGCAAAATCCCAAAAAAGGCTTCGGGTAAGGCCTCGTTCAATTTTGGATCAAGTTCCTGCTGGTTCTTAGCCATTGAAATTATAAAGAAGATTAAAAAGAAATAAACGCCTATGAATAATGCAAACGCCAGTGTTAATCCACCCGAAATATAATGAAACAGGCTTAATAGTTTCAGGTGCTCATCATCAATAATTTTCTGTTTTTCATCAAAATTTTGCATAGATCCTCTTATGTAAAATAGTACACTGTTATCTGAATTACGAAATATTCTATCCTGACCGTAACCTGAAGATAAATTTAATACATACTTTTATAATTAGCAGATTTAATTTTAAATATCCAGCGCATCGGCCGGGCTTTTAATCTGGTTAATGGAATAGGACGAAACGTGGGTATAAATCTGCGTGGTTTCCAGGCGGACATGGCCCAATAATTCCTGTATATAACGAATATCCGTGCCCTCATCTAAAAGATGGGTGGCAAAGCTGTGGCGCAAAGTATGCACCGTGGCTTTTTTGCGGATGCCTGCTCTTTTAAGGGCTTGCTGCATGACGCTTTGAACGCTTTTATCC
>JAFGKZ010000010.1 GCA_016928315.1 Calditrichaceae bacterium
AATAACCTTTTTTTCAATATTAATGATCTTGCCAATGCACTTGGAATTTCAAAAGCATCTGCTGCAGTAACAGCAAGCCGGTACGCTGACGCAGGATTAATAATCCGATTAAAACAAAATTTATATGTTACGAAAGAGAAATGGGAAAATTTAAATACCAGTCAATTTTTTAAACTGGCAAATATTCTTCAGGTACCGTCTTACATATCATTGATGACTGCTTTAAGTTTTTATCAAATCACAACTCAGATTCAGCAGGGCTTTGTTGAGTCTATAGCAATTAAGCGTACGAAAACCATTAGCCTTGAGAATATAACTTTTACTTATTCGAAAATTAAATTAGAACTTTATAGTGGGTTTGTACGTGATCAGGATATATTTATAGCCAGACCGGAAAAAGCATTTCTTGATGCTTTTTATTTAAAACTAATTGGCCGGTATCAGTTTGATATTCACTCAATCGATTTTGGCAAATTTGATGCAAAGATTATGAATGAAATGGCTAAATCATATCCTGTGAAAATTCAAAAAATGGTGGATAAGAATGACTACATTGGAACAGCATGAAGTATTTGAGATAGAAGTACTGAATGCTCTCAAATCCGGGCACTTGTTAAATCCATTAGTATTTGGCGGGGGAACAATGCTCAGACTTTGTTATGGATTAAATCGTTATTCAGTTGATTTGGATTTTTGGTTTGTTAGGGAAATGGATTATAATCATTATCAAAATAAAATATCGGATAAGTTGAAAACTGACTATGAAGTTGTGGATAATCAGGTTAAACACAATACATTACTTTTAGAAATCCGTTCTGCAATATATCCAAAAAAGTTGAAAATTGAGATTAGAAAATATAAACAGGATTTTGATAATCAGGATATGATTGCTTATACCCAACACTCAACTATTCAGGTAATGTTACGTGTGCATACTCTTGAACAAACTATGAAAAATAAATTATCAGCATTTTTGGATCGAGTTGAAATTAGGGATGCTTTTGATATTGAATTTTTATTAAGGAAAGGAGTTAAGTTACCTGCTTTATCTGACCGTGAAAAAAGTAATTTAATTGCTAAAATAACTAATTTTAAAGATAGTGATTTTAAAGTAAAACTGGGTTCGATATTGGATAGTGAATTGCGAAATTATTATATACAAAATAGATTTCAATTTTTACAATCTTTTCTATAAACACTAACGTTTACAAATGTCTAATAGAAAAATACAGACTATTAATCCTAAGGATTGTATTTATGGAAATTCCGCTTCTCAATGATATCGTCATAATATTTGGTCTGGCTATAATTGTCCTTTTTATTTGTCACCGGCTGCATATTCCGGTTATCCTCGGATTTCTTATAACGGGTATGTTAGTTGGTCCTTACGGATTGGCGCTGGTTAAAGAAATTCATAATGTTGAAATTCTGGCGGAAATCGGTGTCGTACTTCTTTTATTTACGATTGGTATTGAATTCTCATTTAAAAAACTTCTGCAAATAAAAAAAACCGTGCTGATCGGCGGTCCGCTGCAAGTTTTATTGACTTTTACAGCTGCTTTCTTTTTATCCAGATATTTTGATCTGTCTATTGTCCGATCCGTTTTTATGGGATTTCTGATTGCTCTCAGCAGTACTGCCATTGTATTGAAACTTATTCAGGGTAAATCAGAAATGGATAGTCCGCACGGCCGGGCTACGCTGGGTATTTTAATTTTTCAGGATATTATCGTCGTTCCGATGATTCTGATAACGCCAATACTGGCAGGGACCGGGGGTGCAACAGGTACATCATTACTGGTTTTACTGGCTAAAGGCATTGGCATTATTTTACTGGTAATTATAAGCGCCAAATGGATAATTCCAAAATTGTTATATCAGGTTATCCGTACCCGGGATAATGAACTTTTTATTCTTAGTCTGGTCGTAGTTTGTTTTAGCGTTGCCTGGTTGACATCTATTGCAGGTCTTAGTCTTGCGCTGGGCGCTTTCCTTGCCGGATTGATTATTTCCGAATCGGAATACAGCCATCACGCTCTGGGTAATATTTTACCCTTCAGAGATATTTTTACAACCTTCTTTTTTGTATCTATCGGTATGATGCTAAATGTTCAATATTTAGTTGAACAGATAGGGATTGTTTCTTTACTTGCGTTTAGTTTAATAATAATTAAAGCGGTTATTGCGTGTACGGTAACTTTATTATTAGGATATTCTTTAAGAACGGCTATCATCGTTGGCTGTGCGTTGGCCCAGATTGGTGAGTTTTCGTTTATATTAGCCGGTGTGGGCCGGGAACACGGCTTTCTTGCCGGTGATATTTATCAACGGTTTTTAGCGGTTACTATTTTAACGATGGCTTTTACACCGTTTATGATTGCATTCGCTCCCCGTCTAACCAATCTGGTTCTACGTTTACCTTTTCCAAAGCGATTGCATTCGGGAAAATCCGGTGAGGAAGCAGACCTGACTTCTAAGAAAACGGATCATCTTGTTATAATAGGTTTTGGTTTGAACGGCAAAAATTTAGCCCATGCGGCAAAAGCTACAAATATTCCCTATGCCATTATCGAGATGAATTCCGACACAGTAAGGGAAGAACGCGTAAAAGGGGAACCAATTGTTTACGGGGATGCCAGTCATAAGAACGCCCTTGATAATGTTTATATAAAAAATGCCCGGGTAGCCGTTGTCGCGATAAATGATGCAACAGCAACCAGACAAATTACACAACAGATTAGACGTTTGAATCCAACAATCAACTTATTTGTGCGAACACGATTTGTTCAGGAGGTTGAACCGCTGAAAAAATTAGGCGCTGATGAAGTAATACCCGAGGAATTTGAAACCTCCATCGAAATATTTGCACGGGTGCTGTCAAAATATCTTATACCGAGAAATGAAATTGACAAAATTGTTTCTGATGTCCGGGCTAATAATTATAATGCATTCCGTAGTTTTGCGAGCGGAATGGGAAACATATCTGATTTAAAACAACAATTGATGGATGTAGATATTTCTGCAATCCGTATTGAGCCTGGGAGTGCTTTAATCGGAATGTCAATTATTAAGGCTGATCTGAGAAAAAAATATGGCATATCGATTATCGCAGTTAAAAAAGGAGAGCAGATTTTAACGAATCCGGCTCCATCTGCAGTCCTGAATGAGGATGATGTGGTTTACTTATTGGGTTCTCCCGATAAAATTACCGAATCACAACATATATTTTCACGGCAAAAGAACAGTTAAATTGCCAATACTTTAATGCATTTCCACTAAAATGTTGTCTAATGTTTCTACCAGAGTTTTAGCATTATCGGAAGTAAATACCATCGGTGGTTTAATCTTTAATACATTATGCAATGGGCCATCAGTACTAATTAATATGCCGGCATCTTTCATTTTATTAATAATCTGACTAGCCTCATCAGCGGCTGGTTCTTTGGACTTTCGATCTTTGATCAATTCCACACCGATAAATAATCCCAGACCGCGCACATCACCAATAATGGGATGTTTTTTCATCAATTTTTTTAAATCTTTTAGCAATTGATTGCCGGTTTTAAGCGCATGTTTTTGCAGGTTCTCTTTTTCAATCACATCCAATACGGCAAGTCCGGCTGCGCAGGAAACAGGATTACCGCCAAAGGTATTAAAGTACTCCATGCCATTGGCAAAGGCGTCAGCAATTTCCCGTGTCGTAATTACAGCGGCAACGGGATGCCCATTGCCGATCGGTTTGCCCAGGGTTACGATATCGGGAATAACATTCTGTGTTTCGAATGCCCACATATGCGAACCCACGCGGCCAAAACCAACCTGCACTTCATCGGCGATACATATTCCGCCGGCGTTACGGACACTCGCATAAACTTCTCTAAGATACTTTTCTGGTAATACAATCTGTCCGCCGCAGCCAAGAACCGATTCACAAATAAAGGCGGAAAGTTTTTTGTTTTGTTGATAAATTTTATCAATAGCCTGCTTAACAGATTCAGCATATTTTGTACCGGCATCCGCATCATCCTTGCCGTACCGGCCGCGATAGGTATCCGGCACGAGGACTTCATAAATATATTCTGCTCGTCCGGCGCCGCCGTTACCGGCATATTTATACGGGCTAATTTCAATGTTGGCAATGCTGGTTCCGTGATAGGCGCCTTCCAGTACAATTGTTTCTTTCCGACCGGTCAAAGTGCGGGCGATACGAAGGGCCAGGTCATTAGCCTCGCTGCCGCTGCATACAAAGAAACAAACATTGAGTGGATCGGGCATAGTTGCCGTTAAGCGTTCAGCATACCTGACCAGATTATCATGAAGGTAACGGGTATTTGTATTCAATACAGTATTTTGTTCATTAATTGCTTTAACAACAGCCGGATGACAGTGTCCAACATGTGATACGTTATTTACTGCATCAATATAAGTTTTACCATGATCATCAAACAAATATTGCATAGCGCCGCGGGTAATTTTGATTGGATTCTCATAAGATATACTAAACGATTTACTAATATATTTTTCGCGGGAAGCCATAATTTCATTTGAAGATAGTCTCTTTTTTGACAAATCAAATCCGCAGACTTGCCGGAATAGGCTGGTGACATATTCCGGGCTGGTTGCAATCATTTGATACAACAGTTTCCAGGCCAGCGGCTCCGTTACATTAAGGTATGCATTATTCGGATCGTGTTTTCTCCGGTAGGTTGACATCATAACGCTGATGCAAAGACGGATTGCGCTCAGATGAAACAACAATTCAATTTCTGTTTCACTTAACGGATAAATTTGATGATAACCGCTTATCACATAGCCGGCTGCCTGATATGGGTTTTCTTTTTCAAGCATAACATAAGAAATAGCTATTGCCAGTTCGCATATGGTGTGGGTGTATGTTAAATCGCCAAAATCAAAAATGCCGTAAATGCGCGGCAAACCTGTATTGGGATCACGGACAATAATATTATAATCATTTATATCGTTATGAATGATGCTGGATTTGGTTTGAATCAGCTTTGGCAGTATGGCTAATTCAAATTGAGTAAGAAAATATTCAAGAATACGTCTTCTTTCCACATCTGTAATATAGCCGGCTAATTTCTGAATTTGCATCACATTTTTAATGTCCCAGGGAATTTGCCTATGGGCGCCATGGTGAGAAAAATCTTTAAGCGTTTTGTCCAGTGAAGCGGCAAATTTTCCGAGATCGACTAATAGTTTTGGTGAATGCGGTTCTACATCAACCAGCAATTTTCCCTGTAAAAAACGAAGCAGCCGAAAATGATAGTCGTGGCCATCTTCTCCCTTTATTTGAATAATATCGAAGCCGGATTTACTTTGAATTGGAGTAGGACTATGATAAAACCAGTTGCGCTTGTATAAAAATTCAAGGGCCTTATTTTGTGCATCCAGGCTGTTCCAGGATTCCGATGGGCGGGCAATTTTTAAAATAAATTCTTTATCGAAATTTGTTGTTACATGGAAATTTTGATCCATGTAACTATCCAGAGGTGCGATCTTTGCTTTAAATCCATAATGCTCTTCAATAATCTCTACAATCTTTTTATATGAAAATTGAGGCTTTTGTGAGGAATCCAGCAGCATGTTCTCTCCGGTATTAATCTTTAAAATTGTATAAGCGTTGTAAATCTAAGTATAGGTAGAAAAAAATCAACCATGAAAATTATTTTTATACTTATCTGTTCGCTTAAAGCTAAAAAAAAGTAAACGATTTTAATGATATGAATAATTGCACTTTCATAACTATTTAAAAATTAGAACAGTTTATTGATGAATAGTTGCAATTGAACCAATCAACAAATATATTATTTACCATTTTTGATTTGGCAATTAATAGAGAGAACATATGCATACAAAAATTAGATTAAAGATTATCTTAATATCCTTACTGCTATTTGTACTTTTATTTAATTTGCCTGTTTCAGCCGGTCAGATGTCGGATGTAAATGTATGGATCTATTTTAAAGACAAAGCTACGGATTCAAATTCCCGCTTATATAAGCCGAATGAGCTATTAACTGAACGCGCTGTTCAACGACGCCTGAAAGTATTGAACCATGAAGAACTGGTTAGCGAAAAAGATTTGCCCGTTTCCGAAAAATATATTGAAGTGATCTTACCATTGATAAACAAGATCCGCCTTAAATCCAGGTGGTTAAATGCCGTAAGTGTGGAAATTGCCGAAGAAAATATCAATAAAATTGAAGCGCTTAATTTTGTTGATAAGGTTACACCGGTTCTTGCCTATAAAAAAGAGATACCTGGAGAAAATCTTGTAATAGATTCAGAATATGATTATCTCCGAAAGAAAAATATTGAACTCGATTATGGGAATTCTTTAACTCAATTGGAACTCATCAAAGTGCCGGCCATGCATGAGAAAGGATTTTATGGGCAAGGCGTATTAATCTGTATGCTGGATGATGGTTTTAATCTTTTAAATATACATGAAGCCTTTGATAGTCTGGATGTTATTGCAACATGGGATTTTATTAATGCTGATGAATCTGTTGATGACAGCGGTCTGATTGGTTCCGAAGGCTGGCATGGCACTAAAACCTTATCGTGTATTGGGGGATATGTTCCGGGAAAATTGATTGGTCCGGCATTTAAAGCCTCATACCTGTTGGCTAAAACCGAGGTGGATGACGGTGAAACAAAGATTGAAGAGGATTATTGGGTGGCGGGTATAGAGTGGGCGGAAAACCAGGGCGCCGATATTGCCAGCAGTTCGCTGGGCTATATTGACTGGTATACTCAGGATGATATGGATGGTAAGACGGCGGTTACTACTATTGCTGCCGATATAGCTGTTGAATTGGGCATGGTTGTTGTTTGTTCGGCTGGCAATGAAGGTTATTCTGTGAACCAAAATACCCTGATCGCCCCGGCTGATGGTGACAATGTAATTGCTGTCGGCGCCGTATCCAGCAATGGACTCCGCTCATCTTTCTCATCCATCGGCCCTTCTGCAGATGGCCGGATAAAACCGGATGTGGCCGCTATGGGTACCGGTGTATATGTTGCCTCCTCTTCCGATTCAATGGGATATACCTTATCCAACGGCACGTCGTTTTCCTGTCCGTTAACCTCCGGGGCGATTGCGTTACTGCTTAACGCTTATCCGCAATTAACGCCCGAACAAATCTATGACGCTGTTATCAGCACGGCCTCTCAATCAACTTATCCAGATAATTTACTGGGATATGGTATTATAAATATTGAAGCTGCATATAATTATATTGACACTTCTAGGCTTGTTGAAATTGATCAGGAGCCTTATCCTGAATTTATAAAATTAAGTCAAAATTATCCTAATCCGTTTAATTCACAAACAACCATCGAATACAGCCTAAAACAAAGCGCCGAAGTTGAAATTTACATCTACGATTTTTTAGGAAGAAAAATCGAATCATTTAATACGGGTATCAAACGAGGTAAACGGTTTTATAGTTTTACATATGATTTTAGCTCCTATGCTTCGGGCGTATATTTTTTTCAGGTCAGAGCTAAAAAATATTCGACTGCGGATGTATCGATTAAATCGAAAAAATTAATTTTCATAAAATAAAAGTTAAGGTGAAACGATTTTCTATA
>JAFGKZ010000128.1 GCA_016928315.1 Calditrichaceae bacterium
ATAGCCATTTCCAACTAACTTTCCTAATTTATCTAATTGAATTTCTTACATCGAACTCACGTTAAATTAATAAAATAGCCTACGTCTTAGCTCAGCCTATATACAGTAAAAATAGATTATCATATTTAATGTGTCTCACTGTTATTAAATTTTAACTTGATATTTGTTATTCCGTATTAAGAATATATAAAATTTTACATATAACACCTTTTAAAAGGACTTTGTCAATAGAGAAACAGTACTCCCGTTAAAAAATCTTTCGATTCTTTTAATATATCCCAACACTTTTATTATTTAACCACGATTGACATATAGCATTTGCCTTGTTGATATCCATCGGACACAACCACCGTCCAAACATCCCGCATCGAGTCCGGGACAGGCTCTTTATGGGCCTGCCAGACGTGGCCATTGCAAAGATTTTATCCTGCTTAATTGTTTGTTTTTAAATGTATGGTTAAAATCTTTTTTTTGTAAGTATAGGATAACATATTTTGGCAATTTCTTTATAATATTGAACCGCTTTTGCGCCTACTTCAGAGAAGGCTATTTGAAATATTTATTACCATCTTTACTGCCTGATTTAGGTTTTTGTGTTTTATTTGAATTATCCGTTCCCGGAACAAGACGGCAGTATGAATAAAATTTTTTTACATCAGCAAAACGCTCAATCACTTCAATTTCCAGATAAATGGTAAAAGTCAGTATCTATCCTTTGGCCCGGAATCCAGCTTCTAATACCTTAGATTCCCGATTTCTCAGGATTGACAAGGCTATGTTTTCCCGGTCTTATTCAGGAATCTATTTTTTAACATACTAAAATTATCACAGAAACAATTTTTTTGTTAAGCAGATTTTTTAAATACCTGCCCGTGCCAGCTTTTTGCAAAGGGTATTTCCCACTGGCCTGCCCGAAACACGCCAAGCATAGTAGGAGTCATATTATAAACAACGGTATCAGAAGCAATCTTATCATCATTAACTAAATTCTGGAACTCGCCTCTGGATAATGCGGAAATGCCAGTTCCATTTTTATAAAAAACCAGATCCTGATTAAGAGCATCCAATTTGTGCTCATCTCTTAGTTTTTTAAATACACTGACACTGCTGTCAATTGAGCAGCCTGAAACCGATGATTCAGCGGCAAGAATTACAAAACGGTTAAGTAGAATTTCATAACTCCCTTTTACCGGATATTTATGCGATTTCCAATTGGTAACAAAATTTTCTATTTCATTTTTAACAATGCTCAATTCATTATCGGTAAGTGCATCTCTAAATCCATAGATCCATATGCGTGCGCGATCAGAAAATTCTTCAAACATAATTAACATCCTTTTATTTGCTGCAGTACTTGTTAAATGCGTCAATTAAATCTCCGGCAATTTCCTCTGGCAGTCTGCCTTCAATTTGATGCCGGGGTATAAAATGAACCAATTTACCCTGTTTAAATAACGCCACCGAAGGGGAAGACGGCGGGTAACCTTGAATATATGAGCGGGCCTGCGCCACAGCATCGTGATCGACGCCGGCAAAAACCGTGGTGATTCTGTCCGGCAAAATATTGTTATTCAACGCTAACTTAACCGCCGGGCGGGCGTTGCCAGCCGCACAGCCGCAAACAGAATTTATAACCAACAGCGTTGATCCTTGATTGTTTAAAATGGCGTTATCTACTTCTTCGGAAGATAATAATTCTTCTACGCCTGTCGATGTTAACTCCTCGCGCATGGGTTTAACCATTTCTGCAGGATATTTTGCAGTTGTCTGAAACATATGTATTCCTCAATGCTCGTACAGGTTTATTTGATTTTGTTTAATTTGCAACGATTTCTTAATTACCATTCATTCCCTTTAATGCAGAATTATTTTACTAATTGATTTGAATTGTAATAACGATTAAGTTGATTAAATTCTAAAATGAGAATGATTCCGGAAAATTTTATTGTGAAAAACCTGGTATTTTATTTATTATTTTTGTGCAGCGGATTCTTAATGGCAGAAGAGCCCTGGGCAACCGGTCAGAGCAAAGCAGATGATTTGAGAATTAAATTAGTTACCTTTGGCCCTGGAGAAGATATCCCATCCTGGTGGGGACATGGCGGCATTATTGTGGAAGATGTTGGAAAGCGAAGGGCGCGTATCTATAATTTCGGGTTATACTCCTTCGATAAAGGCATGCTAACAAAATTTGCCATGGGACGGCTTATCTTCTCCGTGGGTGATTTTTCTGTTCCGGGCTATTTGTATTATTACCAGCAACTGGATCGGGATGTCAGGATTCAGACTTTACATATCCCGCCTGAGAAAAAATTGCAGATGGCTCAGTTACTGGCCATGAATGTGCTGCCTCAAAACAGAGAATATCTGTATCACCACTACTATGATAACTGCTCTACACGATTGCGCGATATTATCAACGCGGCTGTGGATGGCGCCCTGTACAAAGCCACTGATAAACCGGCCCGTATGACTCTGCGCGGGCATACTAAACGATATACCGGTCATTGTTTTCCCATGGAACTACTGCTCATGTTTTTAATGGGTGATGAGATTGATAAACCGATTAAGCAATGGGATGAAATGTTCCTGCCCGATGAATTGGAAAAATATGTCGGGGAATTAATGATTCCTGATACAAATGATACAATGCGCCCGCTGGTTTCGGACCGTTATATTTTCTATAAATCAGACCAGAATCCTGTCTATGATGAAATTCCGGTTCATTGGCCGCTGGCAGTATTATCAGGCCTGGTGATTGGATTTCTGGCGATTACAATTGTTTTTTGGCTGAGAAGTTCATTGAGTTCATGGGCACGGGTAATGTATGGAATTTATTTAACCATGATAGGTATTGTGCTGGGAATTCCGGGTTTATTTTTGGCAGTGGTATCCTCATTTACCGACCACTCGGTTACGTATTATAATGAGAATCTTATTTTTGTTAATCCCCTGACATTCATTTTTATAATGGTTGGCGTCGCCATTGCCCGAAATAAAAACCGGGGCTGGATATGGCTGGATCGCTTATGGGTCATTCATATCATTCTCTTAACCATTACAATCGCACTTAAAGTAATACCCGCGTTTGATCAGGATAATTTTCTGGTTATTGCTTTTGTTGTTCCGATATTTATCCTAAATATGTATGCGGTAAAACTCAT
The DNA here is from genome assembly GCA_016928315.1 of Calditrichaceae bacterium. Classification (GTDB taxonomy): domain Bacteria; phylum Calditrichota; class Calditrichia; order Calditrichales; family Calditrichaceae; genus JAFGKZ01. The sequence continues at coordinate 3,165 of JAFGKZ010000128.1, forward strand.
CCCGAAAACAAAAAAAGTCCAATACACCTATTGATTCTTAAAAATGAGCCCTGTATATTCCGGTGTACAAAAGTATAGCCTATCTAATAGACTTATTCCTGGAATATGATATTTATTCTTGGCGTTTTGGATAGGAAAAATAAAATTAGTGACCATAAAACTCACAAAAGGTATAAATTAAATTGGTATTAATTGCAAGATAACTAGTTCTGTGCAATTAAAAATAGTCGCTTGTTTTTCAATAATAATACTTTAACTTCGTGATCTTTGTGGTTTGGTGTGAATTATAGATATTAATTTAGCATTTTATTCGATAAAATAATGACAAAAAAGAATACCATATTAGTTAAAGGCGCCCGCGAGCATAACTTAAAGAATATTGATGTGGAAATTCCGCGGGATAAACTGGTTGTAATTACCGGCCTTTCCGGATCGGGTAAATCCAGTTTGGCTTTTGATACGATTTATGCCGAAGGCCAGCGCCGATATGTTGAATCGTTAAACGCCTACGCCCGCCAGTTTCTGGGATTGATGGAAAAACCCGATGTGGATTATATTGATGGTTTATCCCCGGCTATTTCCATTGAGCAGAAATCCACCAGCCGTAATCCGCGATCCACAGTAGGTACGGTAACAGAAATTTATGATTACTTCCGATTGCTGTATGCGTGCATCGGCATTATGCACTGCTATAATTGCGGCCGGGTTGTGGAACGGCAGACCGTTCAGCAGATCGTTGATACCATAATGAGCTGGGAACGGGGTACGCGGATTCAGATTCTCGCTCCGGTTGTGCGCGGCCGCAAAGGTGAGTACAAAGAAGTTTTCACACAGTATCGTAAAGAAGGTTTTGTCCGTGTGCGGGTGGATGGACAAATCTATTCACTCGAGGATGAAATCAATCTTGATAAAAACAAAAAACACGACCTGGAATTAGTAATCGATCGATTGATTGTTGAACCGGATATTCAAAAGCGTCTGACGGATTCCATAGAATTGGCTTTAAAGCAGGCCAGCGGACTTATCTTTGTTAATAAAGCGGATAGCTGCGAAGATATTTTATTCAGTGAGCAATTTGCCTGCGCTCATTGTAATTTATCCTTCGAAGAACCGGCGCCCCGGACTTTTTCTTTTAATAGTCCTTACGGAGCTTGTCCAAAATGCGATGGCCTGGGCAGTCTGACGGAAATCGATCCTAATTTAATTGTGCCGGATGATACCTTATCCATTAACAAGGGGGCTATCAAAGTATTAAGCGGCCGCACCGAAGGCTGGATGTATGATATGATTGCCAGCATCGCCCGTGAACATAACTTTGACCTGAATACGCCCTGGCGAAAGCTTTCTGATGACTCTAAAAACATTGTGCTGTATGGTATGGGCACGCAGAAAGTAAAATTTATTCATAACCGTGAAAATGCTTATGTGGAATGGTACAGTCAGTATGAAGGAATCGTAAATAATCTGCTGCGGCGGTATAAACAAACCAGTTCTCAGCATGTGCGCCGCTGGATCGAAAGCTTTATGAATAATGTACCCTGTACAGAATGTAACGGCGCCCGGCTTAAAAAGGAAGCGCTGGCTGTTACAATCAATAAAAAGAATATTAATGATTTGACCGGTATGTCCATTAAAGACGCCTGCCAGTTTATCACAAAACTTAAACTGACTGCACAGGAAGAACAGATTGCCCATCAGATTTTAAAAGAAGTCAAACAGCGACTGACTTTTTTGATCAATGTGGGATTGGAATATCTCACCTTAAATCGTTCTGCCGGTACATTATCCGGCGGGGAAGCTCAGCGTATTCGTCTGGCAACGCAAATCGGTTCCCAACTGGTCGGCGTACTTTATATTTTGGATGAGCCGAGTATCGGATTGCATCAGCGCGACAATCGTAAATTGATTACAACGCTAAAGCATCTGAGGGATTTGGGCAATACGGTTTTGGTTGTTGAACACGACCGTGAAACGATTGAAGAATCGGACTATGTAATTGACCTTGGACCCCGGGCGGGCAGACACGGCGGTGAAGTGGTTTGTGCAGGACCAGCTAAAAAAATAGAAATGTGCAAGAAAAGTTTAACCGGACAATATTTATCCGGACAAAAAACAATTCCTGTGCCGGATAAACGGCGAAAAGGCAATAAAAAAAGTCTGAAAATTAATGGCGCATCAGGCAATAATCTTAAAAATTTGAATGTATCCTTCCCACTGGGAAAATTTATCTGTGTGACGGGTGTGTCCGGTTCAGGTAAAAGTACTTTGATTAATGAAACGCTATATGCTGCTTTAGCCAGGCATTTTTACAGCGCCAAAAAAACACCGCTGGCTTATAGTAATATTGAAGGACTCTCTCATCTTGATAAAGTGATTGATCTGGATCAGTCTCCGATCGGACGGACACCGCGATCCAATCCGGCTACTTATACCGGACTTTTTGCACCCATTCGCGATTTATTCAGCCAGCTGCCGGAATCCAAAATTCGCGGTTATAAACCGGGACGTTTCAGTTTTAATGTAAAAGGCGGACGCTGTGAAAGCTGTGAAGGTGATGGCATTAAAAAAATTGAAATGCATTTTCTGCCTGATGTCTATGTTCAGTGTGAAGTTTGTAAAGGTAAACGTTATAACCGCGAAACGCTGCAGATTAAATATAAGGGCAAATCCATTGCAGATGTTCTGGATATGACCGTAAACCAGGCTTTGGAATTTCTTGCAAATATTCCGACTGTTAAAAGACGGCTGCAAACACTATCCGATGTGGGGCTTGGCTACATTCATCTGGGACAATCGGCTACAACGCTTTCCGGCGGCGAGGCTCAGCGGGTTAAACTGGCCACTGAATTATCGAAAATCGGCACCGGCAATACGATGTATATTTTAGATGAGCCTACAACTGGTCTGCACTTTGAAGATATCAATATGCTGCTGAGTGTTCTGAATCGCCTGGTGGATAAAGGCAACACGGTAATAGTAATTGAACATAACCTGGATGTCATTAAAACCGCGGACTGGATTATCGATATCGGCCCGGAAGGCGGCGACCGGGGAGGCCGGATTATTGCTGAAGGGACACCGGAAGAGGTAGCCGGGCAGAAAGAATCATATACCGGGCAGTTTTTACTGCATGAAGTAAATGGCAGATAGATTACTAATCCATCAGGTCAAAATTTTATTGATATCTTCCACGGATATTCTTTAAATAAACTGTAAAAAGAATCAAAACTCACCTTGATTTGGATGGTAATTAGGTTTAACTTTAGTAGTTTTTATAAATAATAAATCAACCATTCAATTTAATCCCGGCAGGATTTATGACCATTCCTGAATATGGCATTCTTCTGATTGTTGCTTATTTATTCGGGTCATTCCCAAGCGCGTTTATCCTGTTAAAAATTACCCAGAAAAAGGATATTCGCTCAGAAGGTTCCGGCAATGTCGGCGCCATGAATGCTCTAAGGGCCAGCAAGAAAAAATGGATTGCTTTGCTTGTATTGATTCTTGATTTGCTAAAAGGCGCGCTGCCTGCCTATTATTTTACGCGTATTGTCGCTGCGGATGAATTATTTCTTTTAATTTTAGTATCCGGTGTTCTTTTCGGTCATGTGTTTCCGGTTTGGTTAAAGTTTAGAGGCGGACGGGGATTGGCCGTGGTTGCCGGCGCTTTGCTGGTGATTGAGCCGGTCTTGGTGCTGATCTGGCTGGTAAGCTGGGCCATATTTTTTGTGATTATCAGAAGACATATTATTGCCAGCATGATAGCAACGGCGCTTTTACCATTGATAGTCTATTTCACTTTGGATATTTATTTTACAAAAGATATTTTATTGATGATCTTACCGGTGTGTCTGATTATATTTCAAAGACACCTGGAACGTATCCCGGACATTATCAAAGAAACAAAAATTTCAATAGAAAATGGAGTATAATTTTGGCCTCGAAACAAACCGCTCTTTATGATGAGCATGTTAAACTTGGCGCCCGCATGGTGGAATTTGCCGGTTACGAAATGCCTATTAAATATCACGGCATTCGTGATGAACATAAACGTGTGCGTGAAACCGTTGGGATTTTTGATGTATCGCATATGGGTGAAATTGAGATAAGCGGTCCCGGCGCTCTTGACATGGTGCAGAAGATCACAATTAACGATGCCGCGCGATTGGTTGAAGGTCAGGCGCAGTATTCGGCAATGTGTTATCCCGATGGCGGTATTGTGGATGATTTGCTGGTATATCATATGCAGGATAAGTATATGCTGGTTGTGAATGCATCCAATAAAGAAAAAGATTTGGCCTGGATACTTGAAAATAAATTGGAAAATTGTGAAGTAACCGATGTGAGCGATCAGGTAAGCCAATTAGCAGTCCAGGGTAAAAAGGCTGAAGTCACTCTGCAAAAATTAACCGAACTAAATCTGAATATGATTCCGAATTTTAGTTTTACTCAAGGCAGCATTGCCAATGTTCCGGTATTGATTTCCAGAACAGGTTATACCGGAGAACCGGGATTCGAATTGTATTTTGAAAATCAATATGCCGTACAATTATGGAATGCAATTCTGGCTGCTGGTAAAGATTTTGATATTGAACCCGTTGGCCTGGGCGCCCGTGATTCTCTGCGGCTTGAAAAAAAGATGTATCTGTACGGAAACGATATCGATCAAACCACCAATCCGTTGGAAGCGGGCCTTGGCTGGATAACGCAGTTACAGAAGAATGATTTTATCGGCCGTGAAGCTATCCTTAAAATTAAAGAAGCCGGGCTTAAACGTAAATTAATTGCATTTATTCTGGATAATCCGGGTTTTCCGCGGAAAGGGTACAACGTGTTTAAAAATGGTATTGAGATTGGGTATGTAACCAGCGGTACGGTTTCACCTATGCTGGAAAAGGGAATAGGACTAGCTTATGTCGCCATTGATTTTGCCAAGGTCGGCGCTCAGATAGATATTGATATCCGTGGTAAAAAAAATTCCGCTCAAATTATAAAACCGCCCTTTGTTTAATAAGGTAAGAAAAACTTTATAACAACCCTGCACTTGTTAACTGTTGATTTATGATACAGTTGGAAAACTGATTGTTTTATCGTTGCATCCCATAAAAGAATTCAAATTTAATTGATTGTTTTTTGCTATCAGCCGTTCAGTTAAAAATGTAATTTTTACGTGGTCAAATAGATATTATCAAATAACTTAGCTATCATCGATGCTTGTGTTTACAGCTCAATTTGACTAAATTAATCCGCTAAAATTGTATAAAAAATGTGAATAATGGCAAAACATAAAACCAAAAAAATAACCAATCACAAAAAACAGGCCTGGGGTGTTTTATTACTCGGAATTGCTCTTCTTTTGTTCCTGGCAATTATCTCGTATAATGTGAATGATTCGGATACTCTGAATGTTAATAACAATCAAATTTCTGTTAAGAACTGGTTGGGACCGGTTGGCGCCGTTGTATCGTCCAAGCTGATGCAGTGGACCCTGGGCTATCCAATTCTTGTTTTACCGCTCATATTGATGTTAATCGGTTTGTCCACAATCCATATTAAATCAATTGAAAACCCGTTGCGCACCAGCATACTTTTAATTTGCTGGTCAGTTATTCTGTCCATATTTCTCGCCTTTCCGGAGGCCATGCGCAGCGGGGGTAATTTAACAGAATATTATCCCAGTGGTTTGATTGGCGGATGGCTGGCAGCAAGATTTGTAATCTATCTTGGAAAGATTGGCGGGCTGTTATTTTTAATTTTAACTGCAATGATTTTGTTTGTTATTACGATTCAGATTGAACTCGTACATATTTTTAAAGCGTTGAATCATCAAATTGAAAAACTTCTAAATATTATTAAAATCTTCTGGCAGCGATACCGGCAAAGACGACAAGAGGCCGCTGCGGAAAAACAGCGTAAAAAGATCGAGTTAAAACGTAAAAAAGCTCAGCAAGAAAGAATTGCCGCCATACAGAATGAATCAGCGCAGGTAAAAAAATGGAAATTTCCCGGATTAAAAAAGGGAACCGAAGAAGAGCAGACGGAAATAATGGTTGATAAGGATTTGCCCCAGGCTGAGGATAAAGCAATCCAGCCTGAAAAGAAAATTATAGTATCCGACCATGACGCTCAGACAGACCGCTCCGGAGTTGTGTCAGCTGGCGAGGGACAGGTAGCGGGAAAATCTGAGATACAACAGAAACAAGGTCATCAAAGAGAATTGGATTTTGAAGTTGAAGATGAACACACCGATGTTGAGATCGATTATGATCAGTTAGTTAAAGAGAGCATCGCCCGTTATAAATTTCCATCCATTGATCTGCTGTACGATCCTCCGCAGAATATTCAGGGTGTCACCCGGGAAGAATTAAAAGCCAATGCCGAATTTCTGGAAGTAAAATTGCTCGATTTTGGCGTAAAAGCCAAAGTGGTTCGGGTCACGGCAGGTCCGGTTATTACGCTTTATGAATTACAGCCCGCTCCCGGCGTAAAGGTTAGTTCTATTGTAAATCTGGCCAATGATCTGGCCCTGGCTCTTGAAGCGCGCGGTATCCGAATAATTGCGCCAATTCCTGGTAAAGCCGCGGTTGGTATCGAAATTCCCAATCGCCATCCGCAAACCGTTTATCTTAAATCCATTTTACGCTCGGAACAGTTCAGTCAGTCGGATTTTGAATTGCCTCTGGCTTTGGGTAAAACTATCAACGGGGAATCATATATTGCCGATTTAACCAAAATGCCCCACTTGCTGGTTGCCGGTTCAACCGGTTCCGGAAAAAGCGTCGGTATCAATACCATGATAATGTCTATGTTGTATGCAGTTAATCCGGGTAAAGTAAAATTTATTATGATTGATCCTAAAAAGCTGGAATTATCATTATACCGGGTTTTAAAAGATCATTATCTGCTTTACCGGCCCGATCTGGATGAGGAAGTCATTACCCGTCCCAATAACGCAGTTAGCATCCTTAACAGCGTCGTGCTGGAAATGGAACGCCGATATGATCAACTGGCGGGAATTAATGCCAGAAACATTGTAGATTATAATGGAAAAGTTAAAAATAATGATCCGAAAGCCGTAAAAAATAAAGCTCAGCAATTACCCTATCTGGTAATTTTAGTTGATGAACTGGCCGATTTGATGATGGTCGCCGCTAAAGAAGTTGAGACGCCCATCGCCCGATTAGCACAGATGGCCCGGGCAGTCGGCATTCATTTGGTGTTGGCTACTCAGCGTCCCAGTGTCGATGTTATTACCGGGATGATTAAAGCTAATTTTCCATCGCGCATAGCTTACCAGGTTGCAACTAAGGTGGATTCACGTACCGTGATCGACTTGAATGGCGCGGAACAATTGCTTGGTAATGGCGATATGCTATTCTTACCGCCTGGCAGCGCTAAACCGATCCGTTTGCAGAATCCTTTTATTTCAACTGAGGAGGTCGAGGCGGTACTTGAACATATTAAAAAGCAGCCTAAACTACCATATTATAGTTTGCCTCAACCTGCTTCCGGTCGTTCGGGCGGCACTTTCGGCGGCAGCGGTGGAGGCCGGGATGAACTGTATGATGAAGCCCGCGCTGTTGTAGTACAGCATCAAAAAGGATCTGTTTCTCTTTTACAGCGTAGACTCAATATTGGTTATTCACGCGCCGCCCGTTTGATGGATGAACTGGAAGAGGATGGTATTGTAGGGCCGCCGGACGGAAGTAAAGCGCGGGATGTGCTATTAACGCGGGAAGAATTAAATCAAATGTAAAAAGGATATACTATGTTTTTAAGAAAAATTTTGTTTTGGGGATTAGGTCTGATTTTTATGACCGGTCTGAATGCGGCGGATGTTAACAAGATTATAAGTAAGGTCCAGGATAAATATGACAAAATGAAATTTCTGACTGCTGCATTCAAACAGGTAGAAACATTCAAGCTCACCGGTTCACAAACAGAAAATACCGGTAAAATATATATCGCAGATGGTAACAAGTATCGTTTTGAATCAGAAGACCAGATTGTTGTTACGGATGGTGAGTCTGTTTGGACATACAACTCGATCAGCAAACAGTTACTTATTGATGAAGTTAGAGAAAATTCAGGCGCGTTAATCCCGCGCGATCTTCTGTTTACATATCCGCAAAAATATTACGCCACTCTCTTGTCCGAATCGAAAGAAAACGATAAAAAAATCTACCTGATTCGCCTCGATCCAAAAGATCAGGTGTATGGCTATGTTAAGAGCCTTAAGATATGGGTCGAAGATGGTGAATGGCTAATTCATAAAATTGAAGCGACGGATGTTAACGGTAATAAGAGCCTCTATGAAATAACCAATCAGGATACAAAATCTAAAATAAATGATGAGTTATTTAAATTCACGCCAACGGAAGGCGTTGATGTGGTAGATATGCGGTAGACTGTGGTAATTATTAACAATGAATGATTTATTTTTTACTGATATACATAATCATATATTATTTTCTATTGATGATGGCGCCAGGGATCTGGAAAACTCGCTGCAAATGGTTGAGCAAGCTGTAGAATGTAATATACGTCAAATTTTAGCAACGCCTCATATAACGGATCCGATGGATGAATTTATAATGGACCGAATTAAAGAGAATTTTAATCAGTTAAAAAATGAAACTAATAAACGCAATATGGCTGTTGATCTTTTTTTAGCTGCTGAAGTTATCTATTGTGATAGAATTGACAGTTGGCTGGAAAAATCATGGATAACGTTGAACAGCAACAAATCGTATTTTTTATTCGAATTACCCCTTTTCGATTTACCAAACGGCGTCAGCGATTTTATTTTTCGGAAAAAATTAAAAGGTTTGACTCCAATATTAGCGCACCCGGAGCGCTACTTGTATTTACATAAAAATTTAGATGAATTAATTCAATGGCATAATCAGGGTTGCCTGATGCAAATGAATGCCGGCAGCTTAATCGGCCAGTTTGGTAACGAAGTGATGATAATGACCAAAAAATTACTGCGTTCAAATTTCTATTCATTTGCGGCTTCCGATGCCCACGACACGGAATCACGGAATTTTAAAGTTTTGCCAAAAGCGTACGAAATTGCATTGGATTTAGCAGATCAGGAAACAACAAAGAATATGTTTATACTTAATCCGGATAAAGCTTTAAAAGGTGAACCAATTTCCCAGACGTTTATGAACGAAGGCATAATACAAAAAAATTGGTTAGATAAACTGATTAACTCAATAAAAAAAGTTTAAATTACATTAAAAATCTTTTTATATTCGGCAGTCAACAAATTTAGTTGTTTAGGAGAGAAATCTTGTTAGAAAATATGGATCAGGAATTTGAATCGCAGGTTTCCATTAATGATTATCTACGTATTTTGTACCAGGGGCGTTGGATTATTATTGTTTCGTTTTTGGTGGTATTTTTTACCACTGTATATGTAACCTTTACGACTCCGCCGCAATATGAAGCGGCAACGACTATTATAATTGAAAGCGCCGGCGCAATGGAACGAACGATGTTTGACATCAATTATTTTGGAAAAGATAATACCATGATGTTCAATCAAATTGAAATATTAAAAAGTCGCAGTCTGGCTGAAAATGTTATAAAGCGTCTTGATTTATCCGATGTCAGAGACTCTTTAAAACTTTTTCAACCTGACGATGATGGCGATTATCTTTCAGTTAGGGCAATGGTGGCGATTCTTCAAAGTAATATGACGATCGAACAGAAACGGGATACTGATATACTTGATTTGACTTATACGGCCGGCAGTTCATTTGAAGCCGCCTATATTGCAAATATCATCGCATCTGAATTTCAAATACGTAATTCAGAAGCCAATCGCAGTGAAGTAAGCGAAGTTAAAGATTTTGTGCAGGATCGTCTCGATTTAAAAAAGAGCGAACTGGAACAATCCGAAAATCAATTACGGGCGTATCAGGAAAAAGAAAAGGTTGCCAGTCTTGACGCCGAAACCGGGGAGTTGGTGAATAGAATGGCGGAAGCTGAGTCTATGCTGGAACAAGCCCGGGTTGAATTACAGGCCAACCTTGAATTAAAACGTTCGCTCACAGAGCAACTGGAGCAACGCAAGCAGATATTGTCGGATGATTTGAGCGAAATATCGACGCCCTATTTGCAATCATTACAAGAACAACTGGCAACAGCGGTATCCGAAAGAACTTTATATATTACCGCTCTTGAAGCCCAGGGGCAGACGCCAAATAAACAATATTATGAAGCCGGCGTCCAGGAATATGACAACAGAATTCAGGCTTTAAGAGAAAAGCTTCAGGAAGAGGCTGGTAAAATTTCCAGTTCCAGTATGGTTAAAGATCCCTTTGCCCTTTCTCAGGAGTTGGTGAATAAAGCGCTTACCGCCGATGCAGAAATAAAAGCCACCACCGCAAAAATAGAGGCACTACAGGATGTAGTCGCGGATTATAATGTGAAGCTTGAAAATTTACCGGTTAAAGTATTGGAGTTGGCACGCCTCGAACGTAAACGAAAAGTGGATGAAGAAAATTTTATATTTTTAACTAAAAAATTGGAAGAAATGAAAATTCAGGAAGCCGGTCAGAGTAAAAATGTCCGTATCATTGATGAAGCTATTGAGCCTATATCGCCCGTTAAACCTAAAAAGAAATTAAATTTAATGTTAGGCGTGCTGATTGGTTTGGGCCTCGGGGTCGGTTTAGCCTTTTTGAGAGAATATTTTGATAATACCATTAAAAGCCATGAAGATTTGGAAAAACTGGGTTTTAACATTTTAGCCAGTATTCCGCAAATTCAGATGGATAAATATGAAAAAAAGCTGGAACGTAAACTTGAAAAAATTGGTCCAGTGGAAGGTCGGAAAATTGAATCACGGTTAATTACGCATCTTGATCCAAAATCTCCAGTATCAGAAGCTTATAGAACACTCAGAACTAATTTGCAATTCAGTAAAGTTGATCACCAGTTAAAAAGCATTCTTGTAACCAGCTCCGGACCCAAAGAGGGTAAGTCGACTACGGCTGCAAATCTAGCGATTGCCTTAGCTCAAATCGGACAAAAAGTTGTACTTGTAGATGCGGATTTCCGTCGTCCGGTGGTTCATTCTATTTTCGGGATTAAAAAAGACGAGGGTGTTACAAACTATTTAATGGATACTATTAAGTTCGATCAGATTGTAAAACCAACGTTTAATGAAAATTTATTCGTCATTTGCAGCGGCGTACTTCCGCCAAATCCGTCTGAATTATTAGCGTCCAAAGCGATGGAAAATTTGATTGAACGATTAATCAAAGATTTTGATACCGTAATCTTCGACAGTCCGCCTGTTATTGCTGTTACAGACGCTGCCATACTTAGCAGGAAAGTGGATGGTACCATTTTGGTTGTAAATTCCGGAAATACCAACCGGGATGCGCTTATCCGATGCAATACCTTATTGGAAAGCGTGGGTACGATCCCGCTTGGTATCCTGCTCAACGGCGTTAACATTGAAGGCATGTATGGCTCTTATTACTATTATTATTATCACCATTATTATTCAAAACCGGGCAGGAAAAAGAAAAAGAGTATGTCAAAGATTATTTCTATATAATATGTAAACTTAATCACAATAAATTATTGATTGCGGGTTTAAAATCCGTCCTTAATTATTTATTAAAAATGAACGATAGTATTACCAGGTTTTACAGGAGCTTATAGAATGAAAATTGCTGTTGTAGGCAGCGGTTATGTTGGATTAGTAGCAGGAACCTGCCTGGCCGATGCCGGAAATGATGTTATCTGTGTGGATGTGGATCAGAGTAAAATAGATAAACTGAATACTGGTGAAATTCCAATTTATGAACCTGGTCTCGAGGAAATGCTGAATAGAAATGTCAAACAGGAACGTCTCACTTTTACAACCAGCATTAAATCTGCCGTAGAGAAATCATTAATTATTATGATAGCTGTTGGCACGCCTCCGGGTGAAGATGGTTCAGCTGATTTGCAGTATGTACTTGCTGTTGCCAGGGATATTGGAAAGCATATGAATAGCTTTAAGGTGGTTGTTGACAAAAGTACCGTGCCTGTTGGTACAGCCGATAAAGTTGCCGCTGAAATAAAAAAGCACACCACCCTGGATTTTGCAGTGGTATCCAATCCTGAGTTTTTAAAAGAGGGAGCAGCTGTTGAAGATTTTATGAAACCGGACCGTGTAATAATTGGCGTAGAGAATGAAGAAGCGGAAGAAATTATGAAAAATTTATATGCGCCATTTGTACGAACGGGCAAGCCCATTATTACGATGGATGTGCGCAGCGCCGAGTTAACGAAATATGCATCAAATGCCATGCTGGCAACAAAAATTTCTTTTATGAACGAAATTGCCAACATGTGTGAAGCAGTTGGCGCTAATGTAGAAATGGTTCGTCGCGGCATGGGATCAGATAAGCGTATCGGACCGTATTTTATTTTTCCGGGCGCTGGTTATGGCGGTTCATGTTTTCCCAAAGACGTTAAAGCAATCATAAAAACTGCGGCGGAACATAAACAGGAATTAAAAGTGCTGAAAGCCGTGGAAGATGTTAATGAAAAACAAAAAATTGTTTTAGTCGATAAAATTAAAAAATACTTCAATGGAAATCTTAATGACAAAATTTTCGCTTTGTGGGGATTGGCCTTCAAGCCAAATACCGACGATATGCGCGAAGCGCCGTCAATCGCCATGGTTCGTGCACTGGTAAAAGAGGGTGTTAAAATTCATGCACACGATCCCGAAGCGCAACATGAAGCCCGCTGGCGCTTTGAGGATATAATTGATAAAGAGCTGTTATTATTTAATAAACGATACGATGCACTGGAAAATACGGATGCTCTAATTATTATGACGGAATGGAATGCCTACCGGGAACCAGATTTTTATTTAATTAAAGAAACTATGAAAAAACCCGTGATATTTGACGGCCGAAATTTGTATAATCCGGATAGGATGAAGAAAATGGAAATTGATTATATTTCGATCGGCAGACCCGAAATAATAGGCGTGTATTAGTATTTATTGATAATTGGGAAGGATTTGGATTATGGATCTATTAAAAAAAATTAATGAAAATAAAGCTGTAATCGGCGTAGTGGGTTTAGGCTATGTTGGCTTGCCGCTATTGATGGAATTTGTTGATGAAGGTTTTAAAACAATTGGTTTTGATGTTGACAGCCGAAAAGTCGATAAGTTAAATGCCGGTAAATCTTATATTAAACACATCGATGAAAACCGCGTGAAAAAGGTGAGAGATTCAAAGATATTTGAAGCGACAACCGATTTCAGCAGAATTAAAGAAGTCGATTGTATTTTGATCTGCGTGCCTACGCCGCTGAATAAATACCGTGAACCGGATATGTCCTATATCGTAAATACAGCTGAAGTATTATCAAAACATATTCGTAAAGATCAGTTTATTGTATTGGAAAGCTCAACATATCCCGGCACAACAGAAGAAGTACTTAAACCTATTTTAGAAAAATCCGGATTGAAAGGTGATGTTGATTTTTGGGTTGGCTTTTCACCGGAACGGGAAGATCCGAATAATCCGAATTTTAATACCCACACAATCCCTAAAGTAATTGGCGCCAATACAGATTATGCACGCAAACTGGCCCAGGCTGTTTATGAGAAAGTAATTGTTAAAACAGTCCCGGTTTCCAGCAGCCAGGCGGCAGAAGCCACAAAATTATTAGAAAATATTTTTAGAAGTGTGAATATTGCATTAGTCAATGAAATGAAAGTGATTTTAGATAAAATGGGTATCGATGTTTGGGAAGTGATTAATGCCGCTTCCACTAAACCGTTTGGTTTTATGCCATTTTATCCGGGGCCCGGTTTAGGCGGTCATTGCATTCCTATTGATCCTTTTTATCTTACCTGGAAAGCGCGGGAATACGAAATGAATACCCGCTTTATCGAATTGGCCGGTGAAATTAACACCGCAATGCCGGCCTGGGTTATTTCTAAAGTTGTGGATGCCTTAAATGAAGTCAAAAAAAGCATGAAAGGATCAAAGATTCTGGTGCTTGGCGCCGCCTATAAAAAAGATATTGATGACCCGAGAGAATCTCCGTCTTTTAAACTGATGGAAATTATGCTGGAAAAGGGCGCTGAAGTTGATTACAATGATCCCCTGATCCCGGAATTACCGGAAATGCGGGCGTATGATATAAAACGCCAAAGTGTGGAACTGACGGCCGAAAATTTAGCAAAATATGATTGTGTACTAATTTCTACCGATCATAGCGCTTATGATTGGAGTTTTATTGTTCAACATGCCCAGCTGGTTGTCGATACCAGAAACGCAACGAAGAATGTGCTTGAAAACAGAAATAAAATTGTTAAAGCCTGAGTTTATTTTACGGTTATTCTAAGGCGGACTGGTTCCGCCTTTTTTGTTAATATCCAAATAAAGCATTGGAAAATAAAAATGCAAAAAAGTAAATCGATTCAGTTACCTGTTAAATTAATAGATGAGCTAAGGTTACATCTTAAACGAAGCAGCTTCAAATCGGTTAATGATTTTATAATTTACATTTTACAAAATTATCTGGATCAACAATCAATAGATAGTACCGCAATAAAATCATCCGAAGAAGATGATGCAGAAGTTATGAAAAGACTCCAGGATTTGGGATACATGTAGCATGCCGATCGATCTTCACACCCACACAAACTATTCTGATGGCACCTTAGCCCCGAATGAATTAATTGAGCTTGCCATTCGAAATAACATTGAAGTATTAGCTGTGACCGATCATGATGAAGTCGGGGCAATACAGCCTACGATTCTATACGCTAAAAATCTGCCAATTGAAATAGTTTCGGGTGTGGAATTGAGCATTGAATATAAATTACCCGGGCATGGCCATTTACATATTCTGGGTTTATTTATTGATAATAATAATGAAAAACTTATTGAAACGCTCAGCCGGCTCAAACAAGCGCGGAACAACCGAATGAAACAAATGGTTCAAAAACTGCATCATCATGGCTGCGCTATTGATATTGATGTGCTGGAAAAAAAGATTGGGCAGGGTAGCGCAGGTCGTCCGCATCTTGCGCAGCTGCTTGTTGAAAAAGGTTTTGTTACAGATATTACCGAAGCATTTAATAAATTTCTTTTAAAAGGCCGGCCGGCTTATGTTCCAAAAAAGAAATTATCGGCCCGGGCGGCTATTGACTTAATTCACCATGCCGGTGGATTAGCCATCGCTGCCCATCCATTTAGTTTGGGTTATGAAACGTACCCTGAAATCGGCAGGGAAATGTTAAAGCTTAAATCAATAGGATTGGATGGTCTGGAAGCGTATTATACCAATCATAATACATACTTAACAAAATGGCTTTTGGATTTTGCACGGGAAAATAACATGCTAATTTCAGGGGGCAGCGACTTCCATGGAGAGCCGAAACCGAAAATACAATTAGGCTGTGGATTAGGAAATCTAAATATTCCATATTCCGTGTTTGAAAATCTTAAAAAACATTTTAAACATTAAGCCGCATATTTAAATTATTCATATATTCTTATGCTATGAAACGAAAAATTGCTATTATCGGATTGGATTGTGCCTCCCCTAAACTTGTATTTGGTGACTGGATTGATGAATTACCAAATATTAAGATACTTATTAAATCTGGTATTAGCGGTCCGCTGCATAGCTGCGATCCACCGATTACCATTCCGGCCTGGTCGGTTATGTTCAGCGGTAAAGATCCCGGGCAATTGGGCATTTACGGATTCCGAAACCGGAAAGATTTTAGTTACAATTCTCTAAAAATTGCTGACAGCAACTGGATACAAGCCAGGAGGTTGTGGGACTATTTTACCGAGACTGAAAAAAATTCCATCATAATCGGCGTACCGCAAACCTGCCCCGTCTATCCTGTCCGTGGAATAATGGCAGCCGGTTTATTGGCAGACGGAATCCATTCAAAATCGGTTTATCCGGCAAGCCTGCTGACGATATTAAAGCAAAATTTCCCCGAATATCAATTTGATATTAAGAATTTCCGAATGGCTAACAAAGAGAAACTGATCAAAAAAATATATCAGATGACCACGACGCGATTTAAGCTTGCCCGCCAATTATTGGATACAAGTGATTGGGATAGTTTTATTTTTGTTGAGATTGGTCTGGACCGATTGCAGCATGCCTTCTGGCAGTTTATGGATGAACAAAGCATTAATTATCAACCGAATAGTCCATATAAAGATGTCATTCGAAAATATTATCAATATTTAGATTATGAAATTGGTACACTGCTGAAACGATTTGATGAAAATACAGATGTTATGATTGTATCAGATCACGGGGCTA
>JAFGKZ010000129.1 GCA_016928315.1 Calditrichaceae bacterium
AAATGTCTGTTCGGTTGGAAACCAATTTATTTATTTTTAAATTCTTCACAGAATATTACAATTTTAGATTTAATGAATAATTATGCCTGAATTACCTGAAGTAGAAACCGTGGCAAGAGAGTTGCGTGTGCTGATTCTTGGAAAAACCATACAAGATATCGAGGCCGTTTGGTATAAATCATTTGATAATCAAAGCTCGATTCCTATATCAGGACAGGTTATAAAAAAGGTTGGAAGAAAAGGAAAGTATTTATCCTTGCAGTTGACTCGATCAGCGCTCGTAATACACCTGCGAATGACCGGACAATTATTGTATAGTACGCATTTTGACTATGATAATACACATATCCGCGCAAAAATAAGGTTCAACGATACAACGGAATTACTGTTTAAGGATACGCGCAAATTCGGCAGAATTTATCATGTTAATGACGCAGGCGATATTCTTTACAAAATTGGTATGGATGCCATTGATCCAACGCTGGATGTTGATTTGTTTAAAAGTCTGGTAAAAAAATCCAGTGTAAATATAAAATCCTTTTTACTTGCTCAGAATAAGATTGCCGGTGTCGGCAATATCTATGCAGACGAGAGTCTGCATAGAGCAGGTATCCATCCAGCATCTCTTTCGAATAAAATTCCCGATGTAAAGTTAAGAAATCTGCATACTCATCTGCTGGATATCCTGCATACGGCAATTGAAAATATGGGCAGTACAATATCAGATTACCGTGACAGCTATGGAAATGTCGGAAATAATCAGAGATTTTTTAGAGTGTATCAAAGAACGGGAGAGGCCTGTCTGAATTGTTCAATGCCCATTAGCAAGGTGAGAATTGCAGGAAGAGGTACCCATTTCTGTGTTAAATGTCAGAAAGTATACAACTGATTATATGAAACAAAGACCCATCATAACTTTTTTAAGTGATTTTGGAACGCGGGATGGCTATGCAGGCGCCGTGAAAGGCGTCCTAAAAATTTATAGTGACGAAATTGAAGTTATTGATATAACCCATGAAATTGAATCATTTAATATTAAGCAGGCTGCCTTTACCATATTGAATTATTATAATCAATATCCAAAGGGAACAGTTCATCTTGCTGTTGTAGATCCGGAAGTGGGCAGTGAACGTAAAGTGCTGATTATTCAAACAGAAAATTATCATTTGGTTGGACCGGATAACGGCATTTTCAACTATTTAATGCAACGAGACACTTTTAAAATTTACAAAGTCGATCCAGATTCAATTTATGACCATCAACAAGGCGCTACCTTTCATGCCCGTGATATTTTTGCGCCGGTTGCTGCGAGACTTGCTCTTGGTGAGCGGCCTGAACATATCGGGATTCCCATGGATACTATAAATGCGGCGGATCATCGAAAACCAATCACAGCTAAAGATTTGCGCCAAATTGAAGTTGATGTAATCGGCTATGATAAATTTGGAAATATCATTTTTGATTACAGTAAATTTGATTTACATTCAGTAATGAATCATCGCGTAAATACAGTTCGCTTCAAAAATTTTGAATCTAATCAAATTTATGATTACTATTCCCAGGTGGCAAAAAAAAGTCCCATATTTCTCTGGAATAGTCTGGGGTTTTTGGAATTAGCAATTTTTAAAGGAAGCGCCAGAGATTATTACGGCTTGGATATTACGGATAAAGGTACAATCATTTTTTGATGATAATAGAGTAAAATGAACAAGTTAATAATATTCATAAAAGAAAATTACCGTCCGTTACTGGTAGCTTTTGGTTTGGCGCTTTTACTCTGGCTGGTTGTTGCTACGGATAGGGAGTATAAAACACGAATTGAAGTGCCCTTTAGAGTTTTAAGACTTGCCGAGGATAAAGTTCTGATTAAACCCATTCCGGATAAAGTAATTATGGAAGTCTCCGGGAAGGGTCGCGCATTGATCGGACTCAATTTCTATAATACTAAAATCGATCTCGAACTCCCTGAGGTCAACAAATCCACTATCATCGATTTAAATAATTATATAAGTCGATTTGATGTTGGCACAGAGCTTGGCATTAATGTCGTCGATATTATTGAACCGAAGCAATTGGATTTACGTGTGGATCGTTTTGCAGAAGCCGAAAAACCATTGCGTGTTCAAGTGAATATTCAGCCGGCTCCCGGTTACACGCTTAATGATGTTATTTTAGAGCAGGATTCGATTTCTGTTTCAGGACCGGCTTCTTTGATCGATAGATTAAATTATCTGGAAACTGAAATCATTGAAGAAAAAGATGTGAAATATCCGTTTCGTAAATCAATTCCCATTGTGCAGCCCAGGCCTGGTATTATTCAATTGAATCCTGAAAATGTAACCGTATCATTCGATATTGAACAAATTGTGGAACGCACCATTTACGATATTCCGATCCAGATAGTTGGCGTACCAGCTAATTTGACTGCTTATGCTACGCCCAGAATAATATCACTTAGAATTAAAGGAAGTGAGAGTCTTATTACACATATCACAAAAGATGAAATTACCGTATTTTTTGATTATGAAAAGAATTATCAAAAAGGAATATCCGATTATAATGTACAGATAGAAACACCTAAAAATGTAAGTTGGACCAACGCCAGTCCTGAAAAATTCCGTCTCAGTTTAAAACGGGTTGAGAGTAATTAATGCGGATATTAGGCGTCGAAACATCCTGCGATGAAACTTCCGCAGCTATTATTGAAAATAATTCTGTTTTATCCAGCATTATATCATCCCAGGATATACATGCTCAATTTGGCGGTGTGGTGCCGGAATTAGCCTCCCGTGCTCATGTCCGCCTCATTATTCCGGTAGTTGAAAAAGCGTTAAATACAGCCAATCTTAAAGCAGATACCCTGGATGGGCTGGCAGTTACTTACGGGCCGGGATTAGTAGGCGCATTGCTGGTAGGCGTTCAGTTTGTTAAAGGTCTAGCCGCAGCATTAAACAAACCTTTTATCGGAGTAAATCATATCGAAGGACATATATATGGAAATTTATTATCTCAAAAAGATTATAGATTTCCAATTATTTTCCTGATTGTATCCGGCGGTCATACACAAATTGTATTGATGGAAGATCATTTGAAATATAAAATATTGGGTAAAACCAGGGATGATGCAGTTGGTGAAGCCTTTGATAAAGGTGCAAAAATGCTGGGATTACCCTATCCGGGCGGACCGGAAATTGACAAACTGGCTCAATTGGGTGATCCGGAGTATTATAATTTTCCCCGCGCCTGGTTAAAAGATAATCCGCTTGATTTTAGTTACAGTGGTTTAAAAACAGCGCTTTTAACATTTTTGAAAGATAAAAACAAAAATGAAATCCAATTGAATCTGAATAATATTTGTGCGGCTTATCAGGCAGCTGCAATCGATGTGCTGGTTCAAAAGACAATTACAGCGGTTGAAAAATATAAAAGTGAACGTATCGCCATTGCCGGGGGTGTCGCGGCAAATTCCTTACTACGAAGACGGCTTAAAACAGAATGTGATAAGAAAGGATATGAATTTTATCTGCCCGAATTTAAATATTGCACGGATAATGCCGCGATGATTGCCCGGGCTGGTTATGAATATCTGTCCAGGGAAATTCATTCGGATCAAAGCTTAAATGCGTATCCCTCGCTAAAGCTGGAATCAGTATAAATAAAAAATTTTATTCTATTAGGATATGCAGGATTTGTTTCCACAACTCATTCGACTCAACATACCGTTTATCTTTCTTTTATTGATTGGCGCCACGGCCATAGCGTTAGCCTATTATTTATACAAAAAAACAACACCGGTAATTAATAAAGTATCTAAATATCTCTTAATCACCATTCGATCTTTGATATTTTTTTTCGTTATTGTGCTATTTTTTACGCCCAGTTTTTTTCTGACTTTTAAGGAAACTCTCAGCCCAACGGTTGCCTTGTTTATAGACAACTCAAGGTCTATGGGATATGAAACCGAAAATTATAAACGATGGCAGGAAACACTTGAGGCTGCACAAAAAATACGCAGTATAATTCCTTCGAATGTAGAATTACATCAGTTTACATTTAATAATCGTGTGGATACCGCATCATCCGAAAAACTATTTTTATCAGAAGGATCAACAGATTTTAATACCATTATCAGTTTTATTAAACATAAAAACTTTAATAAAGCAATTATCATCTCTGACGGCAATCCTACAGAGGGTAGTTACGCTGTACAAAACGAGTGGCCGTTCGATACAAAAATATTTACAGCAGGTATCGGACAGATATCTTCCGGTATCGATCTGGCCATAAATAATGTTACATACCAACCTGTTGCCTATCTCGATGATGAGAACAAGATAGAAATTCAAATACGCGTTGAAAATCTGCCAAACATGTCCACGCTGAAGCTTGACTATTACATCAATGATAAATTGATCCAGCAAAAAAAGCAAAACATGTATCCCGGCAGTTATAATCAAAATATCAATCTTACGCATATTAACAAACAAGTTGGATTGAATAAACTCAGAATTGTTGCGCAGACTATTGAAGGTGAAGCGAATATACTGAATAATACCTATACTTTTGTGCAGAACGTTTTAGACAGCAAAATGAAGATCGGTATATTTTCAGGAATGCCAGCTTATGATAGTAAATTTGTTTCTTTGCTTTTACAACAAGTTGAAGATTTTGAAGTTTTGCACTATACAGAAAAGAGAAATGGACAATTTTATAATCAGACAAATTTAAATGCGATTGAGGAACTTGATGTATTCATATTAATCGGTTTTCCCGGAAAATATACCCTGTCCAATACGATGAATCGAATATTAAATATTTTAAGACAAAAACAACCGGCCTTATTGGTTTTTATGAATCAGTATTCCGATCAGCAAAAATTATTGCAATTGCGTCCCTGGCTGCCCTATGAACAATTGCCCGCAAAAATCAAAGCGATGGATGTAATAATAAACCATCCTTTGTCTTCAAGCATTAATCCGCTGCTATATATTTATGATGAAAAAGAACGGAATCAGGAATTTTGGTCAAAAGCGCCGCCGATAAGAATAGAATATGCGGGAGGAAAATTAAAGGATAATGTTCAAACATTATTATCCGGTTCAGGCTCCAGAAACGAATTTCCCCTTATTCTGCTAAGTGAACAGCAAAATTATCGTTCGCTCAGTTTTAATGGCGAAGGCTTCTGGAAATGGCATTTTTTATTGCAGGATCGTAAACAAATTTCAACAGCTTATCAGAAATTTCTTGTTGCTTTGCTTCGTTGGGCCAATGATCGTACTAAATTAAAACCGGTGACACTGGTATCCGAACAGAATGTTGTTGATCTTGGTGAATCGGTTCAGATAACCGGATATATTTATGACAATTCTTTTCAACCGGTGAAAGATGGCGAACTGGCAGTAAATGCCGAATGGAACAAACAGACTTTTTCATTGGAAGTAAAAAATGACAGCACTGGAAGTTATCTGATTGATTTTATGCCGCCGGGTGAGGGGAAATATACAATCACCGCCAAAGGCTATAGAGAAGGTATTGAATTGGGCAGTGACAAACTTGAGATCGAAGTCATTCCGGTCGAAAAAGAATTTATTCATATCAATCAGAATGTGAACTTTCTAAAAAAATTGGCGGAAATGGGCAACGGATTTTATGTTAACGCATCGGATATTGATTCATTGCGGTCCGTATTGATCCAACAGGATGCCGTCACGCTTAGAGACCGGGTTATTGATATTTGGTATCATCCGGTTCTATTGACGATGATAATTGTTTTAATTACCACCGAGTGGATTATGCGGAAACGATTAGGGCTGGTTTAAAACCGTTTAGGATAATTTTATGATACATCGCTGCGGCTGGGTTCCAATAAATGATGAGCTTTATACAGAGTATCATGATAAAGAGTGGGGTGTGCCAGTTTATGATGATAGAACTTTATTTGAATTTCTTATTCTGGAAGGATTTCAGGCAGGATTAAGCTGGCGTACGATTTTGTACAAGAGGGAAAACTTCAGGAAAGCCTTTGACCGATTTGATCCCGAAATGGTCGCCAGGTATGCTGAACATAAGATACAGGAATTGCTTATTGATGCCGGCATAATCCGTAATAATTTAAAAATTAGAGCCGCTATACAGAATGCCCGTTGTTTTTTGGAAGTGCAGAACGAGTTTGGCAGTTTTAAGAATTACATCTGGCGCTTTACGGAGGGTAAAACGATCAAAAATGCGTTTAAAAGGAACCATGAAATACCGGCAACTTCAGCCATATCAGACACTATGAGCAAGGATTTAAAAAAACGCGGATTTAAATTTGTTGGCAGTACGGTTTGCTATGCCCATATGCAGGCAACTGGGATGGTTAATGATCATCTGGTCAATTGCTTTCGATATAACCAGGTGTAAATGATGAAGATTATAATTGCCGGCGGCAGCGGATTTATAGGTCGATATTTAGCTGAGTATCTTAGCACTTCCGGATATGAAGTCATAGTTCTTTCCCGTAATCCACAGCGCGCAGAGGCCGCCTTTTCAAAAAATATTACATGTTTGCTTTGGGATGATTTCAATACATCCGCCTGGCAGGATGCCTTGGAATCCTCAGAAGTGGTCATCAATTTAATCGGTGAAAATGTTGGACAGTGGCCCTGGACGGATCAAATAAAGCATAAAATTTTATTCAGCCGGCTCCATGCCGGACAAACCATAGTACAGGCCATTCATAAGGCCAATAATAAACCCCGTTTATTGATTCAGACATCGGCCACAGGATATTATGGCAATAATAATAAAGATGAATTAACCGAAGATTCTGCCGCAGGAAGCGGTTTCTTGGCCGATGTTTGCCGGCAGTGGGAATACAGCACAAATGAGGTGGAATCGATGGGCATGAATCGATCCATCATACGTATCGGGTTAGTTCTGGGCAGACAAGGCGGATTACTGAAAAAAACGATGTTTCCCTTTAAATTATTTGTGGGCGGTCCCGTAGGATCCGGTGATCAGATGCTGCCCTGGATACATAGGGATGATCTAATTGCGGCCATTCGATTTATTATTGAAAGCAAGCATCCAAAAAAACTTTATAATACCTGTGCGCCCAATCCGGTAACAATGAATACCTTTGCACAAATTTTGGGAAAAACACTGAAACGACCTTCAGTTTTCAGAGTGCCTGAACTTATTGTCAAATTGATATTTGGAGAAATGGGCAGGGAAACCATTCTTTCAGGACAGAACGCTGTACCAAAAACGCTGATGGATGCTGGATATAAATTTAAATATACAACGCTGACAGAGGCGCTATCAGATTTAGTAACGCAATAGATAATTTTATATCACTTTATTTATTTTGATTTTTTTAACAAGAAAATTAATGTCATTTGTGACTTATCCGATACATAAATGAAACTTATAACAGATTTCTCAAATTTTTAAACATCATGGAGGAAGGTTTTATGAAAAAATCTTTGTTATTTTGTTTGTGTACAATTTCCATTATTTTCTTTGCCACATCAACTGCTTTTGCCGTTGGATTGGGTATTTACACACCTTATGCAGTCGGCGGAGCTGATTATAATGATTTCGGAACGGATGCGAATCACATTGGAATTGGATTTGTATTTGATACCAATGTGGCCAAGCGAAGTTTTTTTAGTTACAGATTGCATGTGGGCTTTGAGTCATTCTCTCATGATTATGAGTATCAGTACTCCTATTACTATAATGGATATCGTTACTGGGCATGGAGGTCGGGTTCTAATGAAGGGACACGGTTTGTGCTGGACAATACCTTCTCTTTTGGTCTGATGAGAACTAAAGTCGTTCGTCTCTGGCTTGGGCCCATGGTTCGCGTTGGTATTGTAAATACTGATGAGGATCTCGGTGATGGTTTTGTTGCCGGGGCAGGTTTAACGGTTTTAGGTTTGAATTTTAATATTGGCCCTGTTTTTACAATAGCGCTGGATGCTGGTTATTTGTTTGATGTCGATATTTATGATTATGATGATGGCTTTAATCATATGTTTCAGGCCAAACTGGCATTAATATTAAGAATTGCAGATCGTTATAATAGATG
>JAFGKZ010000130.1 GCA_016928315.1 Calditrichaceae bacterium
ACCCAAGTTCACCTGATGCTTGATTGTTCTACTATTGTCATTACTTTCCACTAATCTTTGATAATCTGTATAGCATAAAAATACATTATTTACCATCTTTCTCTTAATAGGAAAAAAATATAATAATCTCAATTATTCAATTGTCATTAAAATGATACAGTATTGTAATTACATCTGTTTTTGGATTTCAGCAATAATTCTGGATATAATATCTTCTTTTTTTCCGTCAATCCGGCAGCCGGCGGCGCGGGCATGACCGCCGCCATCAAATGCTTTCGCAACTTTATTAACATCAACATTGGAATGTGAACGGAAAGATACCTTATGAAATCCCTTTTCTATTTCTCTAATGAAAAGACCAACCATCCCGCCCCGGATGGCAACGCTGTAATTAGCCAATTCTTCAATCTCACTCTGATTATTCTTCTGCATATCTTCATGAGCCAGATAAACTACGTTCACAGCGCCATCAAGATAATTTTCCAGGGAGCAGAGTCCTTTGCCAATAATCTTAAGCGCCGAAAAACTATTCTCAAAAAATATCCGGTTTGTTATATCCGATGGCTTAACGCCGATAACAACCATTTTAGAGCAGACATATAAATCACGAGCTGTTGTGTTGGAAAAAGAAAATCGGCCGGTATCATATACAATTCCGGAAAATATCGCTTCAGCCATTGGCAAATCGATTGTTATCCCGGCAGCTTCTATTATTTCATGAACCATTACAGTACTGGATGATGCATCCACATCAACCCAGTCTATTATTCCCATCTCATCTTCAAGGGGATGATGATCAATTTTAATAAGATGATCCTTAGGCGGCAGTATCTCTGCAACATCGCCAAGCCGCCCGTATCCAGGCACATCAAGGATGATTGCATTCTCAATTTTGCCTTTAGGGAGATGCTCAGATAAATCAAGCTCTTTTTTATATGGAATAATGTTTTTAAATCCGTTAAGGTAATCAAATCGCTTATCTATTTTTTGATCATGAAAAATGAGAGCTGATTTTTTATTCAGACATGTCAGCAGCATGTGTATTGCTAAAGCCGAAGCAATGGCGTCTCCATCGGAATTCATGTGACTGGAAATTAAAAAATTATCGTTTGATGCAATAAATTGCAGAATTTTATTCGCAAATTCCTGATGTATTTTTGATGCCAGCAATGCCTTTCCTCCAGAAAAAAAGGGTAAAATTTACGGAATGCTATTTAAAAATCAAATTTAAATTCGGGGTGTTTTATACGTTAGAGGCCGGGTATATTCATTTTAAACTAAGGTTTCTCCTTTTATTTTGATGACCTTTTTAAACATATAAATCCAGAAAGCTCCGAATAATATTCCCGAAACAGCGCCAACCAGTATATCAAACGGATAATGTACGCCAACCGCCACCCGTGAATACGCAACCAGAGAAGCCAGGAACCAAAAAATCCATTGGTATTTCCGATAGAAATAAGCAAACACAATCGCTACGGCAAAAAAATTAGCCGCATGGGAGGAAGGCATTGATTTGGATGTTTTTTTTCCGACCAGCAGATGCACCTCTTCAACCACATTGCAGGGGCGGATTCGCATGAAAGACGGTTTCATAATCCGGTTCACTATCAAATCCGCTGATGCAACAGAAAGGATAACGATTAAAACGACCCATCGCCCTTTTTTACCGCCTTTCCACATTAAACCAATGGCAGCGATAATCCATACGGGATACCAGGATTGCTTATAGGTCACAAACGGCATAATCACATCAAAGACCGGATTGGCTAATTTACTATTAAAAAAGATAAACAAAAGGGTATCGATAGAATTTAAATATTCAAGCATTACATTCTACCCGGTATAAGATTATTAGGAATAAAAATTTAGACCATTTTAGATATTTTTAATAAATATATCAACTATATTCATTGCCATAAAAATTTTAAAATATTGATTAACATACTATACATTGCTTAACAAGAATGATATCAAAAAAAAGGGTACAAATCCTTGTACCCTTTTAAAGGAGCAGTCACATAATTATTTCAATAATAACATCTTATTCGTTTTTGTGAATATTCTATTTTCAGTGGCAATTTCTATGGTATAGAGATACTGTCCACTGGGCACACGGTTGCCTGCATCGCTTACTGCATTCCATTGAACCCTATAGGTTCCGCTTTGCTGGAAACTGTTCACCAGGGTGATAACCTTTTGTCCTAACATGGTATAAACTTCCAAAATAACACTGCCAGCTTCTGGCATACTATATTGAATTTCCGTTGTGGGATTAAACGGATTCGGAAAATTTTGCTGCAAAGCAAAACCCTCTACCATATTTGCATCCTGACCGGCAATATCGATTTCATGTCCACCGCCGGCAGCATTCCCGGACACAGTACCAAAACCGATTATACCATTACAATGCATCCATTCCGTATAAGAGCCCCCGCCGCACTGACCATTGGCGTAGGCAGCTGTATTGTATTCCTGGTTCTCTGCCTGTCTTGTTGAACCATTGACCGTAATATAGTCAACCTGAACATCACGGCCGCTGGCATCGTTGGTAAATTCAACATTAATGCCGCCCGTTAGGGATGTGGTTGCGGATCGATTCACATAACTAGTGCTCAAGGTCCAGCTGGCAATCTGTGTACCGCCCACAGTTAAACGGATATTCTCGCTTCCCGAAGTTCCCCTGGCGCGCACAACAATTGTATTACTGCTGGATGGGGGTGGTGTGCTGCCGCCGCCAAATTCGATATATCCGTTACAATGCATCCATTCGCTATAGGAGCCTCCGCATGAACCGTTTTGATAAACAGCTGTATTTGCAGATTGGTTCTCGGCCTGGTAGGTAGTTCCGTCTACCTGAATGTAATCGACCTGAATATCTCTGCCGCTGGCATCGTTGGTGAAATATAATCTTACGGTGCCCGATCCGTTGGCAGAATAATTCTGATAGCTGGTAGACATGGTCCAGGTTGCGATGGTTGAACCGTTAACACGCAGTTGAAGCTGTTCACTTCCATTGGTACCCCGGGCTCTGACTACAATATTACCACCTGATGGAGGAGGAGGGGTTGTGCCGCCACCGCCGCTTCCGCCTTCCCAAACCGTTACATTTGAACTTCCACTGCTCTGATATCCCTCTGTTGCCATGACCTGATAAACATGATTACCAAGATTCCATCCTCTACTGGCCCATGCGTTTACATGGTTTTGGAAAGTAATGGTATTGTTGCTCCCTGTTGATCTTTTTGATGTCCTTACACTCCAGTACTGATAAAAAGTTGCCGTCCCGTCAATGGAAGGTTGGTTTACCCGTTGTGTCCTGTATAATTCATAAGTGCCGCCATCCGTGGTTACCGTGCCCTGTGATGAAGCGCCTGGCGGGCGCCAGCTTCCCCAACTGTCAACAACATAATACTCTACGAGAGGATTTCTCGTCCAACCGTATAAAGTTAGATAGCTGTTGCCGCTGGGAGAATAATTGCCGGCATTATAACCAATAACTCGGCCGGACGATCCGGTACTCCATCCTTTGCCGCCAACAAAGTTACCGGTGTTGGACCATTGATAACTATAATTGCCTTGTGATCCCAAGGTCATACAGGCCGATCCCCCTCCATCTGTCCAATGTGTATAAAAGAAACCATCATGCGTACCAGTCTGGCTGTTGCAGATCGTCTGGCTGTTAACCTGCTGACCAAATCCCGCCATCAGCAGGATAATTAAAATAAAACAACATGACTGAAAAAACTTGTTCATTTTGCCTCCTCTTGGTTAGTTCGATAAAAAAATAGATAAAAATATTCTTTTTATTGCCCTCCATTCTGTTAAGTTAAACAATCTAATAAATTATCCGCAGAGATCCTTTTTAACACCTCCTTTTCTCAGCGGGGTTTTACAGATTAAGTAAATAAATATGATTTAAATTATCCCTGGTCCGAATGCACATTGAATAATACAAAATGAACAATAAAGTAAATAATAATCATGTTACATTTTTATGAAATTATGTTACATTTTGGGATTAAATGATTTTTTTATTATTTATAATCTATACTTCGCTGAGACGATAAAACTATAGTATCATTATTTGAAAGGTTAGAAAGAAATCTCTGAATAAATATTTCGATGCAACTTAGCGGGTTCGCTTATCTTACTCAGAATAGTTTGATGGATACATTCCAAATTGTTTATAGAAACATTTACTAAAATAAGATGGATTGTTGAAGCCTACGAAGAAAGCTATTTGGCCGATATTATCATATTTTTGTTTAAGAAGCTGTGCAGCGCGGTTTATTCGGACTGTTCGAATAAATTCGGAAGCAGTTTGCCCGGTTAGCGCTCTGATTTTTCGATAAAGCTGTACACGACTCAAAGCCATTTCTTTAGCAAATTTTTCAACGCTAAAATTTGAATCACTTATATTTTTCTCAATAATTAACAAACCCTTTTCCAGAAATTTTTTATCTAATGAACTCGTAACAATTTCATGAGGTTTTAAACCTGCTTTACGCTTAAATTTTTCCTTTAATTGTTGTCTCTGATCGATCAAATTTTGTATCCGTGCCTCTAATTCATTTATTTCGAATGGTTTGCAAATATAATCGTCAGCTCCGGTTTGTAATCCTTTAATTCTGCTTTCGCCGGAAGCGCGCGCCGTAAGAAATATAACAGGAATATGACTTGTGCGTTCGTCCTTCTTAATCGTACTGCAAAAGGTTAGTCCATCCATATTCGGCATAATCAGATCACTGACTATTAAATCCGGAATATATCTCAGAGCTTTCCCAACTCCTTCCTCGCCGTTCTTTGCTTTTATAATTTGATATTTTTTACAAAGACAATCGCTCAGGTACTTTAAAAGATCTGGATTATCTTCTATAATGAGGATACGCGAACTATTTTTTATATTTGTAATTTTTTTAAGAACAGCGGATTGGTTCTCATCATTATTTATATAATTATCCGGAATTATCCGGCTTCTAGATTCTTCTGTATTTTTAAGGTCGCGCATTATTTCACTGGATTCAAAATGTTCATAACCTTTAAGCAAATGTAAAATAAAAGAAGTCCCTTTGCCGGTTGCGGATTCCACTTTTATGGTTCCCCGATGCAGTTCGACCAGCTCTTTAACCAACGACAAGCCGATACCCGTGCCAACATAACCGCTATAGCGGGAATTATCAACCTGGTAAAATCGGTCAAATATCCGATTCAAATCACCTTCGGGTATACCCCGGCCGCTGTCTTTTACAATAATTTCGATATATTCCTTTTCTCTGTCTTTAGCAGGTTGTCCCTTATGGCCGACAATAAAATCTTTAAGAATGATTTCAATATTTCCTTCTTCAGGAGTGAATTTTATGGCATTCGATAAAAGGTTATTAATAATTTTTTCAAATTTATCGCCGTCGATATATATATTAAGAGGCGTATTAATCTGATCAGGTTCTCTGATAACTGAAAAGTTAAACTTAATTTTTTCAGAATCCATTAGTGAAGAAAAAGAGAGAATAATTTTCTCTATTATGGGTATTATATTTGTCTCGCGTGCTTCCAGTTTTATAAAACCTGCTTCCAATTTGTTGAGTTCGAGTAACTGGTTGATCAAATGATATAGTTTTTCGCTGTTGCGCAAAATCATTTTACATTTATCTGAAAAATTGCTTTGGACACCATCTGTTAAAAATTGCTTGACCGGACCCATTATTAAAGTAAGCGGCGTTCGGAATTCATGTGTAATATTAGAGAAGAATCGAGATTTCATTCGATTCAATTCTTCCAGTTTTTCAGCATGCTGCTGCTCGAGAATTAATTCGTGTTTTATTTTTGCCCTGTTTAACTGAAATCGCCAAATACTATACAGGAACGATATACCTAAGACAAAATACAACAAATAAGCCCACCAAGTTTTCCACCATGGAGGAATAATAATAATTCGGATAGATTTATCCTGTTCATGCCAGATATCATCGTGACCAATTGCTTTTACCCTAAAAATGTATTCACCAGCATCCAGATTTGTGTACGTGGCCAATCGTTGATTACCGACATAATTCCAATCATCCTCAAATCCTTCCAGCATAAAGGCATAACGATTTTTATCGGGCTTTAAAAAATTTAATGCAGCATATTCGATACAAAAAACCGAATGATTATAATTTAAGCGTAGCTCTTCACATAAACTTATATGTTTTTGAAGGGGTGAATCTTCTCTTCCGATTTCAACCGGTTTATTAAAAATGAGGAAATTGGTAAGTACCACTTCCGGACTTTCTGTATCTTGTGCAATATCTTCCGGTTTAAATGCATTAAATCCGTTATTACCTCCAAAGTAGAGTATGCCATCATGTCCTTTGCAGACACAGCGATTATTAAATTCATTCCCCTGCAAACCATCGGATATATTATAATTTTTAAATTTTGGATGCTTAGGATGGTTTATACCATTAATAAATTTAGAAAGGCCATAATTTGTACTTAACCACAAATTGCCCTTATTATCCTCACAAATTCCCTTTATAGTATTATTTGGCAGACCATCCGATTCTTGATAAGATGAGAATGTACTATCTTCTCTATTAAATAGATTTAAACCACTTTCAGTGCCTGCCCATATATTTTTATTGCTGTCTTCATATAAAAAAATAGCACCGTTATAATTAATACTGCTGGGATCAGATGTATCATGCTTGAATGATGTAAATCTTTGATTATGCTTATCAAATATATCTACCGCTGTAGTGGTAGATATCCAAATATCCCCGGAGCTACTTTCAAGTAAACACTCAACCCAATTATCGGATATAGTGTTTTCTTCCTGAAAATCAGTTCCATAACGTTTAAAATTTTGCGTTTTATAATTATAGAAATTGAGCCCGCCGCCCATTGTGGCAACCCATAAATCACCATCGCTGTCACACATAATATCAAAAATATTGTTACTGCCCAGACTGGTTTCGTCGTGCTCATTATATTTGTAACGGGTAAAAGTTTTGGATTCCTCATTAAAAAGATTCAGACCGCCGGCCCAGGTTCCAATCCACATTAAATTCTTTTTATCTCTGCAGATTGCCAACACTGAATTGGAACTGATGCTTCGATCATCGTAAGGATTATAATTGTAATATTCAACAGAACCCGTTTTTTTATTCAGAATATTTAAACCTTTTTCCGTACCGATCCACAATAAATCTTTCTCTTCATAGATCACATTAATCATGTTGCTGGACAGACTATTTTTTTCTTCAGGAATATGATAAAAATGATGGAATCGGCTAAAATTTTTATTGTAATAGTTTACACCGCCGCCATAGGTACCAATCCAGATAGTACCTTCATTATCCTTGTAGATTGAATAGATGGAGTTACTGGAAATACTGGCATTGTCCGCAGGATTATGCCTATAGTGTCTAAACTGGCCATGTTGTTCATCAAATTTTTTGGTATCTATAAAATTAAGTCCGCCGTTTTCCGTCCCTATCCACAGGTTACCTTCATCATCATCCAGGATGGCATAGACGGCGCCTTTGCTGATACTGCTTTTATCATGGGGATTATGCGCAAAATTAATAAATCCGGCTTAATTAACTCGTTTAGCAGGGTCTAATTTCAACAGTAGCAAGCCGCTCTCAAAAGTGCCAAGCCATATTCTACCGGTTAAATCCTGATATACGGTATGAATGGCATTTCCGCTATAACTTCGGGAATTTTTAATATCAGGTTTAATATTTATAATGGCGGTTGCATTTTTTTCAATAAAATAGAGACCATCGAATGTGGCTATCCATAAATTATCCTCTTTGTCCAGCAAAATATCATTTGCTGATCTCTGGGGAAAAATGCTGATTAATCTATCCAATTGATTTCTGTTACCAGACAGCGCTTCTGTATTATCCATTAAGTATAATCCCGAATTATGAGCAATAACTATTCGCCCATCATTCAGTTCAACAAAATCATTGATATACTCCGAATGTAATGCCGGATAACGCTCGAATTGATCTTTGTCTCTGTTGTAAAAATTGATTCCGCTTTGGGTACCAACCCATAAGATACCTCGGCTATCTTCAAAAATAACATTAACCAGATTATTGCTAAGGCTGTATTTATTACCAGGATCATGTTTATAGATTTGAAAAGTAGTACCATCATATTTATTAATGCCTTCTGCGGTGCCAAACCATAAAAAACCGTGGCTATCCTGAAAGATACATTTAACCCAGCTTTGAGAAA
>JAFGKZ010000001.1 GCA_016928315.1 Calditrichaceae bacterium
AGCTTTATTGAGTGGACTGGTTCCTGTTCTGCCTGCATTATATACATGGAGTGTTGGATTTAATATCGGCGTGATTACCTATCATAATTTAAAAGGTAAACTATATTACGCCGCTCTGTTAAATCCGGTGGCCTTGTTCGAATTACCTGCGGCATTCATTGTATTTACTATGGCATTTCAATTTAATCTTCACTTCATCAATATAAAGGTGCTGGATATCAGAGAAGTAACCTTCAATGAATATATAAATGTTTTCATATCGGTAGTAATCCCTTTATTAACCATTGCCAGTATTGTTGAAACCACATTGATAGTTATATCAAAAAAAATTAATCCGGACGATAATAACGATAATGATTTGTTGTCTTAAAAGATAACGAACCTTATAAAGTATATCTTTTTTGCAGAAACTTTTTATTTAGATTTGAATGTAATTTTGCATTGTATATTAATGCCGGGCTGGTGAACCATTTCGTAACTGGCGTTATATTCCTGAAGAGCGCCCGCCACATTATCACTTACTTGAGGAGCATTGCTGGTCTCGCTGTATGCCATTAATGTCAAAAGTGCGCCATCATCTTTTAAGTCTAAGCCAATTTCTAGAGGTAACGTCGTTAAAGGTTGGAGCAGGTTTATAAAGTAATTTAAAACTTTTACCAAGGTTGTGGGATCACTGCCTGAAATTCGGCACCCTTCATCCAGACATAAATTGGCATTAATATCCTTAGCCTGATGAATCATTAACAGCAGACTTTTAAGATCGATAGTATTTTCAGACATACAATACTCCTGGTCTTATTTTTTTATTTTAACAGAATCTGAAAATTTTAAATATTTTATCGCGATAACTTATCCCATCATCGGAATAAATTTTAAAAAATTGAAATTTATTTCTAAATTAGCATACAGATATCAGGTTTTCAATATTTGTAATGAAATAAAATGAATGGTTGAACGGATCATTTAATCTAATAATTTAACCTGTAAAAGAAAATTATAGTGAAGCTGTCAACGAAATCTTGTATCCTTTTTTTTACCTCTCTTTTTTTAGTAATGCTTGCTCTTACACCAGCTAAGGCTCAAACCTTAACCGGTTATATTTTTGATTCAAATAACAATTATCTGCCGGGCGCCAATATTTACATCGATAACAGCAATATGGGTTCCATTTCCAACGCGGATGGTTACTATGTTTTAAATCTTAAACCTGGTCGTTATGTGATTATATTTAGTTATATAGGGTATCGGAATGATACATTAAATTTATCAATATCTGACAATGAGAAAATAAAAAGAAATATAAAACTAAAAGAATACCTTCTTGAAGGCGAAGCGATTTTAGTTTTTGCCAGCGAATACAATGATGCCCAGGAAATTGTCTGGAAAACCATTCAGAATAAAAATGATTATCTGGCCAGTATTAAAAACTATGAGTATGATGCCTATCAAAAAACAATTTTTAGGGTGGACATAAAGAATAAGAAAAATACCATTGGCGGTTTAATTGAAACACATTCTAAAGGGTACTACAAATATCCCGATGAATTTGAAGAAGTAGTACTTGCAAAGAAAGCATCGGCGAATTTTACTGATATTACCAATGTGTTTGCCGTGGGAAAATTGCCCAATTTACTGGAAGAAACTATTAAGTTCGATGAGCTGAGCGTAGTTACACCATTGAGTAAAAAAGCGCTGAATTATTATCATTTTGAAATGGTTGACACAACCTATTTTAATAATCGTATGGTTTTTAATATGACCTTTGAACCAAAAATTCAGGGCGTGCCTTTATTTTCCGGTAAAATGAGTATTATCGATAAAGATTTTGCAGTAATATATTGTGAACTTGATGGTCAAGACCGAATAGTTACACAGTTACGAAATAATATTCGGATTACACAAAAATTCCGACAATATGAATCACAATTCTGGTTTCCGACTGAAATGACCATGAAATCTAATGTCGATTTAGATATTCCGGGTTTACCGGTTTTATACTGGGCTCAGCACGGGCTAATTTCCAATTACCAGATCAATACAGATAACTTTGAACACGATTTTGATATGAATATTCTTTCCTATCAGTTATTATCAAAAGTCGATCGTGAGAAATTATGGAACAATGTGCAGTCTATCCCGCTGGATGAAGAAGAGGAAAAGGCTCTGCAGCACATCGATAGTGTTATAACAAATATGGGATTAGTAAAAAAATCAATCATGACCCTCATACAAAATTTTGATAATATTCTGATTACAGGATTTTATGATTTTTACCATTTTAATCGTGTTGAGGGCAATTATTTTGGATTGGGATTTGATTCCAAACGAAAACTGGATAATCATCGATTGCGTCTGAATATGGGGCATGGCATCGAAGATGACCGTTTTAAATTCCGTTTTTGGTTAGAGAACAAATTCTTTAAAGAAAAGTTTTTTGTTCGTACTCAATTTTATAAAAAATTGGCTTTTCTGGATCAGCATTACAAATATAATTGGTCAGATATTACCTGGCAGAGCTTACTTTCAAAAAACGATTATGCCGATTATTATTATGAGAAAGGCGCTAAGCTGGCTTTGGATTACAAGCCATTCAGACATCTCAAAATAGGTGTTGAGTATGCATGGAACGATCAAAAAACAGCGCCTAATCAAATAGAATGGCATCCGTTTATTGATGAGAAATCCTATCGGCCACCGGTTAGTATTGATGATGGCATCAGCAAATCGATTGAATTCACTCTAATTTCAGATAATCTAAAATATTTTGATTATGGCTGGATCCAGCAGCCGGATTTATCCCAGGATTTTTTTGATATCAATTTTAGCTATTTGAGAAGTGCAGAACAGTGCCTGCACAGCGATTTCAATTTTAACCGATATCATCTGTTTATCAATTCGTTCAAACAATTTCCGCCTTTTATACATTTTTATACACGGATAAGCGGCGGCTATCTTGATGGGGATAAACCTATTCAGCAGTATTTTCATCTTGCCGGCGCCTACGGCAGTTTTGGAAATCCTATTCTATTCAGAACCATAAAGTCCGACAAATTTATCGGTGATAAGTATCTAGCAATTTCCCTGGAAAACAATTTTAAAAATACGATATACAGTATGTTGCACATACCGTACATGAAAAACTCTAAACTCGATTTTATTGTTTTCAGTAATTTGGGCTGGATACATAACGACTATATTCCAATCAACCCAGAATCAAAATTTAATTCAATTGAAATTAAAAATGAGCCTTTGACGGAAATCGGCTGTTCGATAGGAAACATCTTCACATTTCTGCGGGTGGATTTAACCTGGAGGACAAATTATAAGACCGGGGATGATTTTACTATCAATTTAACATCAAGAATATTTATTCGTTAAAATGTGATCTATATTATTACATTGAAGTGATTGAAATCTTATAATTGGGGTGTTAATGACGAAAAATAATGATAAGTAATTTTAATGAATAACATTGACTATTGGATATTCATGTTATATTTTATCGACCCGTACAATTTTGTTAATCAAGATTTTATATTAAACATATATTTCATGGCGAGAGACATGGAGGAGGGAATATGAATCGCCTGTTTAGATATATCCAGTTCATTCCTTTTTTATTAATTGGTTTATACTTCATCAGCCTGGCCCCATTGAATGCCCAGGATCAAAAATTGTATTTGGGTTATAATCTCTGGTTTAATAATCCGCGGGAAATATTATCTTTGAATAATAAGGAAGGTAAGTATTTACCTGCAGGTTTAGAAGTTGATCAGGTGCGTCATGGCCGAAATAAAATTCAATTTAGGGCAGTGAAGCTGGATCAAAAATTTTTAGTTATATTTTTTCCTAAATATCATAGGGGTGTGAGATTTAATGATTTTAAGGATGAATTACTCCAACCAAAAAATTTTCAACAATTAACTGCTGGATTAACTCAATCAGAGATTGATAATATTCTCGCTGGTACCATCAGCACCGGCATGTCAAAAAGAGCAGTTTTAATTGCTTATGGGCCTCCCCCTCAACACAAAACACGAAATACCGCAGAAAACACATGGTATTATTGGATTAAAAAATCTGGTCGTCCGATCGATGTTAAATTTGATGCATCAGGTCTTGTTACAGAAGCTGAGGCAGCAGAAGGAACTGTAGCAGTGATTGATAAAAATAAACCTGTTAAAACCACCCTAACATCTCCAGCAATTGATAATGCGCCTCCGGTTATTGTAGTAACCGACCCTCCGCTTAACAGAGGTATGAAGCCAAAACATAATGATAAAACATACATTATAAAAGGTACAGCTGGTGATCCGAGCGGTGTTTTCGAAGTATTGGTCAATGGTAACGAGGCCAATTTGAAAGCAGGCGGAGATTTCTGGGCCGAAGTTCTTCTGGCTGTCGGTGAAAATAATATTACAATAACAGCAACCGATACAAAGAAAAATACCGCGCGTAAATCATTTGTCATTGTTCGTGAAGCGGATGCTTCTATGCCCATTACAGCGCAGCCAGCCATTCAAATGCCGGTTTCTATTGAACATGGGAAATATTATGCTCTGATTATTGCTGTTCAAGATTATGCGGACAGATCTATAAATGATCTAGATCAACCTGTGCAGGATGCTACAAATTTAAGGAATATTTTAATAAGCGATTATACATTTGAGCCTCAAGACGTTATTTTGTTGACGAATCCTGATCGGACAACAATAATGAGGAATTTTGAGGATTTAAGCAGAAGAGTTACAACTAATGACAATCTTTTTATTTTTTATGCGGGTCACGGCTATTGGGATGAAAAATTTCAACAGGGTTACTGGCTGCCAAGCGACGCAACCAAAAGTCATCGAACGCAATGGATTTCCAATAGTACAGTAGTGGATTATATACGCGGCATACAAAGCAATCATACGCTGCTTGTAACAGATGCTTGTTTTAGCGGTGGAATTTTCAAAACACGTAATGCCTTTAGCGATGTGCCGCCCGCAGTGAATGAATTATATAAACTGCCAAGCCGCAAAGCTATGACCAGCGGAACCCTGAAAGAAGTACCAGATCGAAGTGTTTTTGTGGAATACCTGTCAAAAAGACTTCAGGATAATAGCGATAAATACCTGTCTTCAGAACAGTTATTTGTTAGTTTCAGGACAGCCGTTATAAATAATAGTCCGATTCAACAGATTCCACAATTTGGAGAAATACGTCAATGCGGCGATGAAGGCGGCGATTTTATTTTTGTTAAACGAAAATAGATACTATTGTAATTTAAAAACTTTCCCCTGTTTTATTGAATAGAGCAAGGGGATTTTTTATTAATTTATATTTTAAACACAATAGAATCTAATAACTCCATTATCATTTGCAGCATAAGTGTTTTATTATACATATAGTTATGTTTTCAGTATATACGTTCAGTAATTGTTTGATTGCTTGATTTGTTTATACATTTTTTTTAATTTTAAGCCTAAATTTGTAATTAATATTAAACAAAATAAGTATAAATATAATTTTAAACTTGCTGATTTTATCTTTGCTCCCGGGCTTATGACTAATCGGCAATTATGGCAAATATGGCTCAGATTGAGAAGAATGTCCCAAAGATTGCGCTGATTACCGGAGCAAGCCGCGGGATTGGTGCAGCTATTGCTATTCGTCTGGCACAATCCGGTTATGATATTTGGGCAAATTACCGCAGTAATCATGAGGCGGCGAATCAATTAAAAAATGAAATAACAAAGCTTGGCAAAAATTGTACCTTATTACCATTTGATGTATCCAATGAAGAACAGGTGAAAAAAAGTTTAAGTCCTCTGATTGAAAATACAACACCTGATGTATTGGTCAATAATGCGGGATTTAATAAAGATACCCTGTTAATGTGGATGTCTGTGGAAGAATGGAGGTCGGTCACGGATGTTACACTTCTGGGATTTTTTTTAGTAACTAAAGCCGTTCTATTAGGTATGATGCGCAGGAAATCCGGGCGAATTATCAATATCGTATCTACAGCCGGGGAAAGTGGATTGCCAGGACAAACAAATTATTCGGCTGCAAAAGCAGGATTAATTGGCGCGACAAAATCGCTGGCTAAAGAGGTAATAAAAAAAGGTGTGCTCGTAAATGCAGTTGCTCCCGGATTTATTGAGACAGAAATGGTTGAAAATTTGCCAAAGGATGAAATTGTAAAAAATATACCTATTGGCCGTATAGGATGGCCTAAAGAAGTTGCCGGTGTTGTCGATTTCTTATGTTCTGAAGATGCAAATTACATCGTCGGACAGGTGATTTCTGTAAACGGCGGTTTATATATGTAGGAGTAGAATTTTAGATAGATGTATGATGTAGCAATTACAGGGATTGGTATCGTTTCTTCTATTGGCATTGGCACCAGAGAAGTTGTCAATTCATTGTGCAATGGCAAATCCGGCATTCAATTTGATCCTCAGCGTCTCGAGCTTGGTTTCCGCGGCGCGCTTACCGGTGTTATAAAAAACTACCAAATGCCAGAATTAAGTCGAAAAAAACGTAAGACGATGACGGAATTTACGTTACATGCTTATACCGCTGTGCTGGAAGCAATTGAAATGTCCGGTTTAAGTCAGGAAGAAATTGCCAGCGAACGGACCGGTTTAATCATTGGCAATGATTCTTCCACCCTTGCGAATGTTTCGCAGGTAGATATCACAAGAGAACAAAAAAGCACACTGCCTATCGGTACCAGTAAAGTGTTTCAGGCTCTTAATTCCACCACCACCATGAACTTAAATACACTGCTTGGCAATAAAGGCGCATCCTGGACGATTAGCGGGGCTTGTTCCAGCGGTGGGCACGCAATTGGTCAGGCTTGTGACTTAATCGCTCTGGGCAGGCAGGATCGTGTGATTTGTGGCGGTGTTCAGGAAATTAACTGGGAATCCGTATGCAGCTTTGACGCAACCAATGCTTTTTCCATCCGGCACGATCAACCGGAACGAGCTTCCAGGCCATTCGATGCGGATCGTGATGGACTGGTGCCCAGCGGAGGCGCGGCTATGGTGATTCTGGAACAATATGATATGGCTAAAAAACGCGGTGCAAATATATTAGGCCGGGTTCGCGCTTATGCTTTTTCTTCAGATGGCAGTGATTTGGCCGTCCCTTCGGGCGAAGGCTTAGAGCGATGCATGCGCGAATGTCTTAATCGAGGTACAGTTCGGCCGGACCAGGTGGATTATATTTCCGCCCATGGGACGTCAACACCCGTTGGAGATGCTGCAGAAGCTCAGGCGATCTATAATTTATTTGGAAGCAAATCACCCTGGGTTTCATCAATAAAATCTATGACAGGTCACGAAATGTGGATGTCCGGTGCTTCGCAGGTAGTATATGGAACGCTGATGGCTGAAAAAAGATTTATTGCACCCAATATCAATTTTAAAAAACAGGAGCCAACAGCAGCTAAAATAAATATCGCAGCGCAGGCTATTGAAACCAAATTAAAATATATACTATTAAATTCTGCCGGTTTTGGAGGCACTAATTCCTGTTTGCTTTTAGAGGTTTGATGAACAAGTATGATCATGTTGTAATTGGCTCAGGAATTAGTGGATTAACAACAGCGCTTATTTTAGGAAAATTTGGCAATAAAGTTGCCTTGCTTGAGCAGCATGCCAATACAGCTCCACTTATCCGCCGTTTCAAAAGAAATAACTTCTGGTGTGATCCCGGGTTTCATTATACCGGCGGACTCAGTCCATCCGGTTCACTTTCTATTCTCTTTAGATATCTTGGTCTCGCAGATTATATACAGACAATTCCCATGGACGAAAATGGATTTGACATTTTGTCCTTGAAAGGTCAGGGTGAATACAAAATGCCCTATCGGCTGGATAACCTTGAGTATTATCTGTGTGTGCATTTTCCAAATAGTGTGAACGCTATAAAAAAGTATGTTCATAAAATAAAAGATATAAATTATAATACGGCTTTTATAAATCCGGACATGCCTCTTACCCAATTTTCTTCTGAAATTTATCTTAATCATAGTCTGGATACGTTTTTGAGAAGCGTCGGCGCAGAACAGAATTTGATTAATCTGCTGGGCAATCATGGATATGTTTTGTACGGCAGCAGCGCAGCGGAAGTGCCGTTACACACACATGCATATATTATGGGCTCATTTTATGAATCGGCATCGTTAGTTGTGGATGGCGGTAACGGATTGATTGGCGCATTTGAAAAAGAGTTAAAAAAATATGATATTTCTGTTTTTACCAATTGCTCGGTAAGTGATTTTGACATTCATAATGGAAAACTGCTTAAAGGTGTCTATTGTGAAGATGAACGTTACTTTGAATGTAATTCTTGTATTAGCACGATACATCCAAAATTGTTGGTTGATATGCTGCAAAATGCATCGGTGAGACCCGCGTATATTAATCGGATTAAAAAGCTTGAAAATACAATCGCCGCGGTTGTTCTATTTATTGAAGCAGATGAATTCCCGGAAGAAGTTTTGAAAACAAATTATTATGAATTTGATTTAGAGTCTTTTAATGATAATTTGATAGATTATACGGCATATATGTCGGTTAATCCGCAAGCAGAAATAAAAGGCAGGCGGGCATTTACTGTAATAAAATCGGCATCGGTCGCATCTTTCGCACCCTATTTTGGCGATGCATATTTAAACCATTATGATAAATATGATGAAATAAAAAAACAGGCTGCTGAGAAGATTATTAATGTGGTAACTGATAAGTTTCCAAAACTGAAGAATCGCATAAAAGTGCTGGATGTTTCAACTCCGGTTACTTATCAGCGATATACAAAAACAATCGATGGTTGTATGTACGGCATAAAGCACAATATAGCTCAAAGGCAATTAAGTACCAGAACATCGGTCAAAAATTTATTTTTAGCCGGACAGAGCATTCAAGCAGGGGTTATGGGATCCATGATATCGGGATTTATTGCCGCATTAAATATTGTTGATCATAATACTCTGGATAAGGAAATTAGGGCATGTCATTAAACAGAGTTGTTATCACAGGTATCGGCGCTGTGTCACCCTATGGCATCGGCGTGCCGGTTTTTATTGATAAACTTTTTAAAGGTGAATCAGCTGTTGTTAATATGGAAAAAGAATGGTCTCCGGCAATAAATGACCTGATGTGTTATGTGGGAGCGCCGCTTATGGAGCCTATTAACGTAAAGGGAATACCGAGAAAATTCCGTAAAACTATGGGTAAAACAGCGGTTCTTACCTATCTGGCAGTCAATGAAGCTATTGAAGATGCGCAGCTCAATGAAGCGCTGTTATCTTCCGGCAGACTTGGAATA
The DNA here is from genome assembly GCA_016928315.1 of Calditrichaceae bacterium. Taxonomy (GTDB): domain Bacteria; phylum Calditrichota; class Calditrichia; order Calditrichales; family Calditrichaceae; genus JAFGKZ01. The sequence continues at coordinate 9,325 of JAFGKZ010000001.1, forward strand.
AGTTTTGGTTCATCGACCGGAAGCGCTGAAAGTACCGAACGATATTTTGTGGAACATATAAATACAAAATCAGCACGATCGTTACCATCGGGCATATTTTTTCAGGTAATGAGTCACACCAGTGCGGCTAATATCGCTCAAGCCTTTAATATAAGCGGCCGGGTTATCTCTCCAAATTCAGCCTGTTCATCATCGGCCCAGGCTATAGGTTTTGCTTTTGAAATGATCCAGTGCGGACATCAGGACATTATGCTTTGCGGGGGATCTGATGAATTACATGTCACTACTGCCGCATCCTTTGATTTGGTACAGGCGGGGTCTTTTAAATACAATAACAACCCTTCAGCGACGCCCCGGCCCTTTGATCAAGATCGCGATGGAACGGTATGTGGTGAAGGCGCAGGCTGTATCATTTTAGAAAGCGAGGCTTCGGCAAAAAAACGAAGCGCAGCAATTTTAGGTGAAGTGATTGGCTTTGCCACCAATGCCAGCGGTGTTCATATGGCCCATGCTGATGGTGATTCAATAGTAAACTGCCTGCAGGATGCCCTGAAATCTGCTAATCTTAAACCGGCAGATATTGATTATATCAATGCTCATGCTACAGGTACAGTTATAGGAGATGCGTCTGAAGCAGAGGCTGTCAGGCGGGTATTCAATTCGAATCATGTACCGGTAAGCAGTCTAAAAGGTTATTTTGGACATACTCTGGGCGCCAGCGGTGTTTTGGAACTTATTGCGGTAATGGAAATGATGAAAACCGATCTGATATTACCAACGCGAAATCTGGACACTCCGGATGAAGTTTGTAAAGGAATCAATCATGTTCAATCATCAATAAATAAAAAAATTAATACAGTTGTAAAAAATAGTTTTGCCTTTGGCGGTATAAATACAGTTTTAATTATTAAGAGGTATATTGCATGACAGATCAGGATATCATCGGAAGAATAAAAGAAATTTTAATTGAAGAATTTGAGGTGGATGAGGCTATAATCAAGCCCGATTCAAATATGTATGAAGAGCTGGAACTGGACAGCCTGGACAGTGTCGATCTTGTAGTTGCATTGGAAAATGAATTTGGTTTTAAGATCGATCGCACAAGAGACGAAGAGGCTCTTCGGCACATGCGGACACTTAATGATGCTGTGGCATTTATCAAACAAAAAATTGCGTAACATGTAAGGAAATAACAGGGCTTATTTGTGATAGATGTATAAATTTTTGTTGACGATTTTAAATTTTATTTATGTTATTTATTTAATTGTCATTAGCATACTGTATGAATTGATTGTTCCATTCTGGTTTCTGATTTTTAAGTTGCTAAAGTTGGGGCAGACGGATGATTTTTTCCGCATACATAACTGGAAATACGGCCGGCTGCTGGTTAAAGGGTCGTGGCCCTACATTCGTAGAAAGGTAATTGGCGCAGAAAAAATTCCGGGTGGTTCATGCGTTGTAGTTTTGAACCATCGATCCTTTTTGGATATTTTTTTTTCTTCTTTGGTGCCAATTCCAAACCAGATGGTTATAGTCAGGAACTGGGTCTTTGACTTGAAATTATTTGGCTGGTCTATGCGGCTTGCAAAATATCCTGTAATTGATGAAACGCCACCAGAAAAATTATCGGAAATCTGTCGTTCTCTTGTAATGCAGAATGTGAGTTTTCAATTTTATCCTGAAGCGCATCGCTCGCATGATGCCAGATTATTACGGTTCCGTAGAGGTGCCTTTATGATAGCGGTTGATAATGATATTCCTATTATACCCGTTTGTATGACAGGTACGAATGAGTTTGGTTCGTATAAGTTTCCTTACTTTAAACCGGCAAAAATTAAGGTGGAAATATTAGATCCTGTCTGGCCGAATGCATTTGAACTGCCAAGGCGTTCCTATCAGATAAAGAAACATGTAGAAAAAATCTACAGGGAGTATTTCGGCGAATGAATAAAAAGTCGAACCAGTTTATTGCAGATTATATATTCCGGAATCTGGATATTCAGCATTATAGTAAAGAGCAGATCAATCAGATTCAGGTTGAACTGCTTCAGGCACATTTAAAATTTATCGCCGAAAACAGTCTCTTTTATAAAACGCATTTTAGTAAAAACCACGTTGATATTTCCAAAATTAAATCTATTGATGATTTAAAGATTATTCCACCAACAAGCAAAGAAGATTTAGTTCATAACAATAATGATTTTCTCTGTGTTCCTGAAGATGAGATTATCGATATTTGTTTAACCTCAGCAACCTCCGGTGAAAAACCAGCGATGCTTTTGCAGACACATTCCGATTTAATCCGATTGGCTTATAATGAAGAAGTTGCTTTTGCCATGACCGGTTTATGCGCAAATGATACGCTTATGGTTTGTGCTGCATTGGACCGGGCTTTTATGGCAGGATTAGCTTACTTTATCGGAGGGACAAAACTTAATGCCCGTGTTGTACGGTCAGGTTCGGGCAGCGCGGTACAGCACTGGCAAATGCTCAAAGTAACCAATGCAACTGCCCTGGTTGGCGTCCCTTCACTTATGCGTAAAATTGCAGAATATGGCATCGAATGTGGTGAAAATCCCAGCAAAACTTCAGTAAAAAAATTAATCGCAATCGGTGAACCGACACGGGATAAATCACTGCAGCTTTTACCATTGACCAAATCGCTGGAAGAAATGTGGGGAGCCGAAATATATTCCACCTATGCCTCAACAGAGCTGGCGACCACTTACTGTGAGTGCCAGAAACGGCAGGGCGGTCATGTTCGGCCGGAAATGATTATTACTGAAATTCTGGATGATAATGATAATCCTGTGCGGGCAGGCGAACAAGGTGAGGTGGTAGTTACACCACTGGGTGTGACTGGTATGCCATTGCTGAGGTTTAAAACCGGGGATGTTGCTTTTATTATCGATGAACCCTGTGCTTGTGGCAGAACAACACAGCGAATTGCACCGATACTTGGTCGGAAAAAACAGATGCTCAAGTATAAAGGCACAACGCTTTTTCCCAATGGGATATTGGCTGCGCTGGAAGGCGTTTCATTTTTTGAAGAGGGCTATGTGGAGGTTAAAAGTAATCCGGATGGCACCGATAAGGTGTTTTTACATCTGTGTCTGAAGGATAATACAATCAATCAAAATATGATAGAAGAACATTTACGGGCAAAAATCAGAGTTGTACCTGAAATTATAATTGAATCAAAAGATACCATTATGAATGTGATATATCAGCCGGAAAAAAAACGAAAACGAATCACCTTTATTGATTCAAGGAATTAAACTTAGTTAATATTAAATGACCCACTCCTGCCCCTCCATGATATCAGGGAAGGGGAGAGTCAAAAAAATTAAAATAATTACAGGCATTTAACTTATGAGTAAGCATGATAATCGTCCAGTTGTAATTTTAGATGGTAATAGTTTAACCGCCGCCGATATTGTAGCAATTGGCGTCGGGGATAAACGTGTAGAAATTGATGCCAAAGCCCTTGAACGCTGTCAGGCATCCCGGGATTATCTAATTGAAGATATCCAGGCTAAACGAATAATTTACGGCGTGAACACATCGTTCGGCCCCATGTGCAACAAGATAATCAGTGATGAGGAAATAGAAACATTGCAGATTAATTTGATTCGCAGCCATGCGGCTGGTTTGGGTGATCCCCTGAAACCCTATATTGCACTGGCAGTACTGGTGGTTCGGCTGAATACATTTTTAAAGGGATATTCTGCTGTTCGGCTGGAATTGATTGAATTTATTAAAACCTTGATTAATAATGGCGTTGCACCCTATATCCCTGAAGCAGGCAGTGTGGGAGCTTCGGGTGATTTAATTCATCTGGCGCATATGGGGTTATGTATTATCGGCGAAGGGAAAGCTTATCACAATATGGAATTATGTGATGCCTCGGAAGCTTTAGGAAAAATTGGTCTTAAACCATTCCGGCTGAGCTACAAAGAGGGTATTGCCTTAATCAATGGCACTGCTGCTATGACCGCAATTGCCGCGTTTGCTATTTTTTCCGCTAAAAAAGCGCTACGGATTGCCTGTGTAAATGCCGCTTTTGCTATCGAAATATTTGGCGGTATTGATGATGCCTTTGATGCCGATTTGCATGAAGTTAAGCCGCATCCCGGCCAGGTGGCAATTGCCGACACCATCCGGAAATTATATCATGGCTCACGCAATATTATGCTGCGCGAAAATATGCATAAACGTATCCGCGAACAGGGCAATGGCAATGAACCGGTTTTTGAAACCGATATCAATGTGCAGGATGTGTACTCAATTCGTTGTACGCCGCAGATTTTAGCACCCGTTCAGGAAGCGGTAGATATGGTTGAGCAAACGGTTTTTGTAGAGGCGAACTCATCCAATGACAATCCAATCATTATACCGGAAAAAAAGAAAATTATCCATGGCGGTAATTTTCATGGCCAGAGTATTTCTTTTGTGATGGATATGCTGAGTATAGCTTTTTCAACCCTTTGTAATTTGTCCGAACGCCGACTAAATAAACTGCTGGATAATAAACTGAATGAAGGCTTGCCGGAACATTTGATTCCCGGTACTATTGGTTTAACTATGGGTTTTATGGGCGCCCAATATCTGGCGACATCAACCACGGCCGAAAACCGCCAGCTGGCTAATCCCGTTAGCACCAATTCCATTTCCTGCAATGCATCCAATCAGGATGTGGTTAGCATGGGAACGGTGGCCGCGCGTAAGGCTTTTAAACTAATTAGTAATGCTAAACATGTATTAACATTGGAAATTCTGGCAGATTTACAGGCGCTGTCATTCCGCAATGCGGATAAAATGGGCCATGCCATTACTAAAATCTATAACGTATTAAATGAGCATTTTCAGGTGTATGATAACAAACGTGTATTTCATGATGATTTAGTTAAGTTTCGGAAAATGTTGTTTTCCAGTCAGTTGTTTGATGATTTAAGCGTCTATTGGCAGTAAAAGGATTATTAATTTTGTCTAATTTAAAATTACCCGCTCCGGCGATTGATTTAGTTCCCCACCGGAATCGCATGCTGTTAATTGACAGCCTTGATGAATTCAGCCGGGATAGGGGGCGTGGGCATTTACAAATTTCAGATAAAAATCTGTTCATAAAAAATAACGGCAGGTTAGATGCTGTTGTTTATATTGAACTGCTGGCACAATTAATAGCCGCTCACTCCGGTTATGAAGCGCAATTGAATAATTCGATTTCAAAAATCGGATTTCTGGTCGGTCTAAAAGATCTGAAGTTTTATCAATTTGTCTCAGCAGGCGATATAATTGACATGCATATAAAAAAAGATTATGAATTTGACAAAATCTCTTATGTGTGTGGAAAAATTTACTGCAAAAACAGTCTGATCGCCGAGGGTACTCTAAAACTATGGGAACAACCCGCTGAGAATTTTCAACCGGAATTTCCTCAAATCGATGACGAGCCGACAAAAAAATATAAGTTAACCAATCCGTCTGCAAATAATATTATCACTGAGATGGCATTGAATAAAGCGATCGCTGATAATTTGTATGAATTGGATATAGCAGAAGACCAATCATCCATAGGTGCAAAACTCTATTTTTCCGATGACTTTGCCGGATTCGACGGACATTTTCCGGGTAATCCGCTTCTGCCGGGTATACTGATGATGAAAGCCGGTATATTTATATCCGAGATTGCGCTGGGAAAATTGTTAATTGTTGATAAAATTAAACAGGCAAAATTTGCAAAAAGCATATTTCCGAAACAGGAAGTAAATCTGAATGTCAATTTAAAATATAAAGATGAAATGCTTCAGATCAGCGTGAACTTATCGCATAACGATGAAATATGCGCGAAATATTCTATTATTACAAAGTTTAAACAGTAACAAACATGAGTCCGAGAGCAAAAGTAAAATATTTTATTGAAAATCCAAGTGATCCCAAGCCGCTAAAAACAGAAGTGTTAAGGCGGGTTCGGTTTGAAGAAGTTGATCCGTTGACTATCGTTTGGCATGGACGATACCCTAGTTATCTGGAAGACGGCCGGGCTAGTTTTGGTGAAAAATATGGGCTTGGTTACATGGATATGTACAAGCAAAAATTTATGGCGCCGGTTGCGCAGATGCATATCGATTATCTTGAACCATTATCCTTTCCGGAAGAATTTAAAATTATTACCATGCTGCACTGGACAGATTCAGCAAAACTTAATTTCTCTTACCGGATCGAAAATGGAGATGGATTAGTGTGCGCCAAAGGTTTCACCGTTCAGGTGCTTACCAATTTAAGCCGGGAGGTAATGCTGTTGCGCCCGAAATATCTGGATGATTTTTTCAAAGCCTGGAGGGACGGCAAGCTGAAATGAGAGAAGTATTTTTCACTAAGGCTGCTATTACCACCGGATTGGGCGGGACGCTGCATGAAAACTGGCAGAAAATGATGTCAGCAGAATCGGCTGTCGGACCGATTGATTACTTTAATACCAAGCGGCTGGATTATCATAATGCTTCATTTGTGAATGATCTGAGATTGGATCCCAAAGTGAATCATGTGTGTGTATTAACTGAACGGGTTTTGGATCAAATTGGTGAAATTCCGGCTGATACCAGTATCATCTGGACAGGTATTAAGGGTAACGCGCAATTTATTGAATCGGGTCAGAAAATGGATAAACCTTATCTGCCGGTGCATTACCGGGAGTGGGTGGCCAATCAGTTGCGTATAGAAAATATTGGAATTGAAGTCAATGCCGCCTGCGCTTCGTCAACGGTAGGATTAGCGCTGGCTGCTCAGAAAATCAACAGCGGGGAATGCCATAGCGTTCTGGTTTGCGCCGCTGATTTAGCCAGCCGATTCGTGCATAATGGATTTTCTGCACTGAAAGCTTTAAGTCCGGCTACGGTAAGGCCTTTTGATAAAAACCGGGATGGATTAGCGCTGGGCGATGGGGCTGCGGCTATTTTATTAACCGATAAGGAAACAGCCGAAAAGAATGATTATACATTACTGGGTTGTTTAAAAGGCTGGGGTGTAGCGAATGATGCTAATCATATTACCGGTCCGGCCAGGGATGGCTGTGGATTGATTTTAGCGGTTGAGAATGCCTTAAAAATGGCTGATTTAAAAGCGGATGAAATTGAAGCTTTTTGCGCACATGGTACAGGTACGGTTTATAATGACGGTATGGAACTGGCAGCAATTGAAACTCTATTCGGCGATAAAGATTTACCCATATTTTCCGTTAAGGGGGCCATCGGTCATACCCTGGGAGCGGCGGGGAGTATTGAAGCGGCCTTGTGTTTAATGGCATTAAAAGAAAAAACAGTTCTGCCAACATCCGGGTTGATTGAAGCTGAAGACCTGGCAAAAGGACGGATTGCAAATAAAGCACAAACATTTGCCGGAAATAATATTTTGACAACGAATTCCGGTTTTGGTGGTGTTAATGCAGCGTTAATAATTGAAAAAGCATAAAATGAACGATATAAAAATAATAAATATTCTCGGCGGTGGCTGGGTTTCAGCCTCAGGATTCGGCAAACTGAGTGAGAAACAAAATTTTAACTTATCATCCGGTTTACCGCAAATTCCAAAAGCCAAAGAGATTTTCTCGGAACCATTAACACGGTATGGCCGTTTCGATCAATATACAAAACTAGGCTGCGCGGCAATTGCTTTGGCGCTTAAAGATGCAGGACTGGAAGAATCCAAAGAAAAACGTCCGATCGGCGTAATTGTATCAACAGTCTATGAATGTTTTGAAAGCGATATGGTTTTTTACGAAACCACTAAAGACGACGATGGATTTTTTAGCAGTCCAAATTTGTTTTCTTATACATTACCGGGCATCGTAATCGGGGAGTCGGCCATATATTTTAAATTAACCGGCCCTACATTTACCGTGGGAGATGCTTTTGATCAAATAGGGCGGAATGCGCTAATCACCGGTTTGGAAATATTAAAGAGCGGCGTCTGTGATACGGTAGTCGCCGGTTGGCTGGATGGGCCAACTGAAATATTTAAAAGGTTTGAAAAAGAAGATAATCAGAAAAGAGGCGCTATATTTGTTGTCCTGTCTTCCTGTAAAAGTACAAATATATATGGACACATTTACCTTAAAAACGGTCTGCCATATTTTGAATCAGGCCGGGAGATACAGTCTGTGTTGGATTTAATTATGTAAACAATTCTAAAGGATAATTTTGTATTTAAAAACTAACTCACCCCCCCTCATCCCCTCTTTGATATCAGAGAAGGGGGAATCCCGGCACAGTCGGGATGGGGAGAGTTATAAACAAAATGACAAATAAATGATTAAAATAGATTTAAATTATAAAGGGGGATTTTAATGCGTTTAAAACTCATCTACCCCAAGTGGCGCAAACTGGAAATGCAGACACCATTCTATCTGCCTCCGCACGGGCCGGTTGTATTTGCTGCGGCGTTGCCCGACTATGTGGATGTGGAATTTATAGATCAAAATGTGGATGAAGCTAATCTGGATGATTCGCCGGATTTGGTTGGTTTATCAATAATGCTTACGGCGCAGCTGCCAAGTGCTTTAAAGATCGCCGCTCATTATCGGGAAAAAGGCATTCCGGTGATTGCCGGTGGAATTTCGGCGATGCTTCATAAGGATGAATTAGCCGGTCTTGTGGACTCAGTTTTTGTGGGTGAAGTGGAAGGCCGACTGGAAGCGGTGATGGATGATGTCAGAAACGGTGGCTTAAAACCGGTTTATGATTATTTTCATGATTATCCGGATTTGAATCTGATTGGCCCGGCAAAAAGGGATATTCTGAATTATGATCGTTATGTGTATCGCGGTATCAAAATGTTGGATTTAATTCATGCCTCACGCGGCTGCCGCTTTAATTGTTTTCCCTGCTGTACGCCCTATCTCGGCGGCCGGAATTTCCGACCCAGACCGATTAATCGGGTTGTTGAAGAGGTAAAAGCGATCGATAATAACCGTTTATTTTTTGTAGATAATTCATTAGCTCAGAATAAAGATTGGGAAAAAGAATTGTTTAAAGCGCTTATCCCGCTTAAGAAAAAATGGGTCAGTCATCCTATCGAAAATGATAATGAACTGTTGGATTTAGCCTATAAAGCCGGCGCCTGGTATGTGTATCAGGCTATTTTTGATACATCGGATTATATCAAAAGGCGTGTTAAAGCCTATAAAGATCATGGTATTGGTGTGGAAGGCACCATCATTCTGGGAACTGATGATCAGGATGTGGATTACATAAAACGCCTGGTTGATTTCTTAATGGATATCGATCTGGATACTGCCGAATTCACTATTATGACCCCGTTTTGGCATACGCCGATCCGTACCCAACTGGAAAAAGAAGGACGGATGCTGAATTACGATTACAGCGAATATACCTGCGACCGCGTTGTATTCCAGCCGAAAAAGATGACGACTAACGAATTACAGGATATGTATTATTACGCCTGGGAAACATTCTATAAGGAAGAATCCCAGGAGCTTAAAATGGGCAAATTATTCTTTAATGTGACAAAACGGGAATTTGAAGACGGCACGCATGAACGTGTTAAACTAAAGGGCAGCCGACGCTGGGACACCCCAAATTAAAAACCGTTGAGTTATGCGATGTCCAAAATTGTATTAATATCCTGTAATAACACACAGGAGCCCTACCCGGTTTATCCGCTTGGAATGACTATGATTGCCGAAGCAGCCCGTTCACGCGGCCATCAGGTTTTTGAATGGGATATGCTGTTCAATAATAATTCTCTCGCTGACCTGGGATTATATATCGAAAAACAGCAGCCGGATTTTGTCGGGATGTCTCTGCGCAACATCGATTCGGTGAATTTTAATCAGCAGGAATCCTATATCGCTGATTATAAATCCATTGCTGATCAGGTTCGAAAGAGCAGCGATGCTAAAATCATTTTAGGCGGATCGGCTTTTACCATCCTGCCTGAAGAAATCCTGTCTACTATCGGCGCCGATTTCGGCATCGTTGGTGAAGGTGAATTTACCTTTTGTAACCTGATTGAAAATATCAATTCAGGTAAAACAATCGATACTAAAATAATTCATTCAACACAGCCGATAGACGGTGACCAGATTTTAATTGTCAGACGCAATAAAGAATTGACGGAATTTTATCTTAAAAAAGGCGGCATGCTCAACGTGCAGACGAAACGGGGCTGTCCGCATCGTTGTGCTTATTGTTCCTACCCGGTTTTGGAAGGCCGCGTTTATCGACAGCGTCCGGTGGCGGATGTTGTTGATGAAATCGAAATGCTGATCAACCAATATAATGCCGATTATTACTCTATCACCGATTCCGTATTTAATGATTCCACCGATGAATATCTAAAGATTGCCGAAGAACTGGTCCGGCGTGAAATCACTGTACCGTGGATGTGCTTTTTGCGTCCGGATTATTTTAAAACGGATGAGGTGAAATTATTAAAACGATCGGGATTGAGTTCTGTTGAATGGGGAACAGACTGTGCCTCGGATACGACGCTTGCCGCTATGCAAAAAGATTTTAACTGGGAACAGGTAGTACATTCTAATAAACTGTTTGCTGATCAGCAAATTGCCAACGGACATTTTATCATTTTCGGCGGCCCTGGAGAAACCAGGCAGACTGTGAAGGAAGGACTAAAAAATATTGCCGCTTTGGAAAACTGTGTCGTCTTTGGATCGATTGGCGTGCGAATCTTCCCGCATACCCGAATGTATGAGCGGGCACTGGAAGAAAAAAATATAAATAAAGATACTAATCTGCTTGAACCGGTATTTTATTTTTCAGAACATGTCGATCATGAATGGATGCATCAGCAAATATTAGAATCCTTTTACGGACGAGCTGACCGGATTTATCCCGGCGGAATGGATTTAGTAAAGATCAGCGCTTTTCATCTGCTCGGGTATCGTGGACCGCTATGGGATTATATTCTAAAAAAAGGCAGAACGCGCAGGAAATAGCATGGATTCAATCAAGAAAAAAATACTATTTGTTCATCCTTTGGGAGAAAACTGGACAGCCGGCGAAGAGAAAGATATGTCCCGTATTGCCAATATTATGGCGCCGCTGGGCTTATTGAGTCTGGCCGCGTGGGTGGATAAACACGGCCATTTCTCAGAAATCCATGATTGCTATGCCTTTCCCGGTCAGGATGAAAAAATATATGATTACATCAAAAATGAACAGCCGGAGTATATCGGATTTTCCACCACCACATCCAGTTTTATGGACGGTGTGCGTATTGCCGAAAAAGTAAAATCAATCAAGCCAAATATAAAAGTCATATTCGGAGGCGTGCATATATCTGCTCTGCGGGAAATGCTTCTAAAAGATTATCCCGTGATTGATTTCGGGGTGGTCGGCGAGGGCGAGCAGACACTGTTGGAAATAATGGAAAATGAAACATCTGATTATTCTGATATTGAGGGGTTGATCCATCGAAAAAATGGTGAAGTAATTTTTAATGGTTTCCGGAAAAAACTCATCCAGATGGATGATTTGCCTTTTCCCGCCTACGAAAAATTGCATGGTTTCCCGGAAAGTTATCAGCTGCCCATATTCAGTTATCCCAAGGCGCCCAATACAACGGTTATCACCAGCCGCGGCTGTCCCTATGAATGTTCTTATTGCGACCGCTCGGTATTCCGAAAATCCTATCGTTATAACTCGCCGCAATATATGGTTGAATTGCTGACCTATCTGCAGAGAAAATTCAATATAAAACACGTTAATATTTATGATGATACATTTACCCTGCACCGTAAACGGGTGATGGAATTTTGCGGGTTAAAAATTAAAGCAAAATTAAAAATGACTTTTAACTGTGCCGCCCGCTCGGAGCAGATTGATCTGGAAATGCTAAAGATGATGAAGAAGGCCGGCTGCTGGATGGTTAGCCTTGGTATTGAAACGGGCGATCTGGATCTGCTTAAAAAACATCGATCGTATCTGCCAAAAGACAAAGTGGAAAATCCTCTGGAAGATATTCGTGAGAAAATTATACTGATTAAAAAAGCAGGTCTGCGGGCCAAAGGATTATTTATGATGGGTCTGCCCGGCGAAACGGAAGAAAGCATAGATAAAAGCATGGCATATGTATTCAGCCTGCCGCTCGATGAATTTAATCTGGCTAAATTGACGCCCTTTCCCGGCGCCCCGCTTTATGGTGATGTGAAAAATTGCGGCAGTTTTCATGAGGACTGGGAAATGATGAATGCTCTCAATTTTGTTTTTGTACCGCAGGGCTTTACGCTGGAACGCCTGGAAGAACGCTACCGGGAATTTTACCGGCGCTATTTTCAACGACCGCGGATTCTATGGAATTATACCAGTATGATCTGGAAATCGCCGCACAGCTGGATGCGTTTTATGAAGAATATCGGTACTTTTCTCAGTTTTTCACGGAGTTATAAATAACCGGTGCTTAATAGAAGTAAAATGAATTTAAGATATTATAATTGTAAAAATTACTCCCCAATTTCTCCCCTTAATAAGGGGGGATTTAAGAGGGGCAGTTATATCAAATTCATCCTTATTCTTATCCTAAATTGATAATAAAGTATGAAAAAAATAGATAAAATATCAGTTCTGCTGGTTATTCCAACCTACAACAATCGCAATACCCTGCGCAGCGTTGTGGAAGACAGCCTGAAAATGGAACTCCCCATTCTTGTTGTGAATGACGGCAGCACCGATGGCGCCCCGGATACCATCGCTGATCTTGGTATTAAACGATTAGATCTGTCCAAAAATAAAGGCAAGGGTATTGCTATCCGGGCGGCGGCCCAATGGGCTTATGAGAATAATTTTACCCATATCATCACCATGGATGCCGACGGCCAGCATTCGGCTAAGGATGTGCCTGAATTTATAGAGAAAATTAAAATAAATCCCTTATCTATTGTTTTAGGCGCTCGTGATTTCGAGAGTACGGATACGCCGGAATCAAGTAAATTCGGCCGTAAGTTTTCCAATTTCTGGGTGCGCGTTTCCACAGGCGTTAGTGTCAGCGACAGCCAGAGCGGCTTCCGCGCCTACCCGGTGGACGCCCTGCGTCGTTTACGCTGTCTGTCGCGCCGCTATAATTATGAGGTTGAAATTCTGGTCAAAGGTATCTGGGCCGGGCTGGCAGTACAATCGGTAAATATAACAGTCAATTATAACCCGGAGACCATCGAAGCCTCCCATTTTCGTCCCTTTGTGGATAATGCCCGGATTTCATTAACTTATACTTACCTGGTAACCCGCAATCTGTTTCCATTACCGCACCGCGTATTGTATGGCCCAAAAACGGCGGAACGGATCAAATCATTTTTCATCAATCCATTTCGTGGATTAAAATTATTGGTAACAGAAAAATCATCGCCAAGACAAATCATGTTTGCCGTGATGCTGGGAATCTTTTTGGCGACCCTGCCTTTGATAGCCATTCATAGTGTGGCGATTGTATTTGTGGCAACCCGGCTGAAACTCAATCGTCTGATTGCTTTAAATGTCAGTCATTTTTGTGCCCCGCCCATTGTCCCCGGTATGGCTGTTGAGCTGGGATATTTTTTAAGAAATGGTACATTTTTAACAGAATTTACCGTGCAAACGCTTGGCCATGAAGCGCTTCAGCGTATTGGTGATTATTTACTGGGGTCCATTATTCTTGCGCCGATATTAGCTATGCTGGCCGGACTTATAACCTATCTGATTATCCGAATCTATCGAAAAATAAAGGAAACCGCTGTAAAGAAGGAGGTTAGGAAGATTGCCTGATCAGGTTATTCCCGCTTCTCCCCGGTACGGTACGCGCCTGGGACACTGGTTTTTTTATATTGTGTTAAAATGGTTTGGTCCAATACCGGCGTATATTATACTTGCCTTTGTTGTACCCTATTATGTGTTCGTGCTGAAACGTCCCAGAAGGGAAGCCGGCTACTACCTCAAACGTATGTTTCCGGAAGACAGTGGATTCAGAAGAGCATTACGAACCTATCAATATATTTACCATCTGGGATTAAGTTTAATTGATCAGGCTGCCATCGGCATTTTAGGAAGAGATAAATTCGATATTGATTTTGTGGATCGGGAAAAATTATATGAACTTTCAAAAAGTGAAAAGGGCATAGTTCTGTTAACCTCACACGTTGGCAACTGGCAGACTTCTATGGCCGTGGTCGATGATATGGAAAAGCCGGTAAATTTTCTGCTGCGGCTGGAAGATCATGTGGCCGACCGCTATTTTTTTAATTTGTCCGGTAATGATAAAAGTATTAAAATTATCGATCCGACCACTTTTATGGGCGGATTGATCCAGGTTACGCAGGTTTTACAGCGCGGTGAAACCGTTTCAATAATGGGCGATCGGGCCTGGGGCGCCCGCACAATGGCTTATCAATTTCTTGGTGAACAGGCGCTGTTCCCGGTTACCCCTTATCATCTGGTGACAGCCAATGGCTCGGATTTGGTGATACTGTTAACCGCCCGTACAGGAAAGTTGGCGTTTAAAATTGAATATGTTCATTTTTCTTACGGGGATATGGATTTGAAAGGAAAAACGAAAGAAGAAAAAATACAGTATTTACTGGGAAAATACGTAGAAATTTTGGAAGCCTGGGTAAAGAAATATCCATACATGTGGTTTAATTTTTTTGATTTCTGGGATTTAAATAAAGAAAAATATGAAGCGCAAACAATATAGCAGGAGGTATTAAGTGTCTCTGGAACTTGATTTAAAGAAACTGATCATCGAAGAATTAAAAATAGAAGATGTCGAGCCTGAAGATATCGGCGATGAAGATGCGCTGTTTGGCGAGGGACTCGGATTGGATTCGCTGGATGCTGTGGAACTGGTAGTCATTCTTAAAAAACATTATAAAATTGATTTGGAAGATATGGAAAAAGCCCGGGCAGCTTTTGCTTCCATTAAGGCCTTGGCCGCTTATATTAGGGAAAACAGCGAGGTGCAATGATACAAAAAGGCGTCAATGTTACGGGGATGGGTTGTATCTGCGCAGCGGGTGATTCCGTGAAATCAGCGATGAATTCCCTATATAGTTCTGTGCGTAATTGTGCTGCCCCAAAAAGAATTCAGGCTAAGCTGGAAGTTGAATATCCTGTATTCGAAGCAGCATCTGAAATTCCGGTTACTGATCCCTCAGCTACACGAACATCTTTATTAGCGCTGCATGCTGTCAGTGAGGCACTTGAACAATCAGGTCTCGATGAACGGGAATTGAAAAAATGGCGGGTCGGTGTTTGTCTCGGTACGACGGTGGGCTGTACGCTTAATAACGAACCGTTTTATCGTGATTATAAAGCAGGGAAAAATCCGAACGTTTCCGCTATTGACCGTTATCTTGGCAATAATGCGGCGCTGTATATTGCCGATAAACTTAAATGTAAAGGCCCAACGGCTACCATTGCCAACGCCTGCTCTTCCGGGACAGATGCCATTGGTCTGGCAAAATCCTGGCTGGAAAATAATTTATGTGATATCGTAATTGCCGGCGGTGCGGATGAACTTTCACGCATTACTTATCTTGGTTTTATTTCTCTGCTGATTTCATCAACTGAAGCCTGCCGCCCGTTTGATAAAAATAGAAAAGGTTTGAATCTGGGTGAAGGCGCTGGCATTGTTATCATGGAAAAATCCGATGTTTCAAAAGCCCGGGGCGTTAAAACACTGTCCAATGTTGTTGGCTATGCTACATTTGCCGATGCCTATCATCCCACGGCGCCGCATCCGGAAGGTATCGGATTAACCAGAGCAATCAATCAAGCCTTGTTGCAGGCTGGCATTAGTCTGGAACAAATCGGATTTATTAATGCCCACGGCACTTCCACGCAGAATAACGATGAAGTAGAAGGCCGTACCATTGCTAAACTGTTTTCCGATATTATTCCAACTGTATCGACAAAAAGCTATACAGGACACACATTGGGCGCAGCAGGCGGTATAGAAGCCGTATTTTTAATTCAGGGATTGCTGGATCAGAAATTACCCGCCACCTCAGGATTTGAAGAATTTGATCCGGCCTGTGAATTGAATCCAACAACATCCAATATCAATGTTTCTGCAGAATTTGCCTTATCAAATTCACTGGCCTTTGGCGGCAATAATTCTGCCTTAATATTCCAGGGAGTGCCGGAATGAGGTTAGCCATTTTAGGCATAGGTCCGGTTTGCGCCCTGGGGTCGGGCATACAATCCCTGCGTACAGGATTACAGGGAAAAGTCAGACCTAATATTGAAGAAAAGATAATCCCGACTTCCCATGGTGAAAAAATGCTGCCGGTCTATCAGCCGGTCGCAGAAGGTTTGGACCGCTTTATTCCTAAACGAGCTTTACGACGGGTAGATCCTTTCACTCAAATTGCGCTGTTATCCACCTATTTGGCTATTGAAGATGCCGGAATTGCATTTAATGATAAATCCAGGGTAGGGGTTGTGTTCGGATCTGGTTATGGACCAACCCGAACCACTTTTAAATTTCTGGATAATATCATCGACGACGGCGATATCGGGGCATCGCCAACTCATTTTGCCAATTCGGTGCACAATGCGCCGGCTTCGCAGGTTTCAATATTTCTAGGTCTGACCGGCCCCTGCTCTACAATTACCTGTTTCGAACATACTTTATCCAATGTGCTTGTTACTGCCTGGGATTGGTTGAACCAGGACGTGGTTGATTACGTTTTGGTTGGACTGGGTGATGAATATTGCGATGTGCTGGGTTTTGCGGCCGTTGGAATGAATGCTGGCCGGACCAAAGACATGCAGCCGATGAATTTTAATGCGTGTACTTTTTTACCCGGCGAAGGACATATTACTTTTTTAATAGCCAAAGATAAGAGCCATCAGGAAGGGTATGCTAAAATATCTGAAATACGGATGCGTAGAGATCTGGAAGAAGTAAAGGCTTCGATTAGTAATGATCCGGTGATTATTAATGCTTCAGGAAATTTGCAACAGGGCAAATCGTTTTTAAAGGTACAACAAAAGCAATTAAAATCGTATTCCAATTTATATGGCGGATTCCCGACCAGCAGTGCTTTTGATCTGGCTGTTGGTTGTGTGTCTATGAAAGACAGAAAAATTTATCCCGTGCCCGAATCGCAGAAAAAAGAAGTAAAATTGGAAAATTCAATCATCTGCCTGGAATTTTGCCGGGAGGATGAGTTTAATATTTACAAACTTGAATAAACTAATACACTGTCATTCTGAACGGAGCGGAGCGAAGAATCCAATAGATCCTTCGTTTCACTCAGGACGATACTGTTGAAAAAATTGAAAAGTAACCCACCCTTTTTATTCTCCTCCCTGATATGAGGGAGGGGCTAGGGGAGGGTAAGCACGAGTTACATCAATAAAATCTTAAGTAAGAAAATAGATGATCAAAATATTTACATATTTAATTCTAATTGTACTTGTTACATTTTGTATTATTTATTCCCAATCCTCTCAACCGCTCCCGGCTGAAGAACAAACCCAGATTCTAAAAACAATCACTGAGAAACTAAATACAGTAAATAACCTAAAAGCCGGATTCAAACAGAGCCGGCATATGGAAATTTTAATCGATCCTTTGGTTTCCGAGGGCTTGTGTTATTTTCAAAAACCGGATAAACTGCGCTGGGAAATAAATCAGCCATATCAATCCATTTTAATCTACAATGCCAATGAGGTTGCCAAGTTTGATGTAAAAGATGGAAAAAGCGTAAAACTAAACCTGGGTACCGAAGATTTGATGCGGGAAATTCTAAAGCAAATAATTTCCTGGATGCAGGGTGATTTTTCCAAAGCCTCGGAAATTTATGATTTGAAAATATATAAATCGGACACTTACACCCTGGTCCTGATTCCCAAATCCAAAGAGCTAGTAAAAAGTATTCAATCTATTGAAATGACCTTTAATAAAAATTTAAAAAGTATCTCAATTGTCAGGATTAATGAAACCACAGAGAATTTTATTAAAATTGAATTCAGTAATGAGCAAAATGATATCAGCTTAATTGAAAAAATATTCGATACTCAAAAACCGCATTTAAACTTAAAGCCATAAAGTTTATAAAATGGCCAAATCATTTATAAATTATTTACTCATTTTTACTTTATTATTTTTATCAGGCAGTTGTTCCTCATATAAAATAATTACAACCAGCGCCTTGAATGATCCGTCAATTGAAAAGAAATATTTAGACTTATTAAACACTCAATATCCTGATTCATTTTCCATTACACAGCGAATCATTCTAAATATTGCCGGAAAACAATATGATTTCATCGGACAGTTGACAATGAATCGCAATAATGCTTTTAGGGCTGTCGCTTTCGGTGAAATGGGCGGACAGTTTATTGATTTAATAGCAAAAGGAGATAGTGTATCCATTCTTGCTAATCCGACCGGTCTGCCTGAAAAGCCAATTCTGCAGGGGGTAGCGGAG
>JAFGKZ010000131.1 GCA_016928315.1 Calditrichaceae bacterium
AATTCTTTAGTTGTCCCTCTATACTTCAGTATATTGAAAAATAGAATTTTTTCGAATCAATACTGATATTGATTTTTACTTAACTATACTATTATTTATGAGGAGAATAACTTATGAAAGATGAAAGCAAATGTCCGGTCACGCATTCCGCCGGCCGGGGTACATCCAATAAGGACTGGTGGCCTAACCAGTTAAATCTTAAAATTCTGCATCAGCATTCATCCAAATCCAATCCAATGGGTGAAGATTTCAACTATGCTGAAGAATTTAAGAAACTGGATATGAAGGCTTTAAAGCAGGACCTGTACAATCTGATGACCGACTCGCAGGATTGGTGGCCGGCCGATTACGGACATTACGGCGGACTCTTTATCCGTATGGCCTGGCACAGCGCGGGCACATACCGTATAGGCGACGGGCGAGGCGGCGCCGGAACGGGCAGCCAGCGCTTTGCGCCGCTAAACAGCTGGCCGGATAATGTGAATCTGGATAAGGCGCGCCGGCTGCTCTGGCCAATCAAACAAAAATACGGAAAAAAAATATCCTGGGCCGATCTGATGATTTTGGCTGGTAACTGCGCTCTGGAATCGATGGGTCTTAAAACCTTCGGATTTGCCGGCGGACGTGAAGACGTATGGGAACCAGAAGAAGATATTTACTGGGGCTCGGAAGAAGAATGGCTGGCTACCAGCGAAAAGCCAAAGAGCCGCTACTCCGGCGATCGCGATCTTGAGAACCCCCTGGCCGCCGTGCAAATGGGATTAATATACGTGAATCCGGAAGGTCCGGACGGAGAACCTGATCCTCTGAAATCAGCTAAGGATATTCGCGAGACCTTTGCCCGTATGGCTATGAATGACGAAGAAACCGTGGCCTTAACAGCCGGTGGACATACCTTTGGTAAATCGCATGGCGCCGGGGATGCAGCTCTTCTCGGGTCTGAGCCGGAAGCCGCCGGTATGGAAGAGCAGGGTCTTGGCTGGAAGAGCAGTTTCGGCAGCGGTAAAGGCGATGATACCATTACCAGCGGTATCGAAGGCGCCTGGACGCCGAATCCTATTCAGTGGGATAATGGCTATTTCGATATGCTGTTTGGCTATGAATGGGAACTGGTTAAGAGTCCTGCCGGAGCATGGCAATGGGCGCCTAAAAATGTAAAGGAAGAAGATATGGCACCGGCCGCCCATGATCCATCCAAAAAGGTACCGACCATGATGACAACTGCCGACATGGCCATGCGCATGGATCCGATCTATGAAAAGATTTCCAGAAGATTTCATAAGAATCCGGAAGAATTTGCCGATGCTTTTGCCCGCGCCTGGTTTAAGCTAACACATCGTGATATGGGGCCTAAATCCCGTTACATGGGCCCGGAAGTGCCCAAAGAAGATTTAATCTGGCAGGATCCCATTCCTGAGGTTAATCATAAACTGATTGATGAGAAAGATGGTACATCTCTTAAGAGTAAAATACTTGCTTCCGATTTGACGGTTTCACAGCTGGTTTACACGGCCTGGTCATCAGCGTCCACCTTCCGCGGTTCCGATATGCGCGGCGGCGCTAACGGGGCGCGTATCCGTCTGGCTCCGCAAAAAGACTGGGAGGTCAATCAGCCGGCCCAATTAAAGAAAGTGCTGCAAACACTTGAAAGTATTCAGAAAGAATTCAATGGGGCACAAGCTGGTGGAAAGAAGGTGTCACTGGCAGATCTAATCGTGCTTGGCGGATGCGCAGCCGTTGAGAAAGCGGCAAAAGACGCCGGACATAAAGTAACCGTTCCTTTCGCCCCAGGACGTATGGATGCTTCCCAGGAACAGACCGATGTGGATGGGTTCGCCTTGCTCGAACCGGCTGCCGACGGTTTCCGCAATTATCAGAAAAAGAAATATTCTGTATCCGCTGAAGAATTATTGCTTGATAAGGCGCAGTTGCTGACGCTGACTGCTCCTGAAATGACCGTTCTGATTGGTGGTATGCGCGCGCTGGATGCTAACTACAATCAATCCAAACACGGTGTCTTTACAAACCGGCCGGGAACACTTAGCAACGATTTCTTTGTGAATCTGCTCGATATGAATACAACCTGGAAAGCGACTTCAGAAGATGAGGATGTATTTGAAGGTTGTGACCGCAAAACAGGCAAAGTAAAATGGACAGGCACTCGTGTGGACTTGATTTTCGGTTCGAATTCCCAACTGCGGGCGCTGGCGGAAGTCTACGGCAGTGCGGATTCGCAGGAAAAATTCGTACACGATTTCATAGCAGCATGGAACAAGGTGATGAATCTGGATCGATTCGATCTTGCTTAAGCTTATTCACTAATTGAACACGTTAAGATATTTAATGGCGGCGTTTTTGTACATTCTGAAGCGTCGCCTTTTTATTATATTTTTACTTACGGTTGCTCATGGCATTAATATATTATAGGGTAGGATTGAATATTGCATTGTATGATAATGCCTGTAATACAAAAAAATATTTTGTAAAAAGATTAGACTCAACTTTTACTTTTAATTCAATTGTCCTATATTCATCCGACAACCGTGTTTGCAAAAAAAGCCATAAATGCGACGGAATAAAAAATGAATCGATCACAACTGTTAAAACGGATTGATAAATCCTGGCAAACATTCCTAAAATCATATACTGGATTATCCGAATTTGAACTGACGGATCCCAAAATTACCGGCAATTGGTCCGTTAAAGATATTATCGCACACGTCACCTGGTGGGAAGAAGAGGCGTTAAAACATTTACCGTTGATTCTGGCAGGAGGCAGACCGCCGAGATATTCAGTTGCCTACGGCGGTATTAATGCATTTAATGCTCAAATGACCGAACAGAGAAATAAGTTATCGCTCGATGATGTATTGCGGCAGCGGGATGAAATACATCAACGACTCATTGATTATATTCAGACTGTATCAGAGGATCATATAATCGAAGAAACACGATTTCGTAAACGTTTGCGGTTAGATACTTATGGGCATTACCCGATACATGCCAGAGCGATAGAAAAATGGAAAAATCGGCCGGCTGCAGATCACAATAAATAATAGCTGTTAAAAATATTTAATTATGACAAAAATCTTCATAAGGATACTACGGTGGATAATTGGTCAAAATATGTACTACTTGTTATATTTATTTTTCTTATAGTTAAAATAAACAAGGGACAAGATACTGAACAAACGATGGTTGAGCTGGTGACTGTAAATTATGTGGATTTAAACCGCTATGCAGGCGTCTGGCACGAAATCGCCAGAATACCCAATCGTTTTCAAAAACAATGTGCACGGAATGTCACGGCAGCTTATTCGCTGAATGATGACGGCGCTATTAAAGTTATCAATCGTTGCCTGCAGGAAGACGGCATTGAAGACAAGGCTATCGGAAAAGCCAGGGTGATTGACACAACATCCAATGCCAAACTGGAAGTCAGTTTTGTAAGCATCTTTGGTTTCCATCTATTCTGGGGCGATTACTGGATAATCGGGTTGGATGAGGATTATCAATATGCCATTATTGGCGCGCCATCTCGAAAATATGGCTGGATTTTATCCCGCCAGAAGACGATGTCTGAAGAACTTTATACAGAAGCAGAACAGATATTATTAAGTCAGGGTTACAATCCGGATGATTTTGAGTTAACGATCCAGAAGTGATTTAGAAAATAGTAGTCCCAAGCCACAAAAAATAAGAAGAGCTAACTATGTTAAAAAAAGTAAATATTGAAGAAAAATTTGCACTGTTTAAGACCCATTGGGATCCTAAAATAATCGGTGAACTCAACAATCAACAAGTTAAACTGGTAAAATTTAATGGCGAATTTGTCTGGCATAAACATGATAATGAGGATGAGTTTTTTCTCACAATTCATGGAAACTTTGATATGCATCTCAGGGATCAAATAATCACAATTAATGAAGGTGAATTTATAATTATACCCCGCGGGATTGAGCATAAACCGGTTGCCAAACAAGAAGTCCAGGTATTGTTGTTTGAGCCTGAAAGTGTAGTGAATACAGGCGATACCAGGTCTCATTTAATCAAATTGAATCCCGCTAGAATATAAATAGTATCAGGTTGATTCGTTCTTTTTAAATTTATATTTTTGCATGTCATTTATTAATTATTCTCCGGAAAATATAGTATTATGGGCAAAGTTCTCGTTCTTTATTACAGCAAAGAAGGCAATACAAAGAAAATGGCGGAATTTGTAGCGGAAGGTTCCGCACAAATTGCTGATATCCAAGTTCGCATTAAATCAATCGAAGAAGCAAGTCGTGAAGATATTGTTTGGTGCGATGGCATTGCTCTGGGTTCGCCGACTCATCTGGGTACAGTTTCCTCAAAAATGAAACAGTTTTGGGAGGATATTTTACCGGACTGGCAGAAACTGGACGGAAAAATCGGGTGTGCCTTCAGTTCGCAGGGCGGCTGGGGCGGCGGCGCTGAATTAACCTGCCAGGCTTTGATGACCATTATGTTGAATTATGGATTCTTAGTATTTGGTGTACCGGATTATTCCGGGTTTCAGTTTACCGCTCATTATGGCGCTACCCAGGCTGGTGAGCCAAGGGAGGAGAAGGAAATTGAATCATGTCGTCGTCTGGGTAAAAGGTTAGCTGAATGGATTGCCGTTTATTGTGATGGACGAAAAGAACTGCATCCGCTAAAAAGACTTTATAAACGAAATCCCTGGGATTAGGAACATTTTCTACAGAAATGGAAGAGTTAATAAATAGATGGAATAAATCTTAAATCCGGGCATAATCTTAATCAAATGATTAATTATAACCATGTTTCCATTCATTAAAACTATTGCTTCCATAAAGCGCGCCAAACTAATCAGCCTGATGATTAGCTGCGCTCTACTTGCCCTGTTGATTGTCATTATATTGATTGTTTTAATAACATGGGGAGCATCCTATCTTGCTGAATTTAAAACAGAATGGATGAACGCGTTAGTTACTTCGTTTGCGGGTGTATTGAGCGGTGTTGCCGGCTGGTTTATGCTGCCATCATTGACGATACTCATTGGGGGGATATTTCAGGAAACGGTTATCCATCGTGTGGAAAAACGCTATTATCCGGATAAAATGCGGAAAGAATCACCCAAATTCTGGCCTGATTTTTTTCATGATATAAAATTTACCATTAAATCACTAATATTAAATATTCTGATATTTCCGACCTATTTTTTTGCCATTGGATTTATAATTTCCATTTTGCTCAACACCT
>JAFGKZ010000132.1 GCA_016928315.1 Calditrichaceae bacterium
ATAATTTATTCACTACAACGCAGTTAAGCAAAATTATACTCCTTAAAAAAGCGCCCGGCAAACCAATACTGCGGTGATTAAACCGGCGGCATCGGCCAGCAGTCCGGCAGGTATAGCATATCGTGTTTTATAAACGTTAATCGCGCCAAAATATACAGCAACTACATAAAATGTTGTCTCCGTACTGCCAAACATGGTTGACGAAATAAATCCAATTAACGAATCAACGCCAAAGTTGTTCATAAGCTCGGTCATCACCCCAAGCGAACCGGAACCGGATAAAGGCCGCATGATGGCCATAGGCAGAACTTCTGAGGGCATGCCGATCAAATTTGTAATTGGTTTAACTATATCGGTTAATACTTCCATAGCCCCGCTGGCCCGAAACATGGCAATAGCCACAAGCATAGCCACCAGGTATGGAATTATTTTAACGCCGACATTAAATCCTTCTTTGGCGCCTTCTACAAATTTCTCATACACTTTTACTTTCTTCACATAACCAAAACCGAGGAAGAAAAGTATAATGACCGGAATGGCCAGAATGGAAAGCCACTCTACAATTAGTTTGAATAGTTCCATCAGGCTTTTCCTCCATTTTTAACGCTTTGCGACCGTTTTCTTTTATTCTGTACAAACTGGATAATTTTAACAGTGGTTACACCGACAATGGTAGCCATAGAAGCAGCTATGATGGAAGGAAGAATGATCTGCTGCGGATTGGCCGATCCCAAAGAGGCGCGTATGGCGATAGCTGTTGCAGGAATTAACGTAATGGCGCTGGTATTTATAACAAGAAAGGTAATCATGTCATCCGTTGCCTTGCCCTTTTCCGGATTCAGTTTATCCAGTTCTTCCATGGCTTTCAGACCTAAAGGTGTAGCGGCATTACTAAGTCCAAGCATGTTGGCGGATATATTCATAATCATCGCCCCTATTGCCGGATGATCTTTTGGGATTCCTGGAAAAAGGCGCCTGGTTATAGGACGAACGATACGGGCGATAATTTTTATTATCCCGGCCTCTTCCGCTACTTTCATCAAACCCAGCCATAAGGCCATAACGCCAATCAGACCGATCGCCAGTTTAACAGCCACCCCGGCTGATTCAATTACGGCGTTGGTAATTTTACCAAGATAGGTCGTTTCATTAAGGTTTTTATCAGTCACAACTTCGCTATCTGCAGAATCCGAAGTCATTTCATTATAAATGTCTTTACCCCCGGCAATCAAAATGCTGAGAATAATCATCCAGAGCCAAATGTGGTTAAGCATTTATCCTCCCATTTAAGAATCTAAAAATCAATAATTTAATTTATTGAATTTACAGCATAAGTGAAAGTCATCCTTAGATTTCAATAAGAACTTGTCAGCGGGCAAACACAGCGTTTTCCTGTATAAAGCAAAGTTATTTTATAAAAAATAAAATTTTTATTGTTTTTTTATTTATTAACGCTTATTTTAATCACAGTATTTTTATACAAATATTCTGATAAATATTTTTTCATCATAGATAGATTACATATACCTGCGGTAAAATATTAAATACAGGTTTCTGTCTTTATTGGCATTTAATGATTGTTGTAATCCAAGCGCTTATTTTGAACGCTGTATTTGGTTAATGAGATACATTTGTTCGGAATATATTGGTTTCTATAATAATGAGACCCACCAAATTCTGGAAAACACCCTATCCTGCCCTTATGAAGAATTAAACCAGTGGCGGTATATACCTTTACGAAAAAATTATGATCCTGTAACTGTATCAATAAATGCAAGCTGGAATGGAATATCTCAAACAAGTTCTTTTAATTTAGCAGCTATTATATTAAAAGCTGAGATATCTACAGGTTTAGGCGTAAGAAACATGTTTTCACCCAGTGATGAATATTTTTTGGGTATCAGCGCGGGTGAACCGATTGTACTACTCGGGAATCCTTACAATCATCACATTGCCAATGAAGATAAAATCAGTATTGAAACTATAAGTCCAATTGAATATGCAACTTTTTATGATTATAGATCAGAACAAAGAGGCGCCAATCTGCTCAATTTGGATCATGATGAAGGCGCCCTGGATATCCGTGTTTATATGGACGGCCCCATTCCCACGGAAACGGATACGCTAACCATCAAAGTATCCTGCACCGATCCCAACTTAACGGACGTGATTCTTAAAAAAACTGTGTTCCCGCCGGAATATGTATTTGATGGAATTCCTGAAACTATACAGCCGGGTGACACTGTAAAACTGGAAATATTTTATCCCATTGATGATGACAACCTCGAACCTTTACCGGATGATCAAACATATTTAACAAAAATCTACAAAGGCACGGAATATGGCCGAATATATTCTGAGGCTGAGGAAGATTATATAGATGAGAATACACTAGTGCCGGGACCGCTTTATTTTATTGCCAATGATACTATACCGGATAGTTCAGCCATTGTCAGAATCCGGATGGAACCGGTGGACGAGCTTCTGCCCTGTTCAATTAAACCGGACAGCGGGATGCCGATTAACAGCGGTAAAGATAATTTAAAATCTGGGATCAGATCATCAGGCAGTATAAAATTAACCATGCCGGACGTAAAAAATGCAGCGGCAGGCGCGGCAGCCGAGGACCGGGATTATTGGCCCTGGTTTGGCGCGGTTGAGATTAAAATTGGTGAAATTGACTCTCTGGATCATTTTGAGTTAAAAATTATTCCGGATACTTTAGCTTCTCAAGATACTCTTGCTTTTACTGAGTCTGCTAAATTGCTGGTACAAGCAAAAAATAAAGATAGTGTTAATATTGATTTAAACGAAAATACATTGTTGAAATTTTCTGTAATAACTAATCCTCAATTTGGCACATTTATAAATAAGGATGGAGATACATTAATTACAACGCCTGTTGTTCTTAATGATGTGAGATATGGCGACGCCAAAACAGGCGTTATTAAGTTTGCCGCTGTAAAAACTAATCCTGATTCTGTAGTGAAATGTTTACTAAAAGTGACAATGAAAAACGACTCAACAAAAAAGGGTGAACGGGAAGCGGTTGTGCTTGAACAAACCCTTAAAATAGAAATGACAGGAGAATTGGAAGTTCAGCCGATTATCACAAGCGCAAAATTTGACGCGAATACCACAGCATACCTTAGTTCTATTTCAGATGCTAATAGAAAGGAATTTAGAGTAAAAATTACAAGAGGTGGTAAAATAATTGGCGGACATCGTTTCAAACTAAGTACAAATTATATTGATGGTAGTGGGGGACATGATCATACAGATCCGCGCAGACCAACAACAGGAAATGATGCAAACCAAACTGAAAGGATAAAAAGACAAAATTATGGAAGCTTTTATTCCTACAGATCAGGCCCGGAATTTAATACAGCTCATATTCAAAGCACTATTGAAGAAAATTCGATTGTAGATTCGCTTTTAAGGTTCGAATACATAGCATCGATTTGGGGCGATAGCATGATTGTATATTTAGAATCCATCCAAAATAGTCTATTAAAAAGGGACTCCATAAAAATAGTTGAAAAAATACCAGATTTAAATCCGTTAGAGCTAGGAAATGACTATCTATTAGTGGGTGGAACTGATGAACATACAAACGATCATAATCACTATGGGACTAATACGGTTATACAAAATATTCAAAATATTGCTACCGATTGGCATGCCACATTTCCTAATGAAATAGTATTGCAGATTAATGATATTAGTTTACCCTATGGAGGTAAATTTGATGTAAATGGAAATTGGGATGGAGCGCATCAGACTCATAGAGAAGGAAATGATATAGATATAAGAACTGAATTACATTATTATAACGAGGATGGTCAACTCGTACATAGACAGGGTATTGTTGTAAGAAATCCAAGACAGGATCCCTTCAATACCGAAACACAAAATTTAAATCCTAACAGTCATCTTACAGGGAATAGGCGATTTGAAGCAATATGTATTGAACATAATGGGGATGCTTCTTTACATAGTCAAAACTCAAAGTACGAACATTACCATATTGACTTTTAAGAAAATGGAGGAATACAAATGAAAAAAATTATTATTATAATACTAATAATTGGTCAAACATATCTTCTAGCACAAATTGAACCAAATATAACTTTAAATCCACCTACAGGAAATTATATTATTGAGTATGAAGGATATGAACCTGATAG
>JAFGKZ010000133.1 GCA_016928315.1 Calditrichaceae bacterium
CGCTTAAATAAATTCTTAAGCTATCATGTCCTTATATTTTTTTCAAGTCATGTACTCAAAAACCGGAAGAACCATTTGTTTATTGTTATTTATACGTTGATATTACTCCAAAATAACTTTCACTGAATCCACACTGTATGAACCGAACGCGCCAATGCCGCCGTACAGCAATTTGAGATCAGCGCCAACCATAGAAGCCAGGGTGGTTTTACTGGCATAATCGTAGCTGTTTTGATCAAGAGCATATATTTTTACCGTTGCTGTATCTATGAGCGGAACGATATCATTAAGCAGGAGAAAATCATCAATACCATTTAGCTTAAAAAAAGAGTCATAGACAAATACATCTTCCATAATATTAATTTGTTCATCAAGACCTTTTATTCTAATAAAAAATTCCCCTGAATAACCGATAGCATTGGAAGCGTTATCCCATTCAATGGTATTAGCTTTAATCGTTTTTTTCTGAATTACAGAGAATGCAGACGGGTTGGTTATATTGGGAATGCCCGGAACAGTGGTACTCCCGGTAACTTTTTTCCCGTCAGATGTAGTAACAATCAGCTGGTAAGTTTTACCGGGAATGGCCTGAAATTCATTATTCAGATCCAGATACATACCCTTGTATAAATAACTTTCATCTGGCACAGTATCCGAAGGTGATTTTTTATAAAAGGTAAACCGGCAAGTATCTGTTTCATTTATGATAAGCACTTCGGCATCATCAATTATGGTAAAATTTCCAACATTTAATGAATCATACTCATTAATTAGTCTTGTTCTTTCCACAATTACAAATTCATCACTTCCATCTGTACTTATAAGTGAATATACGGATAATTCCGGTTGGTAATCGGGATTATAATCCTCTGTGATAGTTGAATAATCACAATGTATTAATAGAATTACAGGTATAATCATTATTAGAAATCTTCTCATTTTCTTCTCCGTTAAAATTTAAAATTGATTCCTACAGTGGGAATGAGTGGAAACATAGTAACCCCTTCGCGTTTTGCAGTTCTGAACTTTCCGTGAGAATCAACCTCATTTTGCAGATTATAATTATAAATAAAAATATTTTCATGATTAGTAAGATTTATAATCTGCAGGTACGGCTGAATTAAAAAGCTTTTATATCGATAAGTTTTCATGAGGCTGATATCCCATCGGAAATAATCGGGATATCGTTCCGAATTTTTTTCTGCTTTAACCGGCGTCAGTTCGCCTGTCACTTCGTTCGGATTATCGCCTATACTATAAAATTCCTGCCAGCCAATGGTCGGTGTTTCAGGTAAACCGGAAGCATAGCTAATCCGAG
Organism: Calditrichaceae bacterium; assembly: GCA_016928315.1. Classification (GTDB taxonomy): domain Bacteria; phylum Calditrichota; class Calditrichia; order Calditrichales; family Calditrichaceae; genus JAFGKZ01. The sequence goes on from JAFGKZ010000133.1 coordinate 1,319, forward strand.
TGCTCAACTGCCATTGATCAGCCGTTTTATAGTTTGCCACAAAAGTCAATGAATGTCTTCGGTCATAGCTCGGATTATATTTCTGAAATTCCCTTTTCACATTCCTGTTATCAATAAAATATGATGCCCTCGGCAATTCAATAGTTTTTTCCGCAAATGCCAGGGAATAACCAAGCCAGCCGGTTAATTGGCCTTTTTGTTTCCTTATCATCAGTTCCACGCCGTAAGCCTTGCCATAACCACGAAGAAAATCATCTTTTTCCCCTCTATCGCCCAGTTCATTTAGATCCAGCAGGTTATCATAGTCTTTATAGTAACCTTCGATTGAAAAGAGATAGTCGTCCCCAGGCATATATTCCAGGCCAGCGATATAATGAATAGCCTTAATCGGCTTATAGCGGGTATCGATCGGAAACCATAGATCAATTAAACGAAGATAATTAAGAAAATCGATATCTTCCGGATTAAATGTATAAAAATACTGATGATAGTGGCCATAAGCTGTCTTTACATTAATATTCTTCTTGAGACGGTAGCGTAAAGATATTCGCGGATCAAATCGTGTATATTTGCCCAAATTATAATAGGTCATTCTTACGCCGCCCTGGGCGTTAAAACGTTCAGAGATATTCCAGTTATCCTGAATATATGCGGAATAAAAATTAGCTTTTCTGGAATAATCAATCAGACTAATGTCATTGATATCCATTGTAATATTAAAATCCAGATGCTGGTAATCAAGCCCAAATTCAACTTCATGATGATCGGAATAATACCAGGTCATATTTCCGGTCACCGTATAATCATTGATAATATCGAAAGCTTCCAGGTTTTCATCATCGCCGTCTTCAGAATATTCGCCAAACATGTTAACCCGGAACCTGCTCTTGGCTATTACAAATTCTGAGAATAGTTTTGGATTAAATATATACTGCCATTTTAATGCAGTGCTAAAATTTCCAAACTTAAGATCGGTTTTGTCTTTGCCAACAACCCGGTTTTGCTGAATTTGTTCATCCCATTCTTCCTGTTCTTCTTCAGTTTTAAGGATATCATCACCGTAAAATCCGCTGACTGTAAATTTGTTATTGGGAGAGAGATTATAGTTGATTTTTCCATGAAAATCATAAAAGTAATACGGCATCTTTTCGGATTCGTCATCACCGGAATAAATGAATGTATTATACAAGAAATCGAAATAGGTTCGTCTTCCCGAAATAAGAAATGAACCGTTCGGAATGGGGCCTTCCAGTTCGAGCTTGGCGCTTAGCAGGCTGATACTGCCATTACCCTCAAAGGCATTACTGTTGCCGTCTTTATTGGAAATAGCAATAATAGAAGAAATAGCATTGCCGTAACGGGCAGGGAAACCGCCGAGAGAAATGTCAACATTTTTAATGGCGTCAGTGTTAAATGTGCTGAACACACCGCCCAAATGGTAAGGATTATAAATACGTACATTATCCAGGGTGATGATATTTTCAGATGGATTTCCTCCCCTGATGTATAGGGCGCTGTTAAAATCGCTTTGAGTGATCACACCGGGCAGGGCCTGAATGGTACGGAATAGATCCGCTTCTGCAACCGCTGGTGCTGCCAGAATTTCTGTTCTGGAAATCTGTATTTTACTGGGTTCAACTTGCTTTTTAAAGCGTTCTTTTTCTGCGGATACTTCAATCGTTTCTCCCTGTAAAGCCGTTTCATCCAGTTCAATATCAACTGTAAGTATCTGGTTGTTGAAAAGCTGTACCTGTTTTTCAAATGAATTGTAGCCCATAATCATAACTACCAGCTTGTATTTCCCATCAGGAATCTGGTCAATAACAAAATAGCCATGTTCATTCGACATAGCCCCGCGATTGGTCCCTTCGAGAAATACATTGGCGTAGGCCAACGTTTCCCGGTTCGATTTTTCTCTTATGAATCCGTTTATAATATTTTTACCGTGCGATGCTTTTACGTTCTTTTTATTAATAATAAACTGTGTGTCGACTTTCCGATATTCTAATGGTGTATTTTTCAATATTCGATCTAAAGCTGTTTCAGCGGTACAATCCGTACAATGTGCAGAAATTCGGATATCCTTAATCTGATTTTCCTGATAGACGATAGCCACATCATATTGGTTTATCAGATATTCAAGCGCCTCTTTAAGTGACTCGTTTTTAAAGTAAAATTCTATAAGGTTATTTGAATCCTGTGCCAGAATAACCTGAAATAGAAAAAAATGTATACATAAGTAACATAATATTAGTTTTCTTTGTATCTTCAATTTCATTCCTTTTTTTTAAAATTTCGATTTTAGTAGATAGTAATAACACCATTTTCATTCCGGTACGCTTTCCCGATCAAAATGCATAAGGATGACATGGTACTATCCAGGTTTGAAGCCTCAAATATACCGGAGATTTTTATGGAATCCTCAATAGCATTAAGCCGGATGTTAACATCAAATCTTCGTTCGATTTCTTCCAGAACCTCAACCAGATTAGTTTGCTGCAGGGTGAGCTTGTTGTATAGCCAGCCAGGATACTGTTTAAATTGGATTACGTGTAATGCTCCAGGATATTCACCTGATTCGCTCATATTCATCATGCCGGCTGTAAGTATAACGGAACTGTCCTTGTCTGCAACTCTGCTGGTGACCCGCACAATCCCCTCGTTAACTGCCACCTCCATCCGGTCATTCCTGGTTTGAACATTGAATTTTGTTCCCAGAACGGTGACGTCTCCGACATTAGTATGGATGATAAAAGGGATTTCACTTTTTTGAACTTCAAAATATGCCTCGCCTTTGAGGGTGACTTCCCTGTATCCTTCATTAAAACCGTCAGGCACGGTTACTTTAGTCTGGGCATTTAACCTGATCTTTGAACCGTCGCTAAGTTCAACCGAAAGCTGTTCCATTTTCTTTGCAGAATAAATCACCTGATCAGAATCCTTAAACATAAATATTGTCGAAATAAATAATACTATTGCAATAAAGGAAACGGCGAAAGCCCATTTCCTTCTTCTGCCAAATACAAAATCAGCCATACCGGGATGAACCTGTTCAGTGCTTTCCAGATTTCTTAAAGCTCGTTGCAGGTTTAACCATGATTTCTCGGTATCAGGAATCTTCGGCATTGAAAATTTCCCACTCTCCTCCCATATCGATTTTATTTGGTTATATTGCTCTTTTTCTTTACCGGAAAGTTCATTTTTTGCCTTATTTGTCATTGAGTTAATCAGACGTCTATAGAATGATTTCATGTTTAATATCCTGATTATTTTTTTCTGATAATCGTTTATATATAGAACGATCAAATCGGCTAAAACACTTATGAATTTTTAAAATTTTTTGATGACCCTGATAATATGGGTTTATGGAAGGGGATTTTTCAATTTTTTTCTGATTGTTTTTAAGGCGATATAAAGCTGATTTTCTACTTTTTTCTTGGTTATTTTCAACAACCCTGCTATTTCCGGATTTGACCTTCCTTCTATTCGGCTTAAATAAAAAATCGTCCGGCAGGTATCTGACAGATGCTTGTTTACTATCGAATGAATTTTTTCTCTGAGAATTCGGTAATCCATTACTTCCTCAGGATTATCATGAAATGGTGTGGAAATTTCTTTTTCAGATTCCTGGTGTTTTTCCCGGACTTTAAGATGTTTAAAATGATCCCTGATAAGGTTACTGCTTATGGCAGCTAAGTAACTGAAAACGGACTGATCCGGATTTAATGAGATTCTTTTCATCCAGACCTTTATAAAGGTTTCCTGTACAAAATCTTCGGATAAACTGTAATCGAGTGTTTTATAATAGATGTATTTAAACAAGTCCGCCTGATACCTGGTAAATAAAGTTTTAAATGCATTCCGGTCTGATTGTTTGATTTTAGTTATCAAAATTGTATCATCTTGCTGCATAAGCAAATATTAGAAAAAAAAGGCTTTAGATAAAAATCTTTTATCAAAATAGTTTATTCCGCGATAAATTTCCTTATTAAAGCATGTATATAGACAAGCTCATCAAATGGCAAGCCTTCACCGAAAGATAGCAGCTGATTCCTGCTGCGCAGCGCAATACCCGGATGAGGAACACTCTTCATGAGTTTATGGACAAACTTAGGTAATTGCCGTCCGTTTGCCAGTCTTGGCATACCGGTTTCACCAATGCTAATATCTTCTTTTTTACCGGAGTAATTCGGTTTCTCAGCGGTGTACCGTTCAGTTGGTAATACAAGTTCTTCCAGTTCTTCAGCAGGAATTTCAGCTGCACTCTTTTTACGACTGCCGGAATCTTCAATTCTTATAAACGCGGAAGTCACGGTTACTGTGGTGCGGACGGTCTTCTTTTTTCGCAGCTTCAGCAGGGATGATATAATCGGTCCCAGTATAAAAAAAAGCAGAATAAATCCGACAAAAATATAACGAATCATATCCGGCATGGGGAGACTAAGGCTAGGCCATAAAAAGAAATAAATTACAAATCCGGCGACAATCAGGTTAATGATCAGGTTTGCCAGTCCGGCTTTTTTTACGTTTGTCCATGGAATTTCGATAATATAACCTTCAGCGGTTTGCTGAATGTTGCAGAGCATTTCAAAGGGCTTTCGTGGAAGAGGCTGAAACACTTCCCCGCTTTTCCGCATCCGCTGGCGCAGGGATTCGTTCAATTCTTCCGGTTTACGGATAATTTTTGACCCGCTGGCAGCATCTTCCAGATTAAAATTCAAAAACCGGCTGAGTTCTTCTGCGCTTTGTTTTGCAGCCTGGTAATCCGTTGTACTATTTATTTTTAAACGATTGCCTGTATGGCTGCATTCAAGATAAATGGTGTACGTATCAGATGAATCACTATCACCTGATTGTTTACAAAGATGCACTTTATTGAAGATATCCAGAGAATGTATTTTACGCTTAAAAGGAATAAGTAATCCCCGCCACTGTATGATTTGCCTTGTAGTCAGGTTAAGCGTAGTTCCATTTCGCCCGAAGACCAGCCCGGCGCCCACTGCGGCAAAAACAAATCCAAACGGCACAAGAAAATACCAGGGCGGCGGATCGCCCTGAACAGGAATAATACCGAGTGGGATCTGCATGATAAATAGTCCGGCCAGCAAAAATGGCAAGCCGAACAAAGACAGGCATCCGCCTCCGCCGCGGTATTCAAGGATATCCGGCGCTGATTTTTTAAACAAAGATTTTTTATCCGTTATATACTTCCAGATTATCGATCACTTAGAAATATCGGAAGATATTAATTTAATGTTAATTTATGATTAGAATTGAAATCGCAGCTATAACAGGGAATTTTCCAAATATAGAAATCCTTAAAACCCTATGATAGAAATTTAATTTATAGCAGTGTCAAATCTTTGGAGGAGATCATGAAGGTTGGAATTTTAGGATCGTCAACGGTAGCGCAATCATTAGCGGCCGGTTTTATAAAATATAATAATCAGGTCATGCTCAGTTCGCGCACACCTGCTAAACTTACAGAGTGGGTACAGAAAAGTCCCGGAAGTAAAGCCGGCAGTTTTTCAGAGGCAGCCGCTTTCGGTGATATAATTGTGCTGGCGGTTAAGGGTATGGTTGCCGCAGATGTTCTAAATGCAGCCGGAATTGATAATTTAAAAGATAAAATTGTAATTGATGCGACCAATCCCATTGCAGATCAAGCCCCGGAAAAAGGGATTCTTAATTTTTTCACTAGTTTTAAAGAATCTTTGATGGAACAATTACAGAAAGCTTACCCTCAGGTAAAATTTGTGAAAGCATTTAGTTCTGTTGGCAGTGCATCAATGGTAAATCCCCGGTTCAAAGGCGGTAAACCGACCATGTTTATCTGCGGTAATGACAATACTGCTAAAAATAAAATCACAGAAATTCTTGATCAGTTTGGCTGGGAAACGGAGGATATGGGCGACGCGGAAGCAGCCCGTGCCATTGAACCGTTATGTATTTTATGGTGCATTCCCGGATTTTTACGAAATGACTGGGTACATGCATTTAAAATGTTACGTTAACATGAATAAGATGATATACATTATATTTCAGGTTGATTATCAACGAGTTTAATTGATATTAATCTAATCGAGTACAAACCATTAATTTAAAGCTTCTTATTATAAATTATTTCGATAGATGTCAGGTTTACTCCGATTTCTCGGCCAAGAATCCGGCAAACCAGTAACCGGATTCTTTAATATATCGTTTACGATTTTTAAAATTCGTATATACTAAACCGAAGCGCTGCGTGTATCCCTCGGCCCATTCAAAATTATCCAGCAGAGTCCAGATAAAATAACCGGTGACATTAATTCCTTCGTTTTTTGCCCTTAGCACTTGTTCCATATGCGCCTTTAAAAATTCAATACGTTGTGGATCATTTATTTTTTTCTCCACTTTTATATCGGGAAATGATGCGCCGTTTTCCGTTACGACGAATTCTTTAATTTTTCCATAGGCGTTTAATTTATGCAGCATATTATAAATAGCTTCGGGATAAATTTCCCATCCCATACCGGTGCATTCAACATTGCGGTCTTTAGCTTCAACTATCCTGCCTTTTGCGTAAGGAATAAGCGGATTATATTTAACAACCTCGCGCGTGTAATTTTGTAATCCGATAAAATCAAAATCGAACGGCAGATGTTTTTCATCGTTCTGAAGCATACATTGGCTGACTTTTTTCAGCGCATCAAAATCTTTCACAGGATAACCTAATCCCAGTAAAGGTTCTATAAAAAGGCGATTGAAGATAACATCGAACCTGTTTTTTGCCTGAACATCCTTGATACTTGCACTGTGACTATCAATTTGAGTGGTCGAAAGCGCCGTGCCGGCTTTACAAAAAGGAACCGTTTCTTTAAGAATCCGTCCCCCAATTCCCTGGCACAAATTAGCATGATGCATCGCGGGTAAAAAATTATTGATTCCTTTTTTGCCGGGCGCATGATAACCTAAAAAATAACCGGCGCCGATAAAGGTAGCCGGTTCATTCAACACCAGCCAGTTTTTAACCCGGTCGCCAAAATTCTTAGCGGCAACTTCGGTATATTCGGCAAACCAGTTTAAAATATCACGATTCGTCCAGCCGCCTTTTAATTCCAGTTCATTCGGCAGATCCCAATGATATAATGTGATCCAGGGCGTGATACCTTTATCAAGACATCGGTCAATCAAGCGGCTATAAAAATCAATGCCTCTCTGATTAACTTCACCAAAACCTGAAGGAAGAATTCGCGGCCAGGATATGGAAAAACGATAATTGGGGATATTTAACTTCTTTAATAAATCAATGTCTTTTTTGTAGTGCTTATAATGATTGCAGCTTTTATTACCGTTGGAACCGTCCTTAATATTTGCGGAATTCTGTGTGAATACATCCCAGATGGAAAGACCTTTACCGCGCTTCTTATAAGCGCCTTCAATTTGATAGGCTGCCGTGGAAACGCCCCATTGAAAATCAGGTCCAAAATCCGTTTTGTTTAAGCTCATGCGTAGATAAATTCAAGTTTCGGGAATGGATTAAATTTACTTTTACTGGATTCAAAGGAAGCAATATTTTTATAGTCATTGATGAGTTGAGCGACAATATCATCTGTTTCATTGGGAAAGTTTACAGTTATCTGATAATCCTTTTCAATCCAGACACGGATATAATCAATATATTTGGCGGATAGTTTTGGAATAACCGGCACACCTAATTCCTTAAGACTCTCGGCATTAAAATGCTGCTCATATTGCCGTTTCATCGGGACGACCATAACTTTTTTACGCAGGTAAAGCGCTTCCGCCGGAGTTTCAAATCCAGCTCCGCACAAAACACCCATTGAACCAGCCATGCTTTTAATAAACTGCTCTGCATTAATTTCTTGGATCTTTACGTTTCCGTCAGTATAAGAATGCCTGGTATGTTTGGAAAACACCTCGAATTGGGTGGATTTAATTCTGCCCAATACGTTTATCAGTCGCTTGTCATCATATGCAGGCAGATAGACCGTAATGTGCTTGCCGGTTGTCACTTCCTGCTTGCGGATTTCATTACGGATTACCGGCGTATAAATCCGTTCATCATACCTTTTAAAATGGAAACTATACGACTTGTTTGCCGGGGCATAGTTTTTTAGAATAAATATTCCTAACCAGTCTTTATGATGAGGCCGCGGTACTTTTTTAGATTGCATTGCACTTTGATGGCTTAGTGCAAAACACGGAACGCCCTTTAATTTAGCCGCCCAGGCCGAGATGGGTTCAAAATCATTAATTACCAGATCGTACTCGTCGACCGGACACGACATTATTTCCTGATAAAACCGCTTTATCTTGTTGGCCTTAAAAGTAGCATAGATATCCACGCCGCCCTTTTTACCAAAAATAAAACCAAAACCTTTATACCAGTGTTTTATCTTAAAGGGCAGATTAATATCTGCCTGGACGCCACTTACAATTATGTCAACCTGTGCATGTTTTCTCAGAGCGGGCACTATGTCTTTTGCCCGGCTCAAATGACCGTTACCGGTTCCCTGTATGGCATATAATATTTTCATATTTAATTATTATTCAGAATATCATCAACCAATGATCCGAATAATTCCTTTAACGATTTCTCAGACAAATCTTTTTCTTCTTCGACTAAGGTATTTTCTATTTGGAGGAATGCGGACTTATCGTAAGTATATATTGACCAACGCCCCTTCACATATTCAAGTGAACTTAAATTTTCAATCCAGTCGCCGGAATTAAGATAGGTGACTTCCCCGTTTGGCGTGTGAAATTCTCTTATTTCCGGTTTATGAATATGCCCGCAGACTACATAATCATATTGATTTTTAGATGCAATTTCCACAGCGGTTTCTTCGAACCGGCTGATATATTTCAGCGCCTGTTTAACATTATCTTTCACCTTTTTGGAAAGGGACAGCCTTTCCTTTCCCAATAATAAACTAATGTGGTTTATCAGGTTATTGGTTATAATTAGAAAATCATACCCAATAGCGCCCAGTTTTGCCAGCCAGGGTGAAAATTTCATGGTTACGTCAAAAACATCGCCATGAAAAATCCAGGCTTTTTTATCATCCAGTTTTAATATCTTTTTGTTGACAATGTTAAATGAACCCAATTTGAATCCGGCATATCGGCGCAGGGCTTCATCATGATTGCCCGTAATGTAATCAACCGGAATACCCCTGGACATCCACTTAAATAGATGCTTTAAAACTTTAGTGTGGCTGATCGGCCAGTACCGTTTTTTAAATTGCCACATATCAATAATATCACCATTTAAAATAACCCGTTTTGGTGATATACTTTTCAGGTACTGAAGAAGTTCATTCGCTTTACAGCCATAGGTTCCAAGATGAATATCCGACAGAACCAGAATATCTATTTTTCTTTTATGACTCATATACCTTCTTAAATTTTTAAATGTACTTTCATTTTATCAAGGTTAATTATAGTAAACGCTTATTATGATTATGTTAGGATTTGATTTAGATAATGATAGAGTATTATTAGCTTTGTGTTAGTGCAGATTGCCTGTGCAATTATAACCTTTAAAAACCAAATTTTTAACGGCTAAGAGATTGAATTTTTTACTGATTTAATTTCCATCGATATAACACTTATATATTTCTAATTGAAATAAAATACAATCCTAATTTTCAATTCTTAATTAGTTAATCAAAATGAGTTACCAGGAGGTTTCTTATGTCTGCAAACATGACTGCGGCCAATACAATTAAAAAAGAATTCTATTCTAAAATACAGTTATCTGAACCACTAAAACCTTTAATAGGCAAACCTCTGGAAAAGTTATTGTCCATTAATGCACTGGATTATTGGTACAACAAAACCGTCGATGCCGAAGGGACGACTTTTGCAGAGAAAATATTAAACGCGCTTAATATTACATTAAAGCTGAGGGAAGCTGACCTGCGACATATTCCCCAAAAAGGACCCGCTGTTATTATTGCTAATCATCCTTATGGCGGGATTGAAGGCATTGCTATAGCCGTATTGCTTAGCCGGATTCGCAGTGATTTTAAAATATTAGCAAATCATTTTTTAAGTATTATCCCGGAATTGCGGGATATATTTATTTTTGTTGATCCGTTTAAAACAAAAAATTCTTTTACTTCCAATATATCTCAATTGAAAAGAACGATCCGATGGGTTGGGGAAGGCGGATTGCTGGTTGTATTTCCGGCCGGTGAAGTATCCCACTATAATTTTAAACGTGGAAAAGTTACTGATCCGCCATGGCAGGAAAATATTGAAAAGCTTCTGGTGAAGATCGATGCGCCTATTATTCCTGTTTATTTTGAAGGCGCCAATAAACTGGGCTTCCAGGCATTGGGCATGCTGCATCCATATTTACGCACCATTCGCTTACCTGCAGAATTATTGAATAAGCGTAATTCAAGTTTGTCGATACATATCGGCAAAGCCATAACTCAAAAACAGTTATTGGAGTATCCAAATAATAAAGAAAGACTAACCTATCTTCGCAGAAGAACATATAACCTGGAGAATAGGACCAAATTATCAAAATCAGATCAGCGTATTGATGAGTCTGCAATAAAGGAAATCGCATTCCCGGGTGATTACGGAAAAATATATACGGAAATTGATTCACTTCCTAAACATCAGATATTAATCAATCAAAATTCTGCACTTGTTTTTTTTGCATATGCACATCAAATCCCTGATTTATTAATTGAAATCGGTCGCCAGCGGGAAATCACCTTCAGAGCCGTTAATGAAGGTACGGGGAAAGCTGTGGATTTGGATAACTTTGATGAATATTATCTTCATTTAATCGCCTGGAATTCAGAAGCAAAGAAAATAATCGGAGCCTATCGACTCGGTTTGACAGATATAATAATTAAAGACTTCGGGAAAAAGGGATTATACACCAGCACACTTTTTAAATTGAGAAAATGGTTTATTAAAGAGATATCGCCAGCTATCGAAATGGGCCGATCCTTTATAACGGCAGAGTATCAGCGGAGTTTTAATTCTCTCTTTTTATTATGGCGCGGGATTGGAGAATTTATCGTCAGGCATCCTCAATACCGGTATTTATTTGGACCGGTGAGCATAAGCAATTCCTATGCGATCAGTTCGCAAAGTATGATGCTGCATTTTCTATATTATAAACATGGAAATACAAAATTATCCCGTTTTGTCACGCCGATGCATGGATTAAGTAAAAATTTTAATAGTATAAAATACTCAACCGAAGCGCTCAAAGATATTTCTGAGCTTGAAGAATTTGTATCTGATATTGAAGGCACGGATACCGGATTGCCTGTTTTAATCAAGCAGTATATCAAACTGGGTGCAGAATTTATTGCTTTTAACCGTGATCCGGATTTTAGCAATGTGTTGGATGGACTCATCGTCGTTGATCTGAATAAAACAAATCCAAAGATTTTAAATCGATATTTAGGTCAAGCCGGGGCTCGGTTTTATTCAGCATATCATCAACTACGCGGACATTTACTGGAATAAGCTTAAGTTAAAGACATTAAAATAAACTGAGTATATATCCCAGCAATGCTCCGCCAAGCACGATCCAGACGGCATTGACTTTTTTAAATACAAAAACCGTTATCACACTGATAATGGCTATTGCTATCGCCCGCCAATCCGTGATGGCAGTGATACTCATATTAATCAATACAGCCAGCATAACCGCAACCGCAGCGATATTGACTGAATCCAGAAAATAACCAAGTAATTTGGATGCACGCATTTTAGGTACAAGAGGTTTCAACAAAAGAACAAAAACAAAAGAAGGCAGGAAGATTCCTATAGTTGCAGCCAGAGCCCCCCAGATACCGCCCATTTGATAACCGATGAATGTAGCGGTTGAGAGAACCGGCCCCGGTGTAAACTGGCCGATAGCTACAGCATCGATAAGTAATTGCCGGGTGATCCAGCCGTTCATCACCAGTTCGGAATCCAAATAAGCAAAAAGAACATAACCGCTGCCATACAGAACCGCGCCGACTTTTAAAAATGACCAGAAGATTTTTAACTGTGAAATATTCGTCGCAGTTACTGCAACCGGCAATTGGAATAAAGCAAAGGGAATAAATGATTTTAACCCGGTATGAACCTTTGATTTAGAATAAAAATAAATAGCGCCTATTACACCGGCTGAAAGCAGAGCTAAAATTTCATTAACACCTAAAAAACTAACGGCAAGTACCAATCCCCCAAGAATCCCCAGTTCCCAGCCTTTCAATGCTTTCTTCCCTAACTTAATAACAGCTGAGGCAATTATAGCTAAGGCCGGTTTAATCCCAAATACAAAGGGCTCAACAGCAGGTAATTGTCCATATTCAGCGTACAGCCAGGCAAAAATACCAGTAATAACTACGGCGGGAAAAATAAAACTGGCGCCGGCCACAAACAGTCCGGGAATGCCGGCCCGTTCATGACCGCAGTGCATAGTCATTTCCGTGGAATTCGGCCCGGGAATTAAATTAGTCGCCCCAACCAGGTCGAGGAAATGCCGGCGATCCATCCATTTACACTTGTTAACAACTTCCTCTTCCATCATGGCGATGTGCGCCGCCGGCCCGCCGAACGCAATCGTGCCTAATTTAAAAAATAGCGCTGCGACCTCTTTTATGTTTCCTTTTTTATCCATTTCCCGGGTCTCTTTTGCTTTTGTTTTTTTCCAAGCTAAATATAAAGTTGGATTTTATCCATAAAATCTGTGTAAGATTCTACAGTAACTGAACAGATAAGTAGAATATAGCAGAATAAGGAAGTCCGTATACGCTTAAACTTGCTTTATTGCTGCAACAGCCATTTCCGTAGCTTTAGGATTGAAATTCGATCCTGCCACATCTGCAAAAACATTCTCAACTTTAAATCCGTTAACGCCAAATTCGGCGATTAAATGGGATTTACTAAAATATTGTAACCAGTTATATATCATACTGGTTTTATTCTTTTCAATAATAGTATATTTATCCAGTATAACTTTTTCTTCATTGTATTTGATGGTATTTAGAAATCCATAATATTTTTCAGGTGACCAAAATCCATCGAGTAAATTGGGCTGAAAAATAGTTTGTTCTTCTCTCTGATTAAATGCTTCCAGCGTATAAACATCAAGTAATATATAACCATCCGGCTTTAAAAGTTTACGGAATTTCTTTAGCATTTGCTTTCTTTGATCCGGACTTAAAGCGCAATAATCACACATAATCATGGTAATTAAATCATATCTTTCGCCGGTATCAAATTTCAGGTAATTTTGATTAAGATACTTTATATTAAGATTTTTTTCGGCAGCGGTCTTTTCTGCATAGTCTATTGAACGTTTGGAAAAATCAATTCCGGTAACCTGCGCTCCTGTCTCTGCAAAGCGAGTTGTATATAATCCGGGCCCGCAGCCAAAATCACATACTGATTTACTTTCATCAAGTTTATACCGGTTCCGGATCCATTCGGCAGAATGATTGATAAAGTTGATATTTCTCGAAGATACATCTATAGATTCATTGAGATGAAACTCCAGCATTTTTTGCGATGTATATTCATTTGTCCAGAGTTCTTCAGTCGTATAAAATTCGAAAGGTTTAGGCCGATGATTTATTTTTTCAAGTTCATCAAACATAATATTATTATGGAGTTGTTTAAAAAATGATTTCAATTACTTGTTATGGGTAAAAATACCTCAATATCTTGGCTAAGTTTCCATTCTATTTATCAATTGCTAAACGTACTTTAGTTACCAATTCTGTGTGAGAATAAGGTTTCTGAATAAATTGTTTTCCCTCACTTAAAATACCATGACGTACAACGCTGTCATCCGTATAACCGGAAAAGTATAATACTTTTAGTTCACTGTTTTTTTCGGTAAGCTTTTCCGCTAATTCTCTTCCGTTCATTAACGGCATAACTACATCCGTAAGCAAAAGACTAAATTTACCTTTCCGCTCTTCATAGATACGTAATGCTTCCTCGCCATTTGAAGCCGCTATAACTTTATACCCATACTGTTTTAATGTAGATGTTGTCACTGCTCTAACACTGGGATCATCTTCTACCAATAGAATTGTTTCATGTCCTTTTAAGCCGGATTCATCAGAAATTTTGGTCTTGCGTTGTTTTAATCTTCTTTCCTCAGAAGGTAAATATATTTTAAAAACCGCGCCCTGTTGAATCTCGCTGTAAACATTGATAAAACCGCCATTCTGCGTTACAATACCGTAAACGGTAGATAATCCCAGACCAGTGCCTTTATCACGTCCCTTTGTGGTATAGAAAGGTTCGAAAATTCGGGAGCGCGTGACAGAATCCATACCGATCCCTGTATCAGTAAAGGATAGCATGGAATATTTTCCGGCAATCACATACGGATTTTCCTTAGCATAACTATTTTCAAATTCCACATTTTTGGTTTCGATAGTTAATTTACCACCGTCGGGCATAGCATCCCGCGCGTTGATTACTATGTTCATAATAATCTGTTCAATCTGTCCGGGATCGGCTTTTACAGGTCGCAGAGTCGGATCAAATGTTGCAGAGATTTCCACATCTTCACCCAATAACCTACCCAACATTTTAATTTGATCTCTAAGAATATCATTAATATTAAGCGGTCTAGGCTGAATAATTTGTTTTCGGCTGAAGGCTAGTAACTGACTTGTTAATCGTGATGCACGTAAACCCGCTGATCGAATTTCCTGTACAGGATTTTTTAAAGCGGCGGGCAGCTTCAAGTTTAATAATATTTCTGAATAACCATTAATAATCGTTAGAATATTATTAAAATCGTGAGCTACGCCGCCAGCAAGCTGTCCTATGGCTTCCATTTTTTGTGATTGTCTTAATTGTTCCTCAAGGCGTTTACGATCGGTCAGGTCTCTCATTATGCCCTGCAATGCCCTGCCCTCTTTATAGTCTACATAGTTGACTGATACCTCAACATCAACTTCTTCACCTTTTGCATCAAGCACAATTAGGTTGGATATATAACTTTGTTTATTTTTTTGTTCAGTCTTTTTTAATAATTTTTCTAATTCAGAATAGCTTTTTGGAGAAAGTAATTGCTTAAAATTAAAACCTGGCTGATTTAAATCGTCAATAGTTAAATTAAATATTTCTTCAAATTTTTGATTTACTACTTCAAATCTATTTTGGTAATACAAAAAAATAATATCACCGGAATTCTGAATAAGCTGCCTGTATTTTTCTTCGCTATCTTGTAAATCTTTTTTTGCAGATAATTGTAAAAAAGTGTAAAAAATGAATGCCCATATCATGGGAATTAATGCACCCATCAGGTCTTCAGTTTTCTCATATGAACCGGAGATTCCCGACCATTCTAAAAATAAAAATAAATAATAAAAAAAAGATAAACTTAGAAGTCCCAATAATAAATATCGTATATCAGGATACGATGTTTGCTTCCATTTCCATAATAATAGAATAATGGAAAAAAATGTTACAAGAATTGATAATAAATCAAAAAAAGCTATAAAAGACATTAGTTATTCCGGGTTTTATCAATCATTGCTTTATAAATCCATAATAAAAGAAGTAGCGCACTCGCGGCATAGAGCGCATGTTCACACAAATTTATATATATTTCCAAAATAAATTCTTCTATCGTACTGCATATCCAGGCAATCAAAAGCGTATAAAATCCGGCTAAAAGAATTTTATGATACCTGATATGAATCAAATGTTTGTATTTTAATCCTATAAAAACCGTAACAAGGAAACCGAAAACAAGCATAACTATTTCATTTTCATAAAACATATGAATTCTCTGAATTATATTGTCTATAAAATTCGATATGGATATCGTTAATTTACATACTGTTTAAAATCCTATTTTCTATATTAGTGTGTTATTTATTCAGTATCGTTTTTACTTTTTTTGCCAGTTCCGCATGAGAATACGGTTTTTGAATAAATTCCATACCTTCGTCTAAAACACCGTGATGCACAATACTATTATCGGTATAGCCGGAAAAGTATAAAATTTTAAGCGATGCATCCTTTTCTCTTAATTTATCAGCCATTTCCCTGCCGCTCATTAACGGCATAACTACATCGGTTAATACTAAATCAAATGTTCCCTGATATGCATCGTATATGCGCAGCGCTTCTTCGCCATTGGCGGCTGCTATGACGGTATAACCATAATTTTCCAGTGTGGATTTTGTTACAATTCTAACCCCCGTATCATCCTCAACCAATAATATGGTCTCAACGCCTTTTAATTTTTCATCCGCAATTGATTCCTTTTTATCATCCATCTGTATTTCGGCGCTCGATGGCAGATAGACTTTAAATGTAGAACCTTTTTGAATTTCACTGTAAACATAGATAAATCCATCATTCTGTTTCACGATACCATATACCGTTGCCAGTCCAAGGCCTGTGCCCTTATCTCTGCCTTTTGTTGTGTAAAATGGTTCAAATACCCGCGTTTTTGTTAATTCATCCATACCGACGCCGGTATCAGTTATTGCTAACATCGAATATTGGCCGGGTTTAAGTTCCGGATGATTTCGTACATCAATATTATCAAATTGAATATTTTTCGTTTCAATGATTAATTTTCCACCCAGAGGCATGGCATCCCGGGCATTGATGGAAATATTCATGATAATCTGCTCAATTTGTCCGATATCAGCTTTAATTGATCTTAATTGCGGATCGAAAGTTGTTGAAACTTCGACGTCTTCTCCAAGCAGACGTCTGAGCATTTTTATCTGATCGGTAATCACCTGATTTAAATTAAGTATTTTGGGCTGGATAATTTGCTTACGGCTAAATGTTAATAACTGACTGGTTAAACGGGTAGCTTTTGTACTGGCATTTAATATCTCCTGTATGAGACCCCGGAATTCGGGATGAATATCTTTGTAGAGAAGCATCTCAGAATAACCGTTAATTACCGTTAACATATTATTAAAATCATGAGCAACGCCGCCGGCAAGCTGTCCAATCGCTTCCATTTTCTGTGATTGCATCAACTGTTCTTCCAACACTTTCCGATCATTAATATCCTGAATAGTACCGATCATACGGATTATATTGCCATCCGCATCACGTTCAAGCCTGCCATGCCCATGCACCCAACGTTCTCTGTTATCATTTTGCCGGACTATTTTATATTCCCTGTCAAACAGATTTCCCTGCTTAAGAACCACGTCCCTTAAATATACTGTCATTTCCGGTTTAAATTCGCTGTGTATTAAATTACTCCAGCCTTCGACACTTTTCTCGTAATTTTCATCAATACCAAAAATCTTATCCAGCATTTTTGAACTTTGCCATTTTCCGGTTGTGATATCAAAAACGTAATGGCCTAATTTGGCAATTTGCTGTGATTCTTCCAGTAAAACCGTATTCTGTTTGATGATATCTTCAGCTCTTTTTATTTCGCTAATATCGGTAAATGTTGCAAACACCTGGTATGGTTTATTCTCACCTTCTTTAAATTCAGGCATTGCGCTAACCAATATCCATCGATACTCATCTTTTTCAGAATTAAAAATCCCCATCAACACATCTTTCACAGGTTTGCCGGTTGCCAATGCTTGCATTGCAGGATGTTCGGCACCGGGAAATTCGGAACCATCTTCATGGATGGAATGCCATCGATTATCCAGCGAGGAGCGTTCCTGTAATTGATCAAGTTTTAAACCAAGAATTTTTTGTGCAGCAGGATTAGCAGAAATTATTTTTCCGTTTAAATCCTGATAAACTATACCCTGTTCCATATTTTCAAACAGAGTACGATAACCTTTTTCGCTCCGTATCAGCGCTTCACGTACCTTTTGTTCCTCAGTAACATTTCGAGTGGTAAATTGTAATGCCGGTTGTCCTTCAAAATTGATTTTTGCAATGCGGGAAGAATACCAGTGTGTTTTACCCCATTTATCAATGAACCGGTTTTCAATAGTGTCTGAAATTTGATCTTTACTGACAATAAAATTTTTTAGAAATTCAGTGACTTTCTCTGCATCATCCGGGTGAATAAATGAATTTTCTTCCTGCGGTATTTGAAAATCTGCCGCGGTATATCCGGTTTGATTCTCTAAAGTTGCGTTGGCATAAAGCATACGGGAAGAATAATCGGTGATGAAAATGGCGTCCGGAGAAGCCTCTATTAATCCGCGAAATTGTGACTCGCTTTCCTTTAACGCCTGATCTGTTTTCTTCTGTTCGGTAATATTCAAACAGGTGCCATAGAGAATCACCTCTTTTTTGTTTTTGCTATACTTACATTCAAATTGGGCTCTAATGATCCGTACATCGCCTAATTCCGGATTGGTTCTGATTTCTGCGTTAAATGGTTTCCTGTTTTTTAAGGCTTGTTTGTTTGCTTCACGTAATAATTGGCGATCCTCTTCATGAACATAATACAGGAATTCCTCAAATGAAGGTATTCCCAACTCCGTATCTCTATTAAATAACCGAAACATTTCTTTTGACCAAAAACCATAACCCGTATCAGGATTAAGATCCCAACTGCCCATTTGGGCAATTTCCTGTGCTTTCTCAAGATTATTCTGGCTCTTATGAAGTACTTCTATAAATTCATGCTCTTTGGTTATATTTCTTATTACCAGTACAACGCCTTTAATTTCACCCTCTGCATTAATTAAGGGAGCCAGGCTTTGACGCACATGATATTTTTGTCCCTCTTTGGATAAAAGAACAACATCTTCATAGCGCTCAATTTTTTGACCAGATTTAATTATGTTTTGTATTGAATCAGGAACTTTTTTGCCAGTCGTATTATCAATAATAGTTAATACTTTAAATAATTTAAGCCCTTTGGACTGGTTGATTGACCAACCCGTCAAATTTTCTGCTGTGGGATTCATGCCTGTAATAAAGCCCCCGGCATTTACCGAGATCACCGCATCACCAATCGAGTTTAATGTGGTGCGTAAATTTTCTTCACTTTCCAGCAGCTCTTTTTGAACCTTAAGTCGATCTGATATGTCACGGGCAAATCCTACAACCACATTTATCCCATGTAGTTCAATCAATCCAAGACTCACTTCTACGGGGAACATCGTTCCATTTTTTCGTCGATGCATACTTTCGATAATAAACGGTTCGCCGGGTTTTAATTGTTCCTCAAATTTGACAAGACTTTTCTGCTTTTCAAAAGTTGGATCGATATCACCAATTTTCATTTTTAATAATTCTTTTTCAGAATACCCGAGACTAAGGCAGGTTCGTTGATTCACTTCTATTATATTACCGTTTTGATCAGATAAAATCATTCCATCGGTTGATTGTTCCACAAGGGTGCGAAAACGTTTTTCACTTCTATCCAGTTCTTCCATAGTATTTTTTTGAAGTGTAATATCTTTGACAAATGAAAACGATATCGGCTTATTTTCAAACTCTAAATAGTTAACTGTTATATCTACGGGAAATTTCGTTCCATCTTTTCTAATGTGTACCGTTTCAAAGGAAATTGAAAACTCTTCTTTTAATTCATTCCTGGCCTCATCCCATCCCTTTTTGTTAAAATTTTCATCGATGTCAGCAAGCGAAAGCTGCATTAATTCTTCTCTCCCATATCCTAACTGTTTACAGCCGTAGTCGTTTGCATAACATATTCTGGCGTTTTCATCAATCTGATAAATGCCAATCTGTGATTTATCAATCCCAAATTGTAATATTTTCAATTTTTCTTCAGTCATATAGCGGAGGGAAATATCGCGGCTGATTCCGATAATGCCAATAATTTTTCCATTTTTGTCCCGCATAGGTGATTTGTGCACTTCAATACGTATTTTTTGGCCTTTGGCAGTAGTCAGCCAGTTCTCATTACGGATCTCTGTTCCGGTTTTTAGAATTTTTTTATCTTCTGCGCGATGCTTTTCAGCTAAATCCTTCGGAAATAAATCATAATCCATCTTTCCGACAATATCTTTATATGGCAGATTAAAAAATTCTAATACCTTTTTATTACAGCCTAAATATACACTGTTGCAATCTTTGTAAAACAACATATCATCCAGTGAATTGATAGCTGCAATTAAAGATTGTTGGGTTTCGGTAAATTGATTCTTTTTTTGGCGGAGCTGAGTTTTAAGGCTGGCTATTTCCTTAAGAAGCAAGTCTGCTGATTTGAAATCATTTTTCATTCAATTACCCTAAAATGAATGAATACTATCAAGTGAAAACACACGCGGTTTAATATTTAGTTGACCTGTAACCGAATCGGAATCGTAAATAAGCATTTACAAATCGCAAGATATAGCTCTTTCTGATTTCAATTTGCTTTATTTTACCATCGTCAAAAGAAAAAAATATATGAGCAATATAAACAATCAAAACGTTCATTCAAATCTTTTCAAAAAATTCAATACGATCAAGTAATAACTAAATAGTGCGTATCCGTGATGTATCAATATCTGCATTCGAAGACTGCCATTTTTATTTAAACAATACAACTGCAGCTTCAAGTATAAACAAAAATCTGTTACGAAAAAGCCGACATTTTACTAATGCCGGCCTATAATTTGAATGATATTAATGTGTATGTTTCTTTTGTTCTTCTGTAAAATAACTATTATAGAAACTATCAATGAGTTCATTTAATTTTGTACAGTTTTGTACATCCGTAGTTTGTTTAGCTTTCATGGCATAAACAAGCATTTCATGCAATAGGCTAAGCTCTTTCTGATATTTTTCCAACGCTGCCTTATCAGAACCATCAACCGGTTTGATTCGCTGGGTCATAAAATACTGCGTGACAATATGCTGGAATTGATTGGCATGATCTTCTTTATTATTAATCCAGCGCACTAATTGGTTGTAATTAATCATCTCAGCTTTTTCCAGTTCCATAATCTGGTTCATCGATTTTTCAATCGTGGTCACATGTTCTTTTAACATATCGATACGCATCTTATCGCCATAAATGCCGCAGGGTATTTCACAATGGGCGAACGTTAACGTTGGCGCAATAAATAAAATCAATAAAAATAGAGCCATAATTTTCTGATTCATAACAAACCTCCTGATTATAAGTATAAAGATCAACAACTTTTTTCTGAAACTAATAATTTAGTTTAATCATACAAATCGTTTTCGAGAACGTTTTTTTCTTCAATTTTAATCCTGCAAAAATATATACAGGTATGCTGCAAAGCGCAAAATGTATTTTTACCATTTCTAAATACCGAATAAATGCCCGCCGGTTACCTGCTCTTCGCCATATTGTTATTATATAACCGTTTATATCGTAGATAGAAATATCCAGGCTATTGGCGTTTCCTCCCCAAAATAAGTCATAAATGTCTTCAGATTTCTCACTTTGTTAATAATTAGCTTATACTTACCACATTTTGTATAATACACTGTCAATAGCATTTTTCATTTTAAAATATCAGAAAAATTAAATTCTCAGTCTATGCTATGCTCTATTCCAAACAATTCAAACCGTTTATGCAACAGCAAATTATAAAGTATGGACAAAAGGCATCCGACAACTATCCCGCCTGTAAAATAGACAATAATCGAATAGACGATACTTCCCCAGAATGTTGGCATAAATTCTATAAATTTTTCAGGCAGATATGGAATTCTTAATAATAAGTACAAAATGACTAAAGTAAAACCTAAGGCTAACCCAAAAGCGCTTACTAAAAATCCCTGCTGTTTTGTTGCGTTTTGCGGATAGTGTGAATTATCCTCCGGTCCTATACCCTTACCGGGAGATGTTTCTTCCGGCGATATATAACGCATCGAACTCATATTCATTTTCTCCATTAAATAATATCAATAATTATTTTTTGTAATTTGGAAACTTCCCCAAAAATAGGGATGTGCATGTCTAAAGTATTGATTTTGCTTTAGTTTTTTAATTGCATTTATCTGCATATTTCTCAATGAAATCGTAAAATCATCTGTTTGCATATATTGTTTAAAGAAATTACCAGCCTGATTAAGAGATTGTGCTGCATCAATACGCCAGAGACTGGCTACTACATTTTTTGCTCCCGCTAATAAAAAACTACTCTGTAATCCGGATATACCCATGCCTTTATACAAACTCCCGCCTCCGGTTTCACAGCCAAGTAAGAAAATTAATTGGGCATTATCCCAATTTTTGTCCATCACATCCTGCATGCTTAGCTGGAATTTATGGTTTACATCATGTTTTTTGGTAGGCACAATCATTTCTATATATGAAGTTCCGTGGTTTCGGCTGTTAGCATAACTGTGGCCGGCAAAAATATAGATGTTATATTCGTTTTCAATCTCGCTCAACAAATCTTCTTTTAAATAGAATTCGGTAGAGCTGTTTAAAATATGAATACCAGGTTCATATTTCTTCAAAAATTCAATAAAAGTATTCATATTTGATATGGAAGGATCGGATGCCAGGAATATCTTATTATTTTTATCGCTATCATTTGAACTCAATTGGGCTTTATTAAAAGTCAGGCCGGGCAGGTAAGCAATACCTGTTTCTTCGATTAGAAATTTTGGAATTTCTCCGTTATTTACAACAAGGGATGCGAAAGGAATATAGTGTAAATAATCATCCGGAATTATGTACAAAATAGAGTTTGAATTTGTTTTTATGTTTTTTATACAGTCCCCAATCAGTACTTTATAAACACGATGACTTATTGCCGAAGTCTTTCTATAATGTTCATCCACGTTTTCCGGATTGTAGTTTTTAAAAATATTGATTGTATTATTTATAGAGCCTAAATAATTTGAAATATCCAGTTTTAAAGAATCATAATTAATAGAATGTCCTGAAAGTTCAATACCATTATTATTTAAAACAAAAGTGTATAAGTGTTTATTGGTTAACATATAGTCAATAATTTGAACATCTGGTTTTAAATTTCTAATAGTGTTTTGTACATCCGAAACAGATAAAAACTCATAAGATTTGTTGTGACCATTATTATGTAAAAACACCATGGACTTGGCAATATCTAATTTGACAAGGGCCGAGTGCATTCGGTTTAAATGTATATCATATTCCACAGCTGCTTTTAAGTAATCATTTATTTTCTGCTGATAAGCAATTAACCTATAAACATCCATAAATCCTTTGCTCAATTGTTTTATTTTGGAAATAAGTAAATCAGAAAGATGACTTGCTTGTTCATAATCACCTTCTATTGATCTTAACCGGCCCATGGCCGCATAAGCGTCTATTTGCCTTTCAATATCCATTATTTGGTCAGCAATGGATAACACTTCTGATATTTTTCTTTCTGCATCTTTATACTTCTGTTGAAGCAATAAATTTTCAGCCAGATTTAATTTTACATTTAGACCAATCTTAATCAGGCTGTTTAAATCACAGGTAGAATCAGCTTTACACAGATTTATATAAGCTTTTTCATATTGACCAATGTCTGTCTGATACTTGCCTAACATATTCAGCAGATCGGCCTGACCCTTTGGATTAGTTCCCAAATTGGCTAAAATGATTTGTGCTTGAATTAAGATTGAATCTGCCTTAGTATAATTTCCCATCGTCATATAAACATTTGCCATATTCAGCAATATGTTGCTCTTTAAATCATAGCTGTCAGGCGAATTATTTTCTATTTCTATTAAAGCATTTCCAAAATATTGCAATGCTTTTTGATATTCACTTAACTTTAAAAATAGATATCCAAAATTATTATAAAGTTTAATCGTATTCTCAAGATCCTGACTTTTTTCAGCAATATTTAAGGCAATATTATACTTTTTCTCAGCGGTTTCATAATTGCCCAGATTGCGGTAAATAAGACCTCGAATCATATAAACACTCAATTTTTCGCTCTGACTCAGATCCCTGTTTTCTATGGTATCACACATAGCCAAAGCATGGGCATAATTACCTGACCACATGTAAATATCCGCAATATTCAGTAAACTATTTCTTAAATACCACTCGGTGTAAGGTACAGTATTATTTTCTCTCAACGAAGTTATCAATGATTTGAATTTAGAAAGAGCTTCTGTAAGTTTACCTGATTCAAAATAAGCCGTTGCGATATGGCATCGAATACTATTTTTACGCAGTTTATAGCCGATATCATCACATGTAACCAGGTAACGTTCTCCTAATGCACCGGATAATTCATAATAACCAAAATATTTATATAGTGCATATTGGATACGCTGATATATGTCCATTCGTATTCGTTCATCGTTTACATGCTGCAAACATTGTAATCCAAACACGGCATAGTTTAATGCTGTTTTGATTTTGTCATAACTATCCGAATACTGTTTGCATTTTTCAGCCGCCGCATGAGCAAGAAGCCAGTATTTAGCCTGCTCCCTTGAGAAAGCATTTACCTCAATATAAAATGATCGCCAATAATTAATACCGAGTTTATTATCTAAATAGTGAGCGACAGAGTCAAATTCTTCATAGCTTACTGTGCCATGTTTAGCCAGATAGATTATTTTTGATTTAATCTGGTCATAGTATTTACCTTCAATCAGATAAATATTGTTTTCATCTCGGTAATTTTCCAGTTGAGAGAGGGTACCAAGATTATAGGTATTAATAAGAGTATCCACTTCGCTGTTTAGTTTTTGAATCAATGAATCGGGAATCGGCATGTTAATAAAATACTTTTCCAGTTGATTAATAATTTTATCGCGTTCATTTTCCGAATCAGAAAAAACATAGGCTCTCTGCAGCACAGCTAATTCATTATCCCGCTGTATGTCACAGGCGCATAGAATGAACATAAAA
>JAFGKZ010000134.1 GCA_016928315.1 Calditrichaceae bacterium
ATATTTCATCCCTTTGGGATTGGAAAAAAATTATACCCTTTCATCATCAGGGATTGACAGATTTATTCTGATTATGAATAGTATTTTGTATATATAATTTGTTTGACCGATGTTTTTATGATTTTGATTGATATTGGATTGATGTACTCAAAAACCGGAAGAAGCTTATTTTTTTTTGTTTTTGACCCTGATGATATTGTGTTTTTGCATGAGCGCATATAAATAACTGCGATCGACTTTTAGTATTTCCGCCGTTCTGCGCACATGCCAGTTATTCTCCTCAAGATGGCGTAAAATATAATTGCATTCAAAATTATCCCTGGCTTTGTATAATGAATGGTCAATTAAAGGTCTGCCGATTTGGTTGGGTCGGATTTCCTGTTCAATTATCCTTTGGATATCCTCTCCTGTAATATGTGGTCGATTTACCATAATTGCTAAATTGGTTGCGACGTTTTTTAACTGCCGAATATTACCCGGCCAATTATAACTGTAAAGCATCGATAAGGCATCAGGCATTACTGTCTTTGTAATGAGTCCCTGACGTTCGCAAATGCGCTCCATAAAATATTCAAATAACGGTATTATATCCTCAGGCCGATCCCTTAAATCGGGCAGATTTATTTGAAAAACATTTAGGCGATAAAATAAATCCTGACGAAACAATTCTTTACGAATAGCTATATCAAGTTTAACATTAGTCGCGGCAATGATCCGTACATTGATTTGAACTGCCTCATCACTGCCAAGTCGTTCAATAGTCTTAGATTCCAGTACATGCAATAGTTTAGCCTGCATTTCCGTGCTGAGCTCGGCAATTTCATTCAGTAAAATAGTACCGTTATTGGCCTGTTCAAATTTGCCAATGGTTGTTTTAAATGCGCCGGTAAATGCTCCTTTATCAAATCCAAATAGTTCACTTTCCATAAGATGGGTCGGGATAGCGGCACAATTAACATTCACAAAAGGATACTGATTTCGCTGTGAATTCAAATGAATGTACTGGGCCAGATGATCTTTACCCGTGCCGTTGTTACCAGTGATTAAAACATTTGCATCAGAAGCGGTCGCTTTTTGGACAAAGGTATGGATACTTTGCATAGCGCTGCTTCTTCCAATCAGTTTATATTCATTGATTAATGCGGTCTTTAGTCGAATATTTTCATCTTCAAGTTTTTTGGTATGTAATAAATGTTCTATGATGGAAAAAACCTGTTCCGGCTTAATAGGTTTTTCTATGAAATCATAAATTCCGAGACGGGATGCCTGCATGGCGCTGCGGACGGAACCATGTGCCGTAATTATAATGACGGTTTTACCTTCAAGAGATGATCGCGTCTGATTGAGAATTTCAATGCCATTGATTTCCGGCAATTTTAGTTCAAGCAAAACAATATCCGGATTATCTGTGTTAATTTTAGTTATAGTATCAGAACCGGTTTCACTTTCGATAACCTGGAAACTCCGGTCAAGTAAAATCGTTTTCAGAGCTGATCTAAATTTTTTATCCTCATCAGCAAGCAGAATTTTAATAGTATTCACTTCCAATTCCGGTTAATCTTCCTGATATAAATATTTTAACTGGTTAAGGCTGGAATCTATGGTTTCGGGTATCTCTTTGGCAAAAATATCTAAAATAATGAGCGCATTTACATTAGCGTCTTTGGCCGATATGCTACGCAGCCGGTTAGCCATTGCATAATTGACGGTTTGGATTTCTTTGTATGATTGTTTTAATCCATCCAGATTCCAGTCGGCCTTTTTACCCGCTTTGTGATTGAAGTACTGGCTCAGCAAATACGATCCGACCGAGCGGCTGATGGTTTCCTGAACGTTGGCAAAAGGCAGATGAAAACGTACCATCGGTTTTAGCTTTGACATAATCGGACATCCGCTGCTGACCATAAAAATACCCAGCATGGCGCCCAGGCCTTTTTGTACACCGCAAATCTTTGAATAGGTGCGTTCATTCGCTTTAACAATGACTTCGACTTGTTCATATGAAAATACATCCTTGAACTCTGATAATATGTTTACAAGGTTTTTAGCAATTGGACATTGAGGATGTGTTTTCGCAGTCAGTGTGCAGTTCGAACATTGATGATTTTCAAGTCTGGCCCATTCAGCCTCAATTTCCAGTTCAACATTCAGAAGACGCAGATCAACCGGATCAAGCAAAATAGGAAAGTGCAGTATGCGTCCATTTTCAAAACTAAAGGTATAATCAAACAAAAGCGGATTGTGCGTCATGGGTAACTCCGGTTAAAGGATGCAATTGTTGCGCTTAAATATAAGAAATTATTCGAAAAATTTCAGGATTATAAAAAACTATTATGACAATGATAGTATATATCCGATTTACGACGAATTATATTAAACCGAAATTTCGCAGTAACTTGTATGATTACTGTTGTAAATGATTAATGCGCCATGAAACTTGTTTGAGTTTTCAGTTGCGGATATATAGGCCTAAAAAATATTACTGTTACTTATTTTCCTTTAGCCATTCATCAAGCGTTTTTCGGATCATCGCTTCATCAGGAGCAAGCCGGACAGTATGTCGCAGTTGCTCAATGGCTTCAGCTTTATTATCATTTCGATACAGAAACATAGCCAGGTTATAATTCAACAATAAATCATTCGGATTATTTTTTAGTCCCCGATTAATCGTAGCAATGGCTTTAGATATGTCTCCGCTTTGCGAATAGATAAACGCCAGGTTGTTAGCCGCCTTGGAATGCGCCGGATCATAGAATAAAGCCAACCCGTAACTATCCTGGGCTGATTTGGTTTTCTGTAATTTCTGATAAATTAGTCCCGAATTGAAATGGGCTTTGGCGATGGCGGGATTTATATCCAGAGCCTGTTGGTTGTGGATAAGCGCCTCGTTAAATTGTCCCAGTTTCGCCAAAACAACGCCGCGCATTACATAGGTATTGGGATCATGTGGAACCGCTTCTATGACAAGTTCGTATTGCTTGGCCGATTCCTGATATTTGCGAACATTAGCATCGGCAAGGTAACCGGCGTATTTATAACGCAGCAGCCAGTCTGAGGGCCTTTTTTTAATCGCTTCTTTATAAGTGTTACCCAAATGATTGGAATCCAGAGACTGGATAACCTGCCGGATTTTATCCAGTTCCGTTTCCAGGCTTTCGATGGTTTCCAAATGGTATAGCTGATTGGTGAAAGGCGGCTGTTTAATGAATCCATTAAGAACCAATTCCAGAATGTGATGTTTCTCGTAATAGTTATAAGCCAGATAGCCGGCGCAAAGCGAATCGCTGATGTTAATAGAATTATTTGTTTTAATATTTTTTAACCTGTCTGGAATAATCTGCTCAATTTGCTTAAAAATTGTGTGAGCTACCTGGTAGTTGCCTTCAAAATTTAAGTGGACATGCTCAAGAAGAAAATCATTTCCCGGAAGACCGCCAGGACATTTTTGTTGGATTTCAGATAAGGCGTCTGCTAAAAATGCAAAACCGTCCAGAGATACGGCTGAATTTCGGATGATTGTATTTATCCGGTTATCTGCCCGGAACCGATTGGTATCATATTCCCTTGCGTTGAAATAATGTTTGCGGGCTTGAGTAAAGTTACCGGATTCCCAGTAACAATGTCCCAGCCGGTATTGCAGATCAGCATATTCACTATCAACTTTTGCCGCCTTTAAATAGTCTTTGATGGCCTGCCTGCACTGTCCAGCTTTCTCATGGGCAGATCCTGATGAATAGAACCGTTCCCAATTCTGCAGTTCCGCTTCGCTGATATCTGCACGGTGCAGTGAATTAAACGGGGGACAATCCTTAAGATTACTGACAACGGTGCTGTAAATAATTTTTATATTATTTTCATAGCCGATTTGATTCAGTTTTTCCAGATTATCGTTAAAATGATTGTATGTGATTTCAAGTCCCGGATCGTTTATCCGTACCTGATTCTCAAGAAACATTTCCATCCCTTTCCACTGATTAAATGGTGATTTGAGGATGTTCATTTTTTCCAACGTTAGTGTTATCAGTTGATAGATTTTGGTTGACTTTAATCTTATTCCAAAACGAAGCAGTGAAATATTTGAAGCAATTGGAGTAAGAATAGTACCGGGGCCAAAAGGACCTACGACCTCGTTGTTTCCCATATATACAATAAGCAGATCGGGTTTATATGCTGCGCAGTCTTTTGCTATTTCCACTACAACATGTGAGTTAATTGCCGGCATGGCCATGGGGAGAATCTCGAATTTAGTATCGGGATACTTAAGCTGCAGCATAACCTCGAGAATTCTTCCAAAAGAAAAGGCAGCATCCGGAGTACCCTGCGCGGCTGAACCTCCTAAAATGAATATGCGGAACACATCCTTAGGTTTGTCTGCCTCAAACCGAAGCGGGGTGAATTCGCGGGCCAGGCGCTTTGGAAAAAAGCGGTAGGCGAAGGCCGAATTTTCCCGGATAT
The DNA here is from genome assembly GCA_016928315.1 of Calditrichaceae bacterium. Lineage (GTDB taxonomy): Bacteria > Calditrichota > Calditrichia > Calditrichales > Calditrichaceae > JAFGKZ01. The sequence continues at coordinate 4,456 of JAFGKZ010000134.1, forward strand.
AATTTCTGCCATTTATATTGGTTTCAATCAGAGCGGAGGTGGGATAGCCAAAATGGAATAACCTTAAAGAAATTTCAAGCAGAAAAAATAAGATTACTGGAACTAAAATCATAGTAAAAAAACGATAAAACCAAAGGCGTTGTCTGGAAATTTGATCCAAAATGGGTGAATGGTTTTTGGGGTTATTATTTGATTTTATAGATTTTGCTTTTTTCATCTGATCAGCTCTTCGACAATAAACAGGTTATCCGTGATATAATAAAATAATTCTGGGTTTTTTAAGCACTTTAGCCCGAAAATATCTTTTCATAAACTTAGCGTTTAAAATAATCAAAGGAAGGTTATTTTACCAGTCCCAGGACGATAAATTTATAATTGCGCATCACAGCAGGCAGGCAATGAAGAATAAATTTTCTTCCCTTTAATTAGTCAGTCGTATTCCTGTTGTAGTGAACGACAAACCTTGCTGTCCGTAGGTTGATATCATCACAGCCTCGAAGAGAGGTTCATTTGTGTCCGGCTTGATTTTCCAGTCAAAAATGAAATTTGCTCCTGTGCCGCCTTCATTATCGTCTTGATCTATAACAATTTCAACAGTTTCCATTGGAATAAGATAAATTGGTTTATTAAAGTAGGTTCTAATCAGGTTTCCTTTTGTATCGAAATATTCAGCTTTCTCGATAAAGATGGTATCTGTTTTATTAGTATTCCTCATGCTGATTGTTGCCGTTAAATCATGGGTTTTATGTTCTGTCATGCTGTATATTTGAGAATATACCGATAAATAAGTTGATCCGGACGTAAGTGAATTTTTTATACTCTGGTTTACGGTTCTTTTGTCCCAGTTTATCGGACTGATCGAACTATATTCTTCCTTCTTGCTGCAGACCGTAATAAAAATAACTACTAGCAAAGAAATTAATAAGCGATTCATAACGCTCCCTATATAAACATGGATATTATATAGTATTTTTTACTAACAGTCAACTTTAGCCTTATTTAAAAGTTGGTCAAAAATTTATAATAAATAATACAATCCATCTCATTTAGGGTGAAGGGGGCGTAAAGCCTTTGTCCGATTTTTCTCTGTTCTTTCCCTTGTCCCGGAATTCTTTCTAATTCATTAGACTTAGAAATTCGTGGATCCTCGAATTTGTAATCAAATCGAAGATTTGAACAAATTTACGAATGGAAAAGATAACCTCCTTGAATCCCCCCTGTCAGGGGGGACCTGGGGGGTAACGTTGCGTTCCGCTTATTTCTGCTTGACACATTTTAACCAGGCCGGATTTAAAAGCTGCCTTTCGCTAAGTTATACCCCAGTTTTTTAAGCGGCATAAAATAAAGAGATTAGAAAAACTCAGCGAAGTGGAACGTAAAAATTCTGACTGTTTGTCCGGCGCTTGGCGTCTGTCCGGTGTTGTCCAGACGGGCCAGCCAGACGGGTCTGAGTCCCGTTCATTGGGCGAGTTTCAGAATTTTAGTGAATCGAATCATAGAATTTCAAGATTTTTACTGTAATTCTTGATTTCTTTGGCACTTTGTGCCTGCCCGGCTCGGACGGGTATCAAGACAGAAAGTACATA
>JAFGKZ010000011.1 GCA_016928315.1 Calditrichaceae bacterium
AATGCGGCTATTACCATAACATCTTCCACAACCGGACTTTTGATTCCGCCAAGCAATATTTTAATTGTATATTCATTAGCCAGTGGCGGTGTTTCAATAGCCGCGCTGTTTATCGCCGGATACTTACCCGGTATATTAGTTGGTTTAGGTTTAATGGTAGTCGCGGGCATTTTTGCCTGGATTAAAAAATATCCGGTTGGTGAACGCACAAAGTTGCTGGACGCTTTAAAGAAAATTCTGGATGCTATACCCAGCCTTTTACTGGTCGTTATCGTAATCGGTGGTATTATTGCCGGCATCTTCACGGCTACGGAAGCAAGCGCCATCGCTGTTGTTTATTCTCTTTTGCTATCTGTTGTGTTTTATCGGGAAGTCAAAATTAAAGAATTACCGGAAATTCTATTAAAAGCCGTTGAGATTACCGCCATTGTAATGCTGCTCATCGGCGCATCCAAAGGCATGTCCTGGATATTATCTTATGAAAATATTCCGCAGGGTATCAGCGAAACGCTCATCGGGCTCACGGATAGTAAAATTTTGATTCTGTTAATTATCAATTTAATACTGCTGGTGGTCGGTACGTTTATGGATATGACTCCGGCAGTGCTGATATTCACGCCCATATTTTTACCTGTAGCCGTTAAATTAGGTTTAGACCCAATTCATTTCGGCATTGTTATGGTTTTAAATTTGTGTATTGGATTGTGTACGCCGCCGGTTGGCAGTGTGTTGTTTGTCGGATGCGGCATTGCCAATACAAGCATAGCCAAACTCATCAAACCGTTGCTGCCGTTTTACATGGCAATGATCATAGCATTAATGATTGTAACCTACTTTCCGGAAATCAGTTTGTTTTTACCAAGAATTTTTGGTTATTAGGAGTGTTAAATGATGATAAATAATAAATTAAACAAATTTTCGTTTGGGATTGGCGATCGGTTTGCGCATCAGGCAAAAGCTCAACTGGCGGCTATTCAAAAAGCTGAAGAGCAAGGCGTGGATATTACGCCGGTATGGAATAAATCATTCAGAGAGCATACAATTATCAAATCAAAACCAATTCAAACACGTGCAGCCGCTGATAAGGCTGTAAAAGAACTAAATTGGCAAAACAGCTATTTTCTCGATGCGGATCATATTAATTTGAATACCGTTGATCATTTTATAGATTGCTGTGATTTTTTTACACTGGATGTGGCGGATTACATCGGAAAAAGCGCTCCGGAAAATGAGATTGAAGATTTTGTATCAAAACAAACAAAATACATTGGCAAACTGACGCCAAAAGGAACTTCGAAAACATTTGAAATTACCAGGGTCCTGCTTCATCATATCGCAAAAGATTATTTATTTGCAGTCAAAGAAGCAGGAAAAATATACAGACATATCTTCCAGAAAAAACAAAATCCGAATATCATGATTGAAGTATCCATGGATGAAACTGATGCACCGCAAACTCCCATTGAATTATTATTTATTTTAGCGGCTTTAGCGAATGAACAGATTCCTTTGCAAACCATTGCGCCGAAATTCAGCGGGCGATTTAACAAGGGGGTAGATTATGTGTATGATATTGATCAGTTTCGCCAGGAATTTGAGGAAGACCTCGCAATTATTCAGTTCGCGGTTAGTGAATTTAATCTACCCGAGAATTTAAAATTAAGCGTGCATTCCGGCAGTGATAAATTTTCCATTTACCCGGTTATTAATGCGGCGCTAAAAAAATTCAATGCCGGCGTTCATATTAAAACTGCAGGAACGACCTGGCTGGAAGAATTAATCGGTTTGGCTGAGGCTGGGGGGTCAGGATTGACTATGGCAAAAGAAATTTACACAAAAGCCTATGATAAATACGAAGCTCTTTGCGCACCTTATGCCTCCGTTATTGATATCGATATGTCTCAACTGCCTTCTCCGGATGAGGTAGAGGCATGGGATGGGAAAAAGTATGCCGAATCGTTGCGGCATGATCAGAGCAATCCAAATTATAATCCACATCTGCGCCAACTATTGCATGTTGGTTATAAAATTGCTGTGGATCTGGGTGATAAGTATCTGGACGCCCTGGTCGAAAACGAAAAAGTCATTTCAAAAAATGTAACGGAAAATATTTATGAACGACATATAAAACCGATATTTATTGATTAAAAAAACAAATAGCTTTTAACTGGAATTATTAAATGGATTTAAAAGAAATCACGAAAATTTATGATTTCACCGATAAAACGGTTGTTGTGACCGGCGGAAATGGCGTTCTTGGTCGGGATATGGTTTCGGCTCTGGTAGGATGCGCCGCCAATGTCGCCATTCTTGACCGTATAACACAATTACCAGAAGAATTTAAACAGGAGTTAGATGGGAAAACCGGACACTATCTTACTTTGGAGGGCGATGTGTTAAGCCGCTCAGCCTTAATTTCTGCTGCAAAATCAATCCAGGATAAATTCGGAAGAATCGACTGTTTGATTAATGGTGCGGGCGGTAATCATCCCAAGGCTACAACCAATCCTGAGAACACATTTTTCGATCTGCCGGAAGACGCCGTAAGGTTTACCACGGATTTGAACCTGATGGGAACGATTTTACCGAGTCAGGTATTTGGTAAAATTATGGCGGAACAAAAATCAGGGGTGATACTAAATGTTTCTTCTATGAACGCTTTTCGTCCTTTGACGCGAATACCGGCCTATTCCGCTGCCAAGGCAGCTGTAAGCAATTTTACGCAATGGCTGGCGGTTCATTTGGCGCAGGAGTATTCAACTAATATTCGGGTTAATGCCATCGCCCCGGGATTCTTTCTAACCGAACAAAACCGCTTTTTATTAACAGACAAAGAAACCGGTGAATTGACGACACGCGGACAATCAATAATCGACCATACGCCGATGGGAAAATTTGGCGACCCAAAGGATCTAATTGGCGTCATATTGTGGTTATTATCGGATGCATCTAAATTTGTAACCGGTATTGTTGTACCGGTGGATGGCGGATTTTCAGCGTTTAGCGGAGTATAGTGTACCAATTAAACGATTTATTAAATACGTCATTCCGAACTTGATTCGGAATATTAAAAACAAAGCAGATGCTGAAACAAGTTCAGCATGACAGTTTTTCAAAACAGGTATTATGAGAAAAGTAAAATTAATTTCAATACTATTTAAAAGTGTAGAAACAGCGAAGAAAAATCTTTAAAAAGAAAAGACGAATAAAAAGAATAAGTAATTATACCATAATTTACATACAAAATGATGATTGAATATTGTTTATTGAATATTCGATATTGAGAAAAGGATTTTTTATGAGTTACAACATTGGTATCATCGGGTTGGGTGTTATGGGACAAATGCTTGCCCTCAATATAGAACGAAACGGATATTCGCTATCCGCCTATGATTTGGACCCGGAGAAGCAGAAGAATGCAAAAGTAAAATTTGCAGGTAAAAACATTTTTGTTGCCTCAAATTTACGACAGTTTATCAAAGACCTGGAAACGCCTAAGAAGATTTTATTAATGGTGCCGGCTGGTTTACCGGTGGATGCAGTTCTGGCGGATCTGAAACCATTAGTGAAAAAAAGCGATATTGTCATTGATGGAGGCAATTCCTTCTTTGCCAATACGACCGAACGCACAAAAAAATTGAAGAAAGACGGTATCTATTTTATCGGTACCGGTATAAGCGGCGGGGAACAAGGCGCACTTTGGGGACCGTCGATTATGCCGGGCGGTGATCCGGCTGGTTGGCCTATGGTGAAACCTTTATTACAATCCATTGCGGCAAAAGCGGATGACGGCATCCCTTGCTGTGATTGGGTAGGCAACGATGGCGCCGGACATTTTGTAAAAATGATTCATAACGGTATTGAATACGGCGATATGCAGATGATATCGGAAGCGTATTTTTTGCTCGAGCAGTTGATGGGTTTAGGACCATGGGAAATGGCCGATATTTTTGAAGAATGGAACAAAGGCGAGCTGAACAGCTATCTTATCGAAATAACCAGTAAAATATTACGTAAGAAGGATGATGAAACCGGAAAACCAATGATTCATATGATTCTGGATACGGTTGGACAGAAAGGGACGGGAAAATGGTCCAGCCAGGCAGCATTGGATCTTGGGGTACCGGCGCTTACAATTGCCAAGTCCGTTTTTGCCCGAATTGCCAGTTCCTATAAAGAAGAGCGGGTAGCGGCGTCAAAAATTCTCAAAGGGCCAAAACCGCATTTTTCTACAGCAGATAAACAAGGATTTATAGAAAACATTCGAAAAGCCTTATATGCTTCAAAAATTTGTTCGTATGCCCAGGGATTCCAATTAATGAAACGAGCCAGTGAAGTGTACGAATGGGATTTGAACTATGCCAACATAGCATCTATTTGGCGGGCCGGCTGTATTATCCGGGCACAATTTCTGAATAATATCAAAGAGGCATTCTCCGCAGAACCTAATTTGGATAATTTGTTATTATATCCCTATTTCCGTGATTCAATTCATGAAAGTCAGGTTGCCTGGCGGCAGATTATTGCAATATCCATCGAAAATGGATTGCCCATTCCCGGTTTTAGCAGCGCCATCTCTTATTATGACAGTTATCGTGCTGAATTATTACCGGCCAGGTTGGTTCAGGCTCAGCGTGATTTCTTCGGCGCACACACCTATGAAAGGATAGATAAACCAAGGGGGCAGTTCTTCCATACAGAATGGGAATGACTAAATCATATAAAAATACATTCATCTAAAAATAAGGAGTAAATCGTGGGTAAATGTAATATTGGATTGATTGGTTTAGCTGTTATGGGTGAAAATCTTGTATTGAATATGGAAAGTCACGGATTTTCTGTTGCCGTATTTAATAGAACAACCAGTAAGGTCACTGATTTTACAGAAGGACGGGCAAAGGGAAAAAATATCGTCGGTTGTTTCAGTGTTGAAGAACTGGTTGAGAATCTGGAGAAACCAAGAAAAGTTATGCTATTGGTAAAAGCCGGTAATCCGGTTGATCAGTTTATTGACATGATTATTCCTCATCTGGAAAAGGGCGATATTATTATTGATGGAGGTAACAGTCATTTTCCCGATACAATACGCCGAACCCAATATGTAGAAAGTAAAGGATTGCTGTATATCGGCACTGGTGTTTCAGGTGGTGAAGAAGGCGCCTTACGCGGCCCATCCATTATGCCGGGTGGTTCATACAAAGCCTGGCCTGCGGTCAAACCTATCTTTCAGGCGATTGCAGCAAAGGTGGCGGATGGTTCGCCATGCTGTGAGTGGGTTGGTAATAACGGCGCCGGACATTTTGTTAAAATGGTACATAACGGTATCGAATACGGCGACATGCAGATGATCTGTGAAGCCTATTCGATTATGAAAAATATTCTTGGCATGTCTGCGGACGAAATGCAGCCGGTATTTAAAGAATGGAATGAAGGTGAGCTGGACAGTTATTTAATCGAAATTACCCGTGATATTCTTGGTAAAAAAGATGATGAAACAGGGAAGCCCATGCTGGATGTCATCCTCGACACAGCAGGACAAAAGGGAACGGGCAAATGGACCAGTCAGGCGGCTTTGGATGTTGGCTGTCCGGCGCCAACGGTTGCTGAAGCGGTATTTGCACGGGCTATGAGCGCTATTAAGGAAGAACGTGTAGCTGCGTCTAAGGCGCTGAAAGGACCTGGCGTAAAGATTGATGTGGATAAAAAAGTATTTGTCGAAATGATTCGACAGGCGTTGTACGCTTCCAAAATATGTTCCTATGCGCAAGGTTATCAGCTAATGAAATTGGCGGCTGAAGAATATCAATGGGATTTAAAGTACGGTGAGATAGCTTTAATGTGGCGCGGCGGCTGCATCATACGCGCTCAGTTTCTTGGTAAAATCAAAGAAGCCTTCGATAAAAATCCAAAATTACAAAATCTGTTACTGGACGAATATTTCAAAGACGTTATCGATAATAATCAGAAGGCCTGGAGATCAGTGGTTGCCAAAGCCATTGAAGCGGGTATTCCTGTACCGGCATTTAGCAGCGCTTTGGCATATTATGATGGGTATCGCAGTGAAGTACTACCGGCTAATTTACTTCAGGCGCAACGCGATTATTTTGGTGCGCATACATATGAACGTATCGATAAACCAAGAGGCGAGTTTTTTCACACTAACTGGACTGGTCGCGGAGGTACAACAGCATCGAGTACCTATACTGTTTAAAAGTTTTTATTATCTGATTCCCTTATCCCCTTGTTTTTCGGGGCAGGATAATCATTATTGAACACTATTGTCAAAAAATAAGATTTGCAGATTTAGAATGAGTTTAATATTTAAAAAAGAATTACCGGACAGAGGATTTACTTCCGAAGAATTGCAACAGTCACTTTTCCAGGCTCTCGAAACACTGGGTCGCAGAAAAAAAGTGCTGGCAATTCCACCGGATTATACTCGTTTTCATTCTTTTGCAGGTGAATTAACTTCCTATTGCTATAAATATTATGATGAAAAATTAACAGATATTCTGCCGGCCCTTGGAACACATACGGCAATGACAAAAAGTCAAATAGATCACATGTTTGTCGGCGTTCCTAAAAAGCTGTTTCGTGTTCATGACTGGCGCAACGATATTACCACGCTGGGAGAAGTTCCTGCCGAGTATGTGTCAGAAGTATCAAATGGAAAAGTGAAATATACCTGGCCGGCGCAGGTTAATAAGTTGTTGGCGGATGGCGGGCATGATTTAATTTTATCCATTGGGCAGGTTGTGCCGCATGAAGTGATTGGAATGGCTAACTACAATAAAAATATTTTTGTTGGCACGGGCGGTTCGGAAGGTATTAATAAAAGTCATTTCCTTGGCGCTGTTTACGGAATGGAACGCATTATGGGCAGAGCTAAAAATCCGGTTCGTGACGTTTTGAATTATGCAGCGGATAACTTTGCCAATCATTTGCCGATTGTTTACGTGCTTACCGTCGTTGGAAAAAACAGCCGCGGCAAGCTGGTTGTAAAAGGCTTATACGTTGGTGATGATATGGAATGCTTCGAGAAGGCGGCGGATTTATCGTTAAAAGAAAATTTTAAATTACTGGATGAACCGTTAAACAAAGTTGTAGTTTACCTGGATCGAGCTGAATTTAAAAGCACCTGGCTGGGTAATAAAAGTATTTACCGTACACGCATGGCTATTGCGGATGGTGGAGAACTGATCGTATTGGCGCCGGGACTCAAAGAATTCGGTGAGGATAAAAAGATTGATGAGCTGATTCGAAAATATGGCTATCTTACGACGCCTGAAATACTTGAATTAACTGAAAAAAATGAGGATCTGCAGAATAATCTCAGCGCTGCAGCGCATTTGATACATGGTTCATCAGAAAATCGTTTTAAAATAACATATTGTCCGGGATGTTTAAGCAGAGAAGAAATTGAGAATGTGAATTTTAGTTATACTGATTTTCGGGATATGATGAAAAAGTACGATCCTACTCAATTAAAGGAGGGATATAATATTTTAAGAAACGGGGAAGAAATATTTTACATATCCAATCCGGCTCTGGGACTTTGGGCGCATAAGGGTAGATTTAATTGATAGATTAATTATCCTCCCCCTTAGTAAAAGGCTGTTGCATAAAGGAATCAAAGCTGCGAAGAGGCACAAATTTGCACAACTAAAATTTGAAAATTGGAATACTACACTCTGATAAGACTAAATCAATGATTTAAAATAAACTGCGACACCCTCATTTAAGGGGCTTGATTAATTATCATAGGAGAAATATATGAGTGAGTTAAAAATAAGGAAAGATACATGTGAACTGGATTTTTTATCTCTGGGAGCATTGGTACACCGGCTTGATCCCGGGGTTGTACCATTTAGAAAAGCAAGGTCTGTCGACATTCATGTATCAGGCGGTGAATACAATGTTGCTGCCGGTTTAGCGGATTGCTTCGGATTAAGAACCGGTATTGCTTCTGCTATGGTCAATTATGGTATTGGTGAAATGGTACAAACCCGCGTCCGTGAAATGGGCGTGCAAACGTATCTTAAACATTTTGATCATGATGGCGTTCGCGGGCCTAATATCGCTACGGTTTACAGCGATCGCGGCTATGGTGTTCGGCCTCCGGTTGTTTTTTATAATCGCTCAAATGAAGCGGCAGCCCTGTTAAAGCCCGGCGATATTGACTGGAATACTATTTTTTCCAAAGGCGTGCGCTGGTTTCATTCCGGTGGAATTTTTGCAGCATTATCAGAGACGACTTCAGAAGTTATTATTGAAGGTATGCAGGCCGCAAAAAATTCCGGTACGATTAATTCTTTTGATTTAAATTATCGCGGCAAATTATGGTCGCCGATTGGCGGACTTGAAAAAGCGCAAAAAACATTGCGCAGAATCGTTGAAAATGTGGACGCTCTTATTGGCAATGAAGAAGATTTACAGTTGGGTTTAGGTATCACAGGGCCTGAAGTGTCGGCAAAATCCAAATTTGATACCAGCACTTTTTTTGATATGATTGAAAAAGTTACAAAACAGTTTCCTAATATTAAAATGGTTGCTACTACCTTGCGCGAAGTGGAATCAGCCAATAAACATAAATGGGGGGCGGTGCTCTGGTATAATGGGCAGCAATATGTCAGTCCAACAACTGAACTCAACGTACTCGATAGAATTGGCGGCGGCGATGGTTTCGCAACGGGACTTATTTATGGTTTAATCAACGGAAGGAAACCGGAAGATGCTCTGAAACTTGGGTGGGCGCATGGCGCATTATTAACCAGCTTTCCCGGTGATACGACGATGGCTAAATTACCTGAAGTGGAAGCTTTTGCCAAAGGCGGATCAGCACGGGTGCAGAGGTAAAATATAAAAGCTGATACCGCATCCAAATGTATAAACCAGGTATCAGCTTTATCATTCTATAAATTTAATCTATAGTTTACAAAATCAGTTGTAGTTAATCGCGATTCTTTTTCAATTGCTGATCGCCTTTATAGCCGAGTCTTTCCCAATCAATACGTCTATTATCACCCTTGCCGTGACAGTCAGTACATTTTAATGCATCTTCTTTAGGGCTGACCATATGGTTCAATTTCCAGTACATTTCCGTCTCTATCCAGCCATACTTGCCGCTGTATTCTAATCCCGCTGCTTTCATACCATCTTCGGATGCCTTATTCCAGTCAAAATGCATCCAATAGCCTTCCCATAATTGAGGTATGACCAAATAATGGTATTCCGTATCATAAATCTGTCTACCACGCATCACTTTAAATGGATATAACTTTGAGTTATTATCTTTTAAATTGCCCAATGGTTTATTTAATGCTAAAACTTTATCCGGATCTAGTTTTTGACCTTTGATATAACGTTCTGAATTTTCATTGTACCAGTAGTATTCCGGTTTGATTTTTATGTCCCATTTAAAATCACCTTTCTTTTTGTCGTAATTGGGCATACCATAAATATCTTTCTCAACAGCCTTATCCTGTCCGGCGGTTGACCAGTCCCAGTATATTTTTGTAGGTCTTTCTTTTGCGTAAACAGGTATATGGCATGTCTGACAGGCAATTTTTACAGAATGTTTATTTAAAGTTTCTTTTTCATGAACCGTTGATTCATGGCAATCCGTACAAAATACCCGATTTACTGTATCGGTAACAATAGCCATTGATCGACCCTTGATTGAATGATTTTCTGTTGTATGGCAGTCCTGGCAAGTCATGCCGTTACCCATATGGATATCATACTGATCTGAAGGATCAACCAATCCCTGGTCAAGATCGCCGTGTTTCACATTTTCCCCGCCGCCTCCATAAAAATGGCAAGATCCACAATTCACTCTGGTTGAGGGGCCGACATTCTGTGCAATGTTAAGCAGATCTGTGCCTTCTGCAGATAAACCGGCAGCCGCGGGTGATTTTTTATATGTACCTGTTTGATCATGACATACCAGGCAATCAACATTTTCTTCTTTCTTAAAATCGAATGAAGCATTTTTCCAGCCATATCCGGCATGGCAGCTGGTGCAACGCGGCCAATTGGACTCAAGTGCAATGCAAAAATTGTTTATAGTATTTTTTTTACCCAGGTAAAGCGTATCCTGATTATCTTTTGAAGGAAACGGTATGCTTTCCCATGTCCAGTGCACGGTTTTCATCACATCGTTTGCAGCCTGATCATGGCATTCAAGGCAGGCCTTTGTTACTTCCTGCGGAGTAGAAAATGAAGATTCAAAATATTCTTTATGGTCTTCACCAGCATATAACGGCATCACTATTAAAATTATACAAATAAGTGTATTATATAAAAATTTAATCATTTTTAAGTGCCTTTCGATGTCATACAAATATAAGTGTACTCTAAACAAATTAATTGAATTCTTCTATTTCATTGTAGATAAGAATTTCAGTTGCGTAAGCCGTTTTATCTATGCCAATCACTTTAAACAATAATTCAAAATACTTTGGGGTGTGACCGTATTTATCAATAAATAATTGATGCAACTCCTTACTTCGTCCCTCATCGACCAGATAGTTTGCAATTTCCGGTACGCCAAGAGAATGATATGATGCAATAATAAAAGTAGTGTTTTTAGCCGGACCAGGGAGTTTTAATGCTAATACAAGGTCTTCATTCTGCCCTGATGAATGGAGACTTGTTTTGAAAATTTGTTTTTTAGTGCTATCCGATGGACTATATGTGATGGTATGCGGCGAGATGGTAAAATAAAAATTTGACCTTTCTACTGTATGTTTCAGTGCATATAGTGTTTTTATGCTTCCTAAAAAGATAATATTGTATTCATCCAAAATTTGTGGGCTGATATCGGATGATTTGCGTAAAATTGGCTTCTGATTTGCTGAAAACAATACTGAAAGCACCGGCGGTAATCCCCAAATACTGTGATAAGGGAAATAGGGTTCGGGGGCAGGTTGCAGCGTATTATCGCCAAATTTTTCTTTTAGTGCATCTAAATCTTCCATTGAATTTATTGTAACATCACGTACGCTAAAAGATCTATTAAATTTTTGACTAAATATATCAAATGTGAAATGATCGCCTGGTATAATTAATATGGGTAATTCGGAATGTATATATTCTTTCCATATAAAATTTTCAGAATCAATTATCTGGTATGCTTCTATTTTCTCATTTTTGATATTATTTTTATTTAAAAGATAGGCAATTACTATTATAAGGCTTAAAATGATAATTAAAGGATAGTACTTTTTAAGAATACTCGCTAAATACACACCTGAATAAATATTATTGGGGGCTTCTTCAAAAATAGTTTCGTAATGCCCCTTTGGTATTCGCAATCTGTATTTATCTTTCCTTCCTTCAGTGAAATAATATCTTTCAAGCTTTTTTCTTAATGTGTACGTATGGGACCGCACTATGGTATCCTCTGCCGGATTGAATTCAGCATCTTTTCCAAAAAAGTCGATGGCTATGGTTGTTTCTTTGAGAGTTATACCTTCAATAGCGGCATTAACGAGATAATTCAGATAATTACCATATATGGAAGAATTACTAAATTCTTTACTATTTAATATTTTTTCAAGAAGTTTCTCTCGGGTCGAATCGTTAAACATTTGATCCCTTAGAAGAATACGAATTGAACTGCCTCAGTAATTTAAGTAACATTCTTTTAAAATGAAACACATGTTTATGCTTAATTGTATTTTTTGCATTACCCATAGTAGGTAATCTGCAGAACCATTTAATAAAAATCTTTTTTATAAATTCTAATGTTAGGGTATGTTTTTCACTGTTTTTCACTTTAAATTAATGCTATCATGTTTTATAATCAAAACAGTAATTAGTGTATTCCAGCTCAAATATATCGGATATGGGACGTGAAAAATCACAAGTGTAGATTGAACTTTTACGGAGAATAGTGATGCATCTTAGAAAATCTAATTTAAACCTTAGCAATTTTTTTTATATTCT